>CAZGAX010000234.1:0-2520 GCA_964523745.1 uncultured Halobacteriales archaeon | reverse complement strand
TAGAGGAGTCGCTCTGGCGGCACTATCTGAACGAGCGAAGCGAGTGAAGATATCCGCCAGAGCGACCGCCAGCGGGGTGAGGGCTTTCGAAGTCGTTGCAGTAGCGGTACTGTAGAAGACTGCTGAATCGTATAGCCAGCGAGGTGAGGGCTTTCATCTTCCCTCTTCGGTGGCTGTCGCGATACTGCAAGAGGCAGATCGATTCCGTAGCTGGCAGATCGGTGGCGTCCGGTCTCGTATCAAGCGACGAAACCGATCGGCTAGACCGAAACGAACAGGAAAGGGGCGGTCGACAGTCGGCGCATGGACGTTGCCATCATCGGCGCTTCGATGACGAAGTTCGGCCAGCGAGACGGCTGGATTCGCGACTTGCTCGCCGAGGCAGGCCAGGCCTGTCTCGACGACGCCGACGTCGCCGCCGACGCCGTCGACCACCTGTACGTCTCGAACATGGCCAGCGGGGAGTTCGAGGGCCAGACGGGAGTCATGAACATGCTGGCCCACGACCTGGGACTCCTTCCCGCATACACCCAGCGCATCGACCAGACTTCCTCCTCGGGCGGCGCCGGCATCTACGCCGCCTGGCAGTCGATAGCGTCCGGGGCGAGCGAGATGACGATGCTCGTCGGCGGCGAGAAGATGACCCACAGGACGACCGCCGAGTCGACGGATATTATCGCGTCGCTGACTCACCCGGTCGAGTACAAACACGGCGTCACGCTCCCCTCCTTCGCGGGACTTACTGCCCGCGCCTACCTCGACCGGTTCGACGCACCCCGCGAGAGTCTGGCCGAAGTGGCCGTCAAGAACCACGCCAACGGCGCCAGGAATCCCAAGGCCCAGTTCCAGAAGGAAGTCGACGTCGAGACCGTCCTGGAAAGCCCAATCGTGGCCGATCCGCTCCGGCTGTACGACTTCTGTCCGGTGACGGACGGGAGTGCAGCCCTGCTGTTCTGCCCGGCCGACGTGGCTGACGAGTACGCCGACGAGTACGTCGTCGTCCGGGGCATCGACGGCGCGACGGACACCCACGTTGTCCACGAACGCGAGGACCCGACCGTCATGGGCGCCGTCGTCGAGAGCGGCAAGGGCGCCTACGAGATGGCCGGCGTGGGGCCCGACGACGTCGACGTGGCCGAACTCCACGACATGTTCACCATCCTCGAATTCCTCCAGATGGAGGGCCTGGACTTTGCCGACCACGGTGAGGCCTGGAAACAGGTCCAGGAGGGACGAACGACGATGGACGGCGACCTCCCGATAAACACGTCGGGTGGACTCAAGTCAAAGGGCCATCCCCTCGGCGCATCTGGCGTCGCACAGGCCGTCGAAATCTACGAACAGCTGGTGGGAGAGGCCGGCGACCGACAGGTGGACGCCGACGTCGGGCTTGCGTGCAACGTCGGCGGGTTCGGAAACTGCGTCATCACTACGATTCTGGAGGGTGCGCGATGAGCACTGACGGCACCGAAATCGACGAACCTGGACTGCTCGCACACCGGTGTCCAAACGGCCACGTGACCTACCCAGGCCATCCGGTCTGTCCGACGTGCCGCGAGGAACAGGCCGAGACGGTCGACCTCTCCGAACGAGTCGGCGAGGTCGTCACGTGGACCACGAGCACGGCGACGCCGCCCGGCGTTCGGGAGCCCAACACGCTCGCCATCGTCTCCTTCGCAGTCGGTGACGACACCGTCCGGGCCATCGGTCAGGTCACGACCGCCGAGGTGTCCACCGGTGACAGCGTCGAACCGGTGTACGTCGACGAACTGCGTGACCCGGAGGCAGGTATCCGCGAGGCGGCGAGCCAGTCCTGGGACGGCTACCGCTTCAGACCCGTGGAGTGAGCAGTAGATACGCCGTCGGAGAAGAATTTGCCGTCAATCTGCGAGCGCAGACGAACGGTCGACCGGTTCCGGCCCCTCGGGCTGGAACAGGTCCAGACCGTCCTCGACGGTATGCGTGTCGGCCCCGTCGGCGTGCGGATAGACGGCGGTGAGCTGGTCCCCCTCGTAAATCGCCAGACAGAATGCAGGCAAGACGAGCCAGTCTATTCGTTCGCCGTGGGCCTTCGAATAGTGCTCGCGGGTCTGGAAGAACGGCCGCAGGCTGACGCCGGCGGCGTTCGCCCACTGGGTGAACGACAGGTACGTGTCCCGGACGGCGGTGTCGCAGTCCTCGACAGGCACTCGCTTGTCCCAGGTGTGGCACTGGATACCGTCGAGCTCCCCGGCCGCGTCCAGTTCCTCGAGCCGAGCAGTGACGGCGTCGGCTCGCTCCCTCGCAGGTGGCGGTAACTCGTTCCGAACGAACAGTTCGACCTGAACCTCCCCCTCACGCTTCGTTGCTTCCATGAGTACCCTCGTTCGAACGAACGGCGGTATCGTAGTAAAGCGTTTTTATCAATTCCTGTATTGTCACGGACTGCCACGCGACATGGGACGGCGCCGCATGGCATTTACAGTTGGAAACTACTCGGAAATATTCTTTACAATTGTCGTCACGTTCCCGTCTATTCGG
>CAZGAX010000233.1:0-2543 GCA_964523745.1 uncultured Halobacteriales archaeon | reverse complement strand
GGGGTATATCTGCCAGTGTAACTGCGGCGGTCACATCCTTCGCGTCTACGTCTGATATCGGCCCTCGCGTGGGAGGGTGTCACTACTCGCCATCCCTGTCAGATTCGAGACTCGGGTGCGGGTCCGGATCGTCAGGGTGCGGGTCGGCGAAGTGGTCCGCCATCACTTCGAGCGACCGCCGTTCCCGCTCTCGGCGCTGCTCGGTTGAAATCTCTTCGACACCGGGCGGGATGTCGCGACCGCGGTCGGTGAAGTAGCCTTCCGGGACGCTCCAGTCGAACGCAAACGGCACGTCGGCGTCCTTGAGCACCGAGAGAGCGACCTCGGCACCGTGCCCGGCGGCGACGGCGGCCTGTAGCGGTTTTCCGGCCAGCCGTCCCGCCGCGTAGAGACCATCGAGATTCGTTCGCCCCGCGGGGGTCACGTCGACGAACGTGCTCCCGTCTTCCATATGGGTCTCGACCGGGAGTTCGTTCAGGTAGTCCGTCCTGCCGGGCGTCGTGACGACGAGATGGTCGGCACGGTGCACCCACCGGTCCTCACCGTCAGGTTTCACGACGAACCCGCCGTCCGCGTGTCGGTCAACGTCCACTATTTCGTGGTCGTACCATTCACATCCCGCCCCCTCGGCCTGGTCTCGCATGAGATCCAGCAACAATCGGGGATTCACGCCGGCTGGGAACCCCGGGAAGTTCTCGAGGTGTGCGTTCCGCCGCAACAGCGAGTCGCCACCGTCGAAGAGTGCCGTGTCGAGACCGGCCCGGGCGACGAAACTACCCGCTGTTTGTCCAGCGACGCCACCGCCGATCACGAGCACATCGTACTCTGTCACGACCGAAATACCGTCGCAGGGGGGCAAAACGGTCCTGCCGAACACGTTCGTTCGCCCGGGCTCGAATCCAGCGGGGTGAATCGAGCCGCGAATGCTCGGGACGCACGGGACCGAACAAGTGAACCTCATGCCTGCCGGACGTTCGCCTGGTGAGGACCATGGCCGTGACAGTTGAGGATCTCCAGGCGACGGCCGACCGGTTGCGGGAGGCTCTGGACGCATACAACCGGCTCGTCGAGGGGTGGCCATACGAGTCCGCGACGGTGCCAGCCGGGGTCCGGGAGTACCTCGCGGACCGCGACGAAGGCGCTTCCGGGGGTGACATGTCGCCGGCGGCCGCGCTCGCGACCAGGGTCAAAGAACTGTATCACGAGGCCCGTGCGGCGGAGGCCACCTACGTCGAGCAGGCACGAAGGCGGGAGCACCCCGACTGGGCTGCGGTCGTCGCGGCGACGAAACCGGTACGGGACACGGCCCCCCAGGTCCACGCGGCGGGCTACGGGGTCGATCCCGAGACGGGAGAGACGGGGTATCTGCTGCCGACGGACCTGTGTCCTGCCCACCTCGTATCGATGAACGCCGGTTCCACACCCGTGACCTACGCGGACAGGGTCGCTCAGTACCGCGCCGTCGCCGACCATTTCGACCTTTCCCCAGATGTCGTCTATCATCCCGGGTCGGGACACGACGTGAGTCCGTCCGCGGCGTTTCCGGAGAGCCAGGTGGTCTACGTCGATGTCGACGAGGCCGCGATGGACGACCTGGCCCGCGCTGGGTACGAGGCGGTCGGTGCCGACGCCACGGGACACGACCTAGCGATGGACGCCGACCTCATCGTGTTCCGGAACGCCGGGCTGGTCGAGGAGGCCGTCGTGGACGCGAACCTGCGTCCCGGCGGCTGGGTCCTCGCCAACGACCATCTGGAGTCGGCCCGTCACTTGGTACGGATGGATACGTTGGAACTCGTCGGAGTCGTCCCCGACGACTGGACGGGAGAGTCCCCGCGGGTCGACACGGGCCGTTCGGGCGGGTGTCTCTCCCGTACCGGGCAGACGGGCAACTCGCCGTCCGAACCCCCATCCACGACGGGGACGTCACTCGACCTCTATGTCCTTCGGGACGACGGACACCCGGGTTCGACGAGGGAGTCCCGGTGAGAGTGTTCAGAAGCGTCGGTCGCCAGGACGGTTCTCGAACCACCTTTTTCGTTCGCTGGTCCCAACCGACGACGGGACGATGCCCGTCCGCACCAAACGCGTCTACGAGCCCCCGACTCCCAGGACGGTACCCGCGTTCTCGTCGACCGACCCGAACAGATCCGAGAACTGCTCGAACACGCTCGATCAGGAACGCTTACGCTCCTTTACGCCGCCACGGACGAGGAACATAACAACGCCGTCGTCCTCGCGGACTACCTCGCCGACCGATTGGTGGAGGGATGACGGGGGATGGCGGGCCACGTTGACCGCCTCGTGGTTACTGCTCGTGGAACGTCACGAGGAACCTCCGAGCGGACCTCTTAGAGTCGGCAGGTGAAACGGTGCAGGGTACAGAGTGGGGTTTCGCACCTATGGTGGGTCGTTCTGTCGCTTAGTCCCTGTGTCGCTGACACACTCGAAAACGGCGGACGCCCGTACTATCCCGCTCTTCAGGGGCCGGCTGACGTGGCCGCTAACCGTTCATCGGCGCGCTCGAACAGCACGTTGTTCTC
>CAZGAX010000232.1:0-2777 GCA_964523745.1 uncultured Halobacteriales archaeon | reverse complement strand
CTCGGGGATGAACAGCGGGAAGTAGGCGTTCTGGACGCCGGTGTCCTTGAACCAGGTGTCGAGGTGGTCCTGGATACCCTCCCAGATGGCGTAGCCCCGGGGGCGAGTGACGATGAAGCCACCCATCGGCGCGTAGTCGGCCAGGCCGGCCTTCCGGACGACCTCGGCGTACCACTCGCCGGTGGCGTGTTCCTTGGACTCGGTGATGCCGAGTTCCTGCTCGGTGTCGCTCATTGGCGAAACGGTGTGCCAGCGCGGTAATAAACGCCTCGAAGGTGTGTCACTGCGGGACGGCCCCGCCGTCCCCCATTCCGCAGTGGTATACCTGGGGGATACTGGCCACCCGAGGCGAAGCACCTTGCAAGAACGGGTTTAGGCACCGGACCCGATGCCAAAGCTGGGGAATGCTATGACACACGACGGGGGCGAGAGCCAACCGATTGCAACGGCCTGCGACCTGCTGAGCGACCCGGTTCGCAGGCACGTCCTGTACTACCTGCACGAACGCGGTCCGGCGACCAGGGAGGAACTCGCGGACGTCGTTTCGACGTGGCTCGCGGCACGGTCGGCCGACGGGGCCGTGACGACGACCGAGCGCAACAGCGTCGCGGTCGAACTTTCTCACGTCCACCTGCCGAAACTCGAAACGGCAGACGTCCTGAAATCCAACGGGGACGAGTGGACGATGGCGTCCGTACCGATCGTCTTCGAGGAACTCCTCGAAACGACAGCCGCACACGAACAGCCAGCGACGGAACCCATCGAGGCGACGACCGACTCGACGCGGTTCCGGGCCGAAGAGTGAACCCGTGTCCCTCGCGGCCATGATCGACCAGGTCGTGGGCCAACCACGGTCGATCCGCGTCTACAGCCCGGACCCGGTGCCCGAAATCACTGACCACTTCAAGACTGCGATGGTGTCCGTCGAGCACGTCCCGCTGTCGGCGTCGGCCGGGAGCGAGTTCATCACCGTTCGTGAAGGTGAGACGTTTCTCGGCGGAGCGAGCCTCGATACGGTGCGGAAACTGGTCGACCCGCCGGTGTCGGAACCTTGGGACGAGGACCGTCGGGCGTCGTCGTATCGGGAGCTGCTCGACCTGCTAGCAGACGTGACGTTCGTCGGGTTCGACCGCCGCCAGATGCTCGCGGTGAGCCGGGAGATAGAGGACCGGGCCTGGCGCATCGACGACGGCGAACTCCACGCGACGTTCACGGCGGCCGAAGCCCTCGACGACCAGCTAGCTGTCTACGAACAACTCGCCACGCGGGTAGGGCTGGCCGTCCACGTCTACGTGCCGGACGACGAGGACCTCCCGTCGCCGTCAGGAGTCGTCGTCCACCCGGTCGACCCGGCGGCCATCGACGACGTCTGGTCGGTCGCCTACCTGGGTGGTGACCCGGTCCACGCTACTGTCCTGATCGGCGAAGAAGGCGGGGCCGAGGTGAGTGCTGCGACCGGGACCGGAGACGAACCGCCACCTCCGGGGTTCGCTGGCGTCTGGACGGACGACCAGGAGAAAGTCGAAGCCGTCATCGAGACCTTCGCAGATTTGACAGAATAGCGGATTGTTCCCGCACCGTCAGCCGTTTCGGAACCGACTGTCACCCTCGGTCCAGTCCCAGCCGGGGAGTCGGGTCTGAAACCCGGCGGCGAGCGCTGCGTCGAGGTCGTCCGCACCGGCCGTCTCCGAGTCGTCGCCGTGGACGTGGACGTCGGCGTAGTGGAAGGTGGCTTCTCCCAGGAGACGGAGCGGTTGTCCGCCGGCGAGCATTCCGGCCAGTTCCCGGCCGAGCAGTTCGTCGACGACGAATCCCGGGTAGTCGTCTTCGACGTCGAGATTCCGGAGCAGACGGACGAGCGCGGCGACGTTGACCGCCAGGTCGCCGTCGGCAAACACCTCGGCGACAGCGGATTCGTACTGGGATCCGGTGACCGGGTCGACGTCGGTTCCGAACTGCTCACCCAGGTCGGCCCGGACGTCGTTGATAATGCCGACGATCCGGGCGGACCGCTCCTCCAGCCAGGCCCGTTCCTCGTCGACGACGGCCGGCGAAACGTGCATGACGGGGGAGACGCACCCGATTGCCTACAGCTTTGCGAAGACTTTTATAATCGTGAACTGGTAGAGGGCGGTATAGGTCGGTTTTCCGGGCCTCACACGCTCGTCCGGAGTACGCCCCAGCAGCGGGGCAACCGAAGTTCAGCAATGACTCCTACTGTTCGGTCGACACGGACCGGGTCGGCGAATCCGTCCACGAGCGGACGGACTGCTGACTCACGCGACGCGACCGCTATCCATCTATGAGTACGGTAGACAAGCGCCTCGAAGAGATGAAGGCAGAGATCACGGAAGAGGTACCGAGCCACATCAGTATCACGGAGGTAACCTACGAGGGGCCGGAGCTGGTGGTCTACACCCGCGACCCCCGGGAGTTCGCCCAGAACGGCGATCTCGTCAGACGGCTGGCCTCGAACCTTCGCAAGCGGATCACCGTCCGCCCGGACCCGTCGGTCCTCTCGGACCCCGACGTGGCCCGCGAACAGGTCATGTCCGTCATCCCCGAAGAGGCCGGCGTCACGGACCTGGACTTCCACGCCGACACCGGGGAAGTCGTCATCGAGGCCCAGAAGCCCGGGATGGTCATCGGCCGCCACGGCTCTACCCTTCGAGAGATCACCCAGGAAGTCGGCTGGACGCCCGAGGTCGTCAGAACCCCGCCAATCGAGTCCTCGACGGTCTCGAACGTCCGGAACTTCCTCAAGCAGGAACGCGACG
>CAZGAX010000231.1:0-2904 GCA_964523745.1 uncultured Halobacteriales archaeon | reverse complement strand
ACGACGCTGCAGTACGACGTCTACGAGGAGTGGCGACCCCACATGAAGCGCGTCCTCATCGCCGGTGACGACGACCAGGTCGTCTACGCCTGGCAGGGCGCCGATCCGGACCTCCTGCTCGACGAGCAGGTCGACGACGACGTCATCCTCCCGAACTCCTACCGACTGCCCTCGAAGATCCTCAACGTGGTCAACAGGGAAGTCGAGCACATAGACAAGCGCCAGGCGAAGGACCTCGAACCCCGCAAGGAGGGCGGCTCGGTCGAGGGCGTCCCGAGCCCGTCGATGCTCGACCTAGTCCGGAACGTGAAGGCCACCGTCGAGGAGGACGAGGAGGGCACCGTGATGGTGCTGTTCCGGGCGCGCTACCAGATGTTCCAGTTCATCGACGAGTTCATCGGCGAGGGCATCCCGTTCCAGTGTCTGACCGACCAGCGGATGTGGACCGACCGGCTCTCCCAGTACGTCGACGCCATCGAGAAGCTGGCGATCGACGAGCCGATAAACGGCCTCGAGGCCCGACGGCTGGCGGACATGCTGGCGGACTCGGCGTTCGGCACCGGCGAGCGCGACGCCCTCTTCGACGAGATAGACGACCTGCAGGAGGCCGCCGACACCGACGACCTCGTGGAGATCGAGGTGGACCCCGACACCATCAGGGAACACGCTCCGTTCGCGCCGGAGCCGCCGGCCGCCGCGGACATGCTGCGGAAGGTGACCAGCTTCCAGGAGCGGTCGGTCGACGCCTACTTCAACGGCAACTACGAGGGCATGGACCGCGACAGGGTCCGGCTGGGTACCATCCACTCCGCGAAGGGTCGCGAGGCCGACCACGTCTTCGTCGCGACGGACCTCACCGAGAAGGTGGTCGAGCAGATGGCCGCGACGGTCGACCAGCAGGGCCGCGAAGTGCCCGGCGACGGCGAGTTCACCAAGCACACCTCGCCGGTACCCACCCTCACCGACAACGAGCGCCGGGTGTTCTACGTCGGGATGTCCCGTGCCCGCGAACGGCTCGTCCTCATGGAGAACCTCGTCGACGGCGCGCCGACTCTTCCGATCGACGTGCTGTTGAACAACGAGCCCACCGGCGAGTCCGTCGAGGACGTCCTCGCGGCGGCCGAGGAGCCCCTGCCCGCCCAGGCAGACTGACGCTTCTCGGAGATCTGCGGTCCCGACGATCACGGCCCCGGCGCTTCGCGCTCCCGGCGATCCGGCCGCTAGCTGGTAGATACCGCCGGCCGCTTCGTTGAAACTCGGGCGGAATTTGGAAAACACCTTTCTGGCGGCTTCCCGTCCGTACCACTACGTGCATGGTAGGGAACGGTGTGGCTCTCAGTACGGCGGTCGTCCGCGCTGTCGCCGACCGGGAAGGCGTCGACCCGATAGAACTCGACGAACCGCTCTACGAGGTGATAGATAGCGAGGCGCTGGACGAACTGTTCGCCTCCGGGGACGGGTCGGTCACCTTCGAGTATTACGGCTACGAGGTGACAGCCCACAGCGACGGCCAGGTCGACCTCCAGCCGATCGAGTGACCGGCGGTCGGGCGGTGCCGGACGGCAAAAGCTCTCCGTTCACTCGTCGTCCGACGGATCCTCGACGACGCGTCCCGTCACGCGCTGGGCGACCATCACCGGCAGGTCCGACGGCGTCGTCAGCCACTCCTCGACGGCCACCATCCCGGCGGCTATCGCCAGAAAGACCGCGCCGAGGGCGAGGTTTCCCTGACCGATCTTTAGTACGCCGAAGAGTGCGACCGGCGCGGCCAGGGCGACCGTCGCGGCGAACCCGACGAAGTCCAGAATTCCCTCCGGCATCGCCAGACGGTCGGGGCCGCGAGGAGGAAAGCTGTTCGGTCCCGACCCGGTCCGGACCGGCACGTCGGGCCTGCGGCGGTCCGAAAGCGTTTGGCCACCCGGGTGCCAATCCCGACCATGTTCACCGGTATCGTCGAGGAGACGGGCGAGATACTGGCCGTCGAGGCCGACGCCGACGGTCTCCGACTCCGCTACGGGACGACGTTCGACGACCTCGACCACGGCGACAGCATCAGCGTCAGCGGCACCTGCCTGACCGTCGAGGACCAGGGTGACGGCTGGATCGAGAGTTTCCTCGCCGAGGAAACCGTTGCAAGGACCTACCTGGGAGACCTGGAGGTCGGGGACACAGTCAATCTGGAGCGGGCGATGCCTGCCGACGGGCGCTTCGACGGCCACGTCGTCCAGGGCCACGTCGACGGCACCGGCGAAGTCGTCGGTATCGAGGAAGTGGGGGAGGACTGGCGTTTCTCGTTCGAGCTCCCGGAGGGACTCGGGAAGTACGTCGTCGAGAAGGGGTCGATTACCGTAGACGGGATCAGTTTGACGGTGGCGGCGAAAGACGGCGACGTTGTGGACGTGGCCATCATTCCGGAGACGTACGAACTGACGACGCTCTCGGAGAAGTCGGTCGGTGAGCCGGTGCACCTGGAGGTGGACGTGATCGCGAAGTACGTCGAACAGATGATGGATGGGTACGCGTAATCGTTGGGAGAAGGCTGGACGACCTTCTGTGCTACAGCTCCGCCACCGCTATAGCGATGAAAGCCCTCACCTCGCTGGCTCACGGCACCCTTCGGTCGCCGTTCGCCTGTCCGAGACGCTCACTCCGTTCGCGTCTCGCTATCTGGCGGTCGCTGAGCGGGATATCCTCGCTCCCTTCGGTCGCTCTGATAGTGCCCGCTCAGACGACCAAGGTGAACGCCAGCGAGGTTCGCCCTTTCAGTCCCCCAGGACGTGGTCTGGTCCACAGGCTGTGGCGCGCTGATTCGACCCTGAACGCCAGTGAGGGTGGTCGAATCTCTAAGCGCGAGGGACGACCGAGCGAAGTCGTTCGAAAGACTGCGTCGCAGTCTTTCGTGAT
>CAZGAX010000230.1:0-3005 GCA_964523745.1 uncultured Halobacteriales archaeon | reverse complement strand
AGCTGAGGAGGGTGGGGGCGGGGGACGGCCGGGGACTACTCTGGCACCAGCGTCGCCCCGCCGGGGTGGACGCCACAGGCCTGGGGGTCGTAGCCCGCGTCGCTGAGTCCCGTTCCCACGGCGAACACCGTCTCACCGAGCATCGCCATCGCCGCCGTCCCGCCGGCGTCACTGACGTCCTGGATGACTCCGCGAACCTCGTCGGTCAGCAGGTCGGCCTCGCGGGAGAACCGCCGGGAGGCGTGCATGAACCCCTCCAGGGTCGGCTCCGCGACGACCCGGGAGAGCGCGGCCTCGCCCGCCTCCGAGAGCGCCTCTACGTCCCCGTCGATGACGTCCGCCGTCGAAAGCTCGCCCAGCTCGAGGTACTCGATCCGGGGTCTGGCGGGAATCCCGTCGAGGACGTTCTCGTGGGGGCTACCGGGCTCGAGCCGGAGCGGTATTCCACCCCGGGCCTGGGCCACGACGTCACCCAGACCTGTCCCGGCCTGGACTTCGGCCCCGTGGGCAACAGTGACCAGTTCGTTCTCCGAGAGTTCGCGGTCGAACACCTCCCCGGCTCCCAGGGCCCCACCCAGTGCCATCGCACCGGAGACGCCGAAGCCCGAACCCAGCGGGAGGTCGGTCACGCCTCGGACTTCCGCCGGTGCATCGAGAGCCCGCAGTACCCTCTCGACGGCTTCCATCTCCACGGCGTCGCCGTTCAGCACGACGGCAGGCTGATCGCTCGGCCGGACGGTGACGGTCACGCCGTCGGAGAGGGCAATCCCGCCGCCCCGCGACCCCGCTTTCGTCGGGTCGTCGTCCCGGTCGACGCTGAAAAAGCCCGTCACGTGACCCGGGACGAACGCCTGCGCCACGTCGGTCATAGGGATACGTGACCGGCGTCCGCAATGAATCGTTGGTTTCGGCGCCGTCGGGTACCGTTCTGGCCTACCCCGTCGCCGCCTCCAGGGTTTAGCGCCGGCGTAACGAAACGTAACAACTTCATATTATTGTAGTGTGGGGTCCTGGGTCTGACGCATGTCAGACGACAGACGGACGCTCGGCCGACTCCCCGGCCCGCTCCTGTTGCTTACGGGGATTCTCATGCTTCCGGCCGTGCTGTCGCTCTCGAGCAGTGCCGGGCGATTCGGCATCTTCGCCGGCTTCGCCACGGCATACGGCCTGCTAAGCGTCGCACTGGGTGCTGCGGCCATCCAGCGGACACAGAGCACCACGAAGCGACGGGGCTGGTGAGTGACGGAGGGGTGGGGGAATCCGGGCGGACAGTTGGCCGGGATTTCGCTCGCCTTCGAAGGTAACGCCCGGAAGCGACGATTTACCCCCAATTTTTTGTCGGTATGCGTCGTCTGGCGTCGTATACGTGCCAACTATTAGTGCTCGAATACCCGACGAAGACAAGGCGGAACTGGACGCCGTCGCGGAGATGCTGGCCGAGGACCGCTCGACGACGATACGGAAGGCCCTCCGGGAGGGCATGCAGACCCTCCGGACGCGCCACGCCGTCGAGCGCTACCAGAGCGGCGACGTCGGGGTGAACGAGGCTGCCCGGCTCGCCGGCCTGTCCGTGGGCGAGTGGCTGGAAGTTGCCCACGAACGAAATTTGACGACGCAACTGACCGCCGACGACCTGCAGTTCGACGTCGAACACGCCACGGAGCTATGAGGGTCTACGTCGACGTCACGCCGCTGTACGACCTCGGGATGGTCGGTGAGGTGGACCTGCTGACCGAACTTGACGGCGACCTGGTGGTGCCCGGGCCAGTCCGGGCCGAACTGGACGTCGAACCGGCCGCTACGAATCTGGAACATCTGATCGAGGAGGAAGACGTGGAAACCGAGGTCGACCTGAATGGCCACCGGGAGGATGCCCGGGCCGTGCTGGGGAACGAGGCACCCGAGGTCGACGTGACGCTGGTGGCTGCCATCCTGGCCGAGCGTGACCGGGGCGACGACGAGGAGGTGGCCGTCGGACTGGTCTCGGACGACCGGCGGCTCCGCCGGGTGGCCGAGGGGCTCGGTGCTACGGTGACGGGGACGTTCGGCGTCGTGACGCAGGCTTCGCTGGGCGACAAGTACTTCTCGACGACCCAGGCGAAGCGAGTCATTCGGCGGACGGACGGGCACGGCCTGGTGACGACGGGTCCGTTGCGGGAGCAGGCTATCGGTGACGTGGGCGAATCTGGGTAGGGGAATCATTGTTTCCTTCGTGGGCATTCGGGGCCCTGGTCATCCGTTCGAGGTGTCAGCGGCCGCGTCGGGAGGCATGCGGCGGGATATTGGCGTCGCGGAGAGGCCGTGGGCCAGCAACGAGGCAAACAGCAGCAACGAGGCGATGGGCCAGATCTGCCGGATCCCGGTCTTCTGGACGGCCAGCAGAGCGTAGAACAGCGTCGAGACGCCGATGGGGCCGAACCAGGCAGTGAAGGCGACGTCCTTCCGGGTCCGTAGCGGCGTCAGCCACCGCGAGAGGCCCAGCACCACCGGTGGGCGGCGACACACCAGCACCAGAACCGCCAGGAGCACGCCGGTCCAGCCGAGTGCGAGCCAGTCGCTCCAGGGGATTGCCACGCCGAAGAGCACGAACGTGGGGAGGACGAAGAACTTCGAGAGCGCCCGCTGGACGTACTTTTCCGTCGCGACCTGCTGGTCGCCGGGCGCCAGTCGGTAGGCGACGCCCGCCGCAAACGCAGCAAGAATGCCGTCCATGCTGAGCAGCCTGGCCGCACCGAGAACGACGAACGTCAGGGCCAGGGCGTAGGCCACGAAGCCCCGGTCCTCGACGACACCTGTTCGCTCGCTCCAGGCGAACAGTCGGCCGGCGGCGTAGCCGATGGTCCCCCCGATGACCACCGTCCCAACGACCTGCCAGCCGACGACGTAGGTTACCCAGGAGCCGAGGGCGCCGGACGGCCGTGTCAGGACCAGCACCGGCAGGAGCACGAGCGGATAGACGGCACCGTCGTTGCCGGCAGACTCTGCGGAGACGAAGTGACGGATTC
>CAZGAX010000229.1:0-3075 GCA_964523745.1 uncultured Halobacteriales archaeon | reverse complement strand
GACCAGGGCGCGGGCCTTCTCTACGTTTTCGTCGACCGACGGCGAGTCGATCTTCCCGGTGGCGTGCTTGGTGATGCAGTACGAGCAGTCGGACATGCAGCCCCTGGCGATGGGGAGGATGCCGACGACGCCGTCGAGGACGGGTTCGGTGTCCGGCGTGACCGTGGGACACTCGCCGTTGAGGACGTGCTCGGGGACGTCGTCCCAGTGGAGGATTTCCGCGTCGACGCCAGCGTCCTCGAAGGCCTCGCCCTGGGCGAGTGCCATGCACCCCGTGACGACGAGGTCGGCGGGCGTCTCGTCGTCGAGTTCCTGGGCCCGCCGGAGCATGTTGCGTTCGGTCTTCTCGACGACGGTGCAGGTGTTGAGGATGGCCACGTCGGCGTCGTCGGGGCCGTCGGCGGGGTGGTGGCCCCCGTCGCGGAGCCGGCGCTCGATGGCCTGGCTCTCGCCCCGGTTGGAGGTGCAGCCGTAGGTCTCGATGTGGTAACGGGCCATCCGACAGGGGAAGTCTACGTGTCTGTGGACTAAAGGCCGACGGATCGACGATCCTGGGTTGTGTCTACTCCAGGGTCTGTCCGGCTACCGCAGAGAACTCTGGTCTCAACCAATCCGGATCAAACACCATCACCTAGCCGGGTTCCGCAGGGTTTTGAGTCCCAGGCTCGTACCGCGAGGCGTGCAGCTGTCTCGCGAGAACGTCTTCGCCGGGCTACCCGTTAGTAGCGTCGCCGTCGCCGTCTTCGTGTCCGGCGTCGCCAGCATGGGCCTGGAAATCGTCGCCGGCCGCCTGCTGGCCCCTACGTTCGGTAGCAGCGTCTACGTCTGGGGAAGCGTCATCGGCGTCTTCCTGGCAGCCCTGACGGCGGGCTACTGGCTGGCCGGTCGCCGCGCCGGGTCCCACGCCTCCCGGGGAGCGCTGGCTCTCGCACTTGTCGGCGCGGCAGCCTACGTCGCCGGCGTCGTCGTATTCGGCAATTCGCTCATTGCCGAGACGGCTGACCTCCCCGTCCCGGCCCGCTTTGCCCCGGTCGTTCCCGTCACTCTCCTCTTTGGGCCTCCCACACTTCTCCTCGGATTCGTCAGCCCCTACGGTGCCGAACTGGTCGAGGCCCGGGGCCGGGGTGACGCCTCCGGCCAGGTCTACGCGCTGGGGACCGCCGGCAGCATCGTCGGCGCCTTCGGCACGACGTTCTTTCTCATTCCCGAACTCCGGCTGACCCACATCGAGTTCGCCTACGGCATCCTGCTCGTGCTCGCCGCCCTCCTGGTCGCCCCTCGGTCGGAGGCGATTCCGAACGCCTCGGCCGTCTTCGTCGCACTCGGGCTCGTCGTTTCCCTGACGGCCGCCGGCGCCGTCCCGTCGGTCGGTGGCACCGTCGTCTACGAAACCCAGACCGCCTACCAGCAACTCCAGGTCGTCGACCAGGGCACGGAGCGAACGCTCTACCTCGACGGCGCCCGCCACAGCGCGATGGACCTGACCGAACCAACCAGGTACGTCTTCGAGTACACCCGCTACTTCCACCTGCCGATGCTCCTCCAGGACGACGTCGACCGGGTACTGTTCGTCGGCGGCGGGGGCTTTTCGGGTCCCAAGCGATTTCTCGAGGAGTATCCGAACGTCACCGTCGACGTCGTCGAGATCGACCCCGAGGTCGTCAGGGTCGCCCGGGAGTACTTCCGGGTGCCCGAGACCGACCGACTGAACGTCCACGTCGGCGACGGCCGTACCTACCTCCGGGAAACCGACCACACCTACGACCTGATCGTCCTCGACGCCTACCGGTCTGACCGGGTGCCCCAGCACCTCACCACCGTCGAGTTCATGGAACTGGCCAAGAGCCGTCTGGACAGCGACGGCGCGGTGCTTGCGAACGTCATCTCGGCGCGAGAGGGGGCCGACTCGGTCTTCTACCGCGCCCAGTACCGCACCATGGACCGGGTCTTTCCGCGGGTCTACAGCTTCCCGACCTCCGAATCGGGAGCACTCCAGAACATCGAACTCCTGGCGACGAACGACCCCGAACTGTACACTCAGGCCGAATTCAGGGCCCGCAATCGCAACCGTGACGTCGGGCTCGACCTCGCTGACGCCATCAGCCACTACCGGCGAAACGTTAGCGTCGGCGACGCCCCGATCCTCCGGGACGGCGACGCCCCGGTCGACGCGCTGCTCGCCCGGCAGGTCGACACGAACTACGTCGTCGAACGCACCGAGGACAACGTGACGGCGACGGCCCAGCCCTGATCACTCGTCGGCCTCGTCGCTGCCCTCGGTCTCGTCGCTGCCGCCAGCCTCCTCTGCCCGTTCCGCAGGGACGTCACCCGTGGCTGCCCCGTGTTCTTCGACCAGGGTCACGCCGCTCGAGGCGCCGATGCGCTCGGCCCCGGCGTCGATCAGCGCCTCCGCCTGGTCCCAGGAGCCGATACCGCCGCTGGCTTTGACGGGTAAGTACTCGGCCATGACTTCCACGTCGGCGACCGTCGCCCCGCCCTCGGAAAACCCCGTTGCGGTCTTGAGGTAGGCGGCATCGGCGTCAACGGCCGCCTCACAGACCCGTCGGAGCGCGTCCTCGTCCAGGAGCGGGGCCTCGACGATGACCTTCACCGGGACCGGGACGGCGGCGACCACCTCCGCGAGATCGGCGCGGAGGGCGTCGTCGTCACCGTCGAGCAGGTGGCCAAGATGGGCGACAACGTCGAGTTCGGCCGCGCCGTCGTTCCACGCCTGGCGTGCTTCGGTCACCTTGATAGCGGTCCGGTGCTGGCCGTGGGGAAAACCCACGACCGTCGTCAACTCGACCGTCGGAGCGTAGTCGGCGGCGTCGGCGACGTAACTCGGCGGGATGCAGGCACGCGTGCCGTACTGGAGAGCCGCGTCGAGGACGTCGCGGACCTCGGCCCAGGTCGTCGTCGGGCCCAGCACCGTGTGCTCGACCCGGTCGGCGAAGTCGGTCATTGGCGTGACCACGGAGGGTAGGACCAAAACTCCCGGTGACTGCCGGACGGGTCCCGGCCGAGCGGCCCGAGATCGCGTGACGGGACTGCCGATACCGGAACTGTTTTGGGCCG
>CAZGAX010000228.1:0-3161 GCA_964523745.1 uncultured Halobacteriales archaeon | reverse complement strand
GCCCGCCCCGTCAGGAGTCGGGAGTTGTACACCTCGATGGCGTCCGCCTGGCGGAGTTCGTCTTCCGTGATGTTCGCCAGGACGCCGCTGCGGGACTTCTGGTAGGGGTGGGGGACGATGGCGAGGCCACCGCCGTCGTGGATCCGGTCGAGCGTCTCGACGAACGGGCGGTCGGCGGGGACGACCTCCTCGACCCCGAGTGCGAGGACGTGGCCAGCCTCGCTGGTCACCTCCATGCCGGGGATTCCCACCAGGCCGTAGTCCGGGGCCCGTTCGACGGCCTCCAGGCTGGCGTCGATCTCGTCGTGGTCGGTGACCGCCAGCGCGTCGAGGCCGACAGCTGCTGCCTGCTGGAGCAGCTTGTCCACGGGGTCACGCCCGTCGTAAGACAGGGCCGAGTGGGTGTGTAGCTCGACGGAGAGCACGGGCATCATTGGTAGGGTGAGGAAAAAAGCCCCCCGATCCGGGGAACCACGGCCGTTTCCCGTCATACTCCCCTGACGACCTCGGTCGAACCATCCTACCGAGCGTCGAACCAGCCACCCGAGCAGCCGGATTTATCTGCCGTCACGGCCCCAGTTTGACTATGGCCAGGAACGAGCAGCCGACGGTTTCCCGACGCACCCTCATCCGAGCGTCTGCCGGCGGCACAGCCTGCGTCGCCGCTGGAGCCACCGGCGTGTCGACGGCCCAGGACGGGGACAATGCCACCGCTGGCGGAGAAGGGGACGATGGGGGTGATGGCGGCGACGGGAATGCGACCGGCGAAACCGACGGCCAGGGCGCCGGCCCCGACGGATCGGGCCCCGAATCGGCCGCCAACCGGACGGCAGCGTACACGCTGCTCGGAATGCTGGCACTCGGCTTTCTCTCGCCGATAGTGTTCGCGCTCCTCGTCCGTCGGCGGAGGAATCGCGGCTCGTAGCCGTGTCGCGGTTCGGACGGACAGCGCCACCGGAGCTATTTTGAGGATTCGCAGGTTCGTCACGACTGCGATGGTCCGTGACCCGTTCGCCGAGGAGGACGCACCCGACCTCTCGGACGTGCTCCACGCCCTCGACGACGCGGACTGCCGGGCCATCATCGGAGCCCTCGAGGAACCCATGACGGCCGACCAGATATCGGAGGCAGCGGACGTTCCGCTCTCGACGACCTACCGGAAACTCGACCTGCTCACCGAGGCTAACCTGCTCGACGAGGGCACCGAGATCAGGCAAGACGGCCAGCACGCCAGCCGGTACGCCATCGCGTTCGAGGAGGTCGTCATCGCTCTCTCGGAGGACAGGGAGTTCGACGTCGACGTGTCGCGGCGCGCCAGGACGGCAGACGAACGGCTGGCGAACCTCTGGTCGGAGGTGCGCAAGGAGACATGATCAACGAGTTCACTATCGAGACGGCGATCGTCGTGACGAAAACCGTAACCCTTCTCCTCGGAGGCCTGATCACCTATCTGGCCTTCAAGGCCTACCGGCGAACGGGGTCGCCGTCGCTGCGTGCCCTCACCATCGGCTTCGGTATCGTCACGGTCGGCTCGCTACTCGCCGGCGTCATCGACGTGGTCCTGTCTCTCGGCTTCCGGGTGGGCCTCCTCGTCCAGAGTCTGCTCGTCGCCGTCGGCTTTGCGGTCATCGTCTACTCGCTGTACGGAACCCGGGCCTGAGCGCCGCCGGACGAAGACTGTCAAATTCCTCGCAAAAATCACTCCGCCGTCGGCGACCGGTCTAGGTCGGCCGACCGCGACGAGATTCGACGTCGTCTGCGTCGGTCTCGGCGTCCACGGACGTGGGATCCCCGTACGTGTCGAATCCGAACGCCTCGTTCAGCAGGCTCTTTTGCGTGACTGCCGCGACGAGCAACGCCAGACCGACGACCAGGGCGCCCCAGATGACCGCAGCGCCGACGAAGCCGGTCAGGACGACGTACTCTCCCCAGGCAGCCACTGCGAGAATCACCAGTGCCAGGCCGAGGAGCGAGCGGGCGAGACGGTCGTATCCACCGACGTTTTTCTGCATCGTTCTATCACCACAGTCACATACGTCGTCTGATAGCTTAAACTAGTGAGGAACCGTGCGAGCACCGGTCACTGTCCGGTATCGTCCGCAGCAGGTCACGGCCCGACGGTGATCGACGGCGACCGACAGGGACCGACGGCGAGTGACAGCGATCGACGATGACCGACGGCGACCGACAGCGACGGAGGTCGGTGACGCATGGAAAGCGATTTAGCCGGCGTGTGGCAAGGACTCGCCAATGACCCTGGCCGATTCGGACCGCGACCTCGTGGTCGCCGAGATCGACCGCGAGCCGACGCCAGCCGAGGCCGCGCTCTTCGAGAATCTCTGGAGCGAACACTGTGCATACCGCTCCTCGCGCCCCCTCCTCACGGCCTTCGACTCCGAGGGTGACCAGGTGGTCGTCGGGCCCGGCGACGACGCCGCAGTCGTGGCCCTCCCGACCCCTGATGGCGCCGACGACGTCTACGTCACGATGGGCATCGAAAGCCACAACCATCCCTCCTACGTCGACCCGTTCGACGGCGCCGCCACCGGCGTCGGCGGCATCGTCCGGGACACCCTCTCGATGGGCGCCTACCCGATCGCTCTCGGCGACTCCCTCTACTTCGGCGACTTCGACCGCGAACACTCCCGCTACCTCTTCGAAGGCGTCGTCGAAGGCATTTCTCACTACGGCAACTGCATTGGCGTTCCGACCGTCACGGGAAGCGTCGCGTTCCACGACGACTACGAGGGCAATCCCCTGGTGAACGTCGCCTGCATCGGCCTGATCGACGACCCGGACCGCCTCGTCACCGCCGAAGCCCAGGAACCCGGCAACAAACTCGTCCTCGTCGGCAACGCGACGGGAAGAGATGGCCTCGGCGGCGCTTCGTTCGCCAGCGAGGACCTCTCTGAGGACGCCGAGACCGAGGACCGACCGGCAGTCCAGGTCGGCGATCCCTACACGGAAAAGCTGCTCATCGAGGCGAACGAACAGCTGATCGACGAGGGACTGGTCGAATCGGCTCGCGACCTCGGCGCGGCGGGTCTCGGCGGTGCTTCCTCCGAGATGGTTGCCAAGGGTGGCCTCGGCGCGCACATCGAACTCGACCGGGTCCACCAGCGCGAACCGAACATGAACGCCCTGGAGATCCTGCTGGCTGA
>CAZGAX010000227.1:0-3178 GCA_964523745.1 uncultured Halobacteriales archaeon | reverse complement strand
ACGCTGGCGGATCTGTTGACCATCCGCGAGCGGTTCGGCTTCGACACCAGCGTCGCCTGGGTCGGCGACGGCAACAACGTCTGCCAGTCGTTCGTCCTCGGTGCGGCGATGGCCGGGATCGACCTGACCGTCGCCACCCCCGAAGGCTACGGCGTCAGCGAGGACGTGCTGGCCCGGGCAGAGGGGCTCGGCAGCCGTCCCGACGTGACTCACGACCCCGAGGCCGCCGTCGCGGGGGCCGACGTCGTCTACACCGACGTCTGGGTCAGCATGGGCCAGGAGGACGAACGCGACGAGAAGCTGGCGGCCTTCGAGGGGTTCCAGGTCACCCAGGACCTGCTGGGTGACCGGGCACTCATGCACTGTCTGCCGGCCCACCGGGGCGAGGAGATCACAGACGCGGCGCTGGAGAGTGACAACGCCATCGTGTGGGACCAGGCGGAGAATCGGTTGCACGCCCAGAACGGACTCCTCGTCTGGCTCGACGAGCAGCGGTAGGCGGATTCTGTACGGCGGCCACAGGCCGCCGTTTCATCGGCCGGGAGTGAGCAACGCGAACGAGAGGCCGGAGTTTTTCGCCCACGTTTTTCGAGGAGTGGTGGCGGAGCGTAGCGACGGCGCCCGACGAAGAAAAAGGTGGGTGCCGGACCAGGCCGAGAATCGATTGCACGCCCAGAACGGATTGTTAGTCTGGCTGGACGAACAGCGGTAGCGCATCCGCTGGCGGTTTCGGGTACCCACCACCGGCGACCTCCACGTGAAACCATGGGGTTGCTAGAGAGTAACTAGCAAGGATTTACGGCGAGTCAGTCTGGCCGAACACTGAATACCGTGGGAGGGGAACCAGGGCGCATGTCAGAGCCGCTCGTCGTCGACGCGGGGGAGATCGGGGTCGACGAGGTGCTCACGACGCTCGACGAGGGCCGACGGGTGGTCGTCCGGACGGAGTTCCTGGGTTCGGAACACGAGGTGACGCTGCGTCACGACGGCGAAATTTATTACTGTGATACGCCGACCCGGCTCCACAAACACGAGACGGCCGACGAGATGCGGGAGTGTCTCACCAAGCAGGGCTACGCCGAGTAAGTCCCGGATGAGCGGGTGAGGGAGCGGTAACTCGGAGACTTAAGCGGGCGGCGGGGCATTGTTCGAGTATGCCAGAGGCGGACGTCTCGCCGGAGGGGTTTCGGGAACTGATGCTGGACGAGGAGCCGGGGCTCGCCGACGTGATGGCCTGCGTGTTCGGCGTCCAGCAACACGAAGTACGGACCTACCGGACGCTGCTGGACCGGCCGGGGAGCACCGTCGAAGAGCTGGCGAACGAACTCGACCGCGACCGGAGCAACGTGAACCGGTCGCTGTCGACGCTGCGGGAGAAGGACCTGGCGAGTCGGGAGCGGCGCCTGCTCGACGGCGGCGGCCACGTCTACCAGTACTCGGCGACGCCGCTTTCCGAGGCCAGGGAGCTAATGCACGACTCGCTCGACGCCTGGTGTGAGTACGTCCACTCCCGGATCGACGACTTCGAGTGAGCGGTCCGTCGGTGGACTCGAGTCCAGCCCGGCCACCCAAATCCGTCCGAGCCGAACGGTAGCACATGACACTCTCCATCGGCCTGACTGGAGACGTCATGCTGGGGCGGAAGGTAGACGAGCGCCGACGCCACGACCCCCCGGCGACGGTCTGGGGCGATGTCCTCTCACGCCTCCAATCACTCGACGGCCTGTTCATCAACCTCGAATGCACGCTCTCGACGCGTGGTCGTCCCTGGCGCCGGACGTACCGCCCCTTTCACTTCCGGGCAGATCCCTCGTGGGCCGTACCTGCACTCGAAACGGCAGGGGTGGACTGGGCCTGCCTGGCGAACAACCACCTGCTGGACTTCGAGGAAGTCGCCCTCCTGGACACCATCGAATCGCTCGATATCGCCGGAATTTCCCACGCCGGGGCCGGTGCCGACGAGTCGAACGCGATGAACCCGTCCATCGTTTCGATTGGAGACCTCGACGTGGGGCTGCTGGCACTGACCGACAACACGCCGGAGTACGCCGCCGGCCCGGGCAGTCCAGGAATTGCCCGGGTCGAGATGGACCTGAGCGAGGGTGAGCGGGAGACGATTCTGGGACTCCTCGAGCGCATCCAGTCGGCCGGTCCAGACCTCGTCGTCGCGTCGCTACACTGGGGTCCGAACATGGTGGCCTACCCGGCCGAACAATACCGACGGTTCGGCCGGTGGCTGATCGACCATGGCGTCGACGTCGTCCACGGCCACAGCGCCCACGTCTTCCAGGGAATCGAGCGCTACGGCGGCGGGCTGATCTGCTACGACTGCGGGGACTTCGTCGACGACTACGCCGTCGACCAGGACCTGCGCAACGACCGTAGCTTCCTGTTCGAACTCCGGGTGAGTGAGGTCGGGTCGCTGGAGGAACTGGTGCTTCACCCGACGGAGACCGACCTGGCGACCGTGGAGGAAGCCTCAAGCGAGGTGGCGGCCTGGTGTCGGGAGACGATGCGCGAGCGGTCCGAGCCGTTCGGGACGGCATGGGTCTTCGAGCGGCGCGATACAGGGCTGCGGCTCCCGCTGTGAGGGGGCAAACAGGTGACGTGGAGTACTGCGGAGCGGGCCGTCACGCTCCCGCCGAGTTCGCCCCGCAGCGAGGTCCTACATGGGCCGGGCTGGTTCCGTCTTCTGCCATAAAGTGTCGCGTCACGACTACCGACGCCGGCCCATTACCACTCGGCTGAGCGGCCTTCGCGGTCGCTAATCGCCCCACTTTTGCCGGCCGGGTACGTCGCCTCGTCCAATGACCGACCTGACTATCTCGACCGACGCACCGCCGGAGGCCACTGACGGCGTCTGGCTCACCTGCATCGAGTGCGGGGCGAACTTCGCCCCGTTTGCGGAGATTCGATACACCTGCGACGAGTGTGACAGCCTGCTGGAGGCCCGCTACGACCGGTTGCCCGCGTGGGCAGATTTCGAGGGAGAAGGTCGTGGAGTCTGGCGATATCACGCCGCCCTCCCGTTCGAGGTGGGCGTCACGCTGCCCGAGGGCGACACGCCGCTGCACGAGGTACCTCGGCTGGAATCGGACGTCGGCGTCGAGCGCTTGCGGATCAAACACGAGGGGATGAACCCGACGGGGAGTTTCAAGGACCGGGGGATGACCGTCGG
>CAZGAX010000226.1:0-3200 GCA_964523745.1 uncultured Halobacteriales archaeon | reverse complement strand
CGCGCCGACCGCGACGACGAGGCCGTCGACGCCAAGCTCGAAGCCCTCCGACAGGCCGCCGAGGGCGACGAGAACGTAATGCCCAGGATCGTGGACGCGGTGAAGGTCTACGCGACGACCGGCGAGATCTGTAACGCGATGCGTGACGTCTTCGGGGAGTACGAGGCCGGAGGTGGACTATGAAAGTCGACCACGCTGGCATCGCCACGGACGACGCCGCTGGACTGGCCGCACTCTACCGCGACCTGTTCGGTTGCGAGGTCGCCCACCGAGAGGAGTTCGACGGCATGGAGGTCGTCTTCCTCGACTTCGGCAACACCTACTTCGAACTGCTGGAGCCCCTGGAGGACGAGGGAGCCATCGCCAACTACGTCGCTGACAACGGCCCGGGCATCCACCACCTGGCCGTCGAGACAGACGACATCGAGGGCGCTCTGGAAACGGCTCGTGACCTGGACATCGACCTGATCGACGAGGAGCCTCGGCCCGGCGCCTGGGGCCACGACGTCGCCTTCCTGCATCCCCGGGACACCGGCGGGATTCTACTGGAATTCGTCCAGCACTGAGGTGGCGTTGCAGGAACCACCCTGCAAAGGACAGCAGGTACGTCTTTGAGCGGCGTCCCGTATCCCGTCCGATGACGTTCCGGGGCGCGCTGTCGAGACCGAGCATACCACGGCGGGTGCGGCGACGGCTCGGTCCGTGGGTCGACCGGCTGGCCCGGACGCTCGGTCGTCCGGTATATCGCGTCAGGCCCGAAGGGTACGTCGGTGCCGTCGGTCTCCCTATCGCCGCGTTCGAGTCGGAGCTGCGTGCCGGCGGATTCGTCTGGGACCCGGTGAGTCTCTATCACTACACGCCGGAGGACAACGCCGCCGACGGGAGCTGGGTCCATCGGGAGTCTCCGTTCGCAGATCGCCAGCTCCACGTCGTGCTCGTCGACCAGGCACCGGACCACGTCGACGTCTACGCCCACGACGAGCCGAACTGGATCCGCCATCCCGTTGACCACGCGCAGCAAGACGACATCGCTCCGGCCAGGGGTGCCACGGCGATGCGCCACTGGCTCGACGAACGAAACATCGACCACGACAGAGAGTCACTCGTCCGGCGGAAGGCCGAGCACGTCCTGACGCGGTTCCTGGGGTCGACCCGTCGACCCTGACTACTCCACCCAGACAGTCTTCCGGTTGACGAACTCCTTGATGCCGTACTCCGAGAGTTCCCGGCCGTAGCCCGAATCCTTGATCCCACCGAAGGGCACCCGGGGATCGGACTTGCTGAGCTGATTCACGAAGACGGCCCCGGCGTCGATCCGCCGGGCAATCGCCTCGCCCCGATGGCGGTCCTCGGTCCAGACGCTCGCACCCAGTCCCAGGTTCGTGTCGTTGGCCCGCTCGACGGCCTCGCTTTCGTCGCTAACCTTCTCCAGCACCGCCACGGGACCGAACACCTCCTCGCTGCGGGCCGGGCAGTCCTCGGGCACGTCGGACAGTACCGTCGGCTCGTAGAAAGCCCCCTCGTGGTCCATCGGCTGGCCACCTCGGAGCACCGTTGCACCGGCGTCGACGCTGGCCTGGACCTGGTCGTCGAGCGCGTCGAGGTGGTCCTGGCTCACCAGCGGGCCGACGTCTGTGTCCTCGTCCATCGGGTCGCCGACGGTCAGGTCGTCGACTTCGGCCAGGTAGCGCTCCTCGAACTCGTCGTAGACGGCTTCGTGGACGAAGGTGCGCTTGGCGGCGATGCAGGACTGGCCGGCGTTCTGCATCCGGGCCCAGGCGCCGGTCTCGGCGGCGGCCTCGACGTCGGCGTCGTCGAGCACGATGAAGGGGTCCGACCCGCCGAGTTCGAGGACGGTCTTCTTCAGGTGCTCGCCAGCGGTGGCGGCAACGGCGCTGCCGGCCCTGCCGCTTCCGGTAAGTGTCGCGGCCCGGACTCGGTCGTCGGCGAGGACGTCCTCGTGGAGCACGTCGGGTTCGACGCGCAAATTCTGGAAGACGTCGTCCGGATAGCCAGCTTCTTCGAACACGTCCTCGACGATCGCTGCACAGCCCGGTACCTCCGGGGCGTGTTTCAACAGGGCGACGTTCCCGGCGGTGAGGCCAGGTGCGGCAAAGCGAAAGACCTGCCAGAGCGGGTAGTTCCAGGGCATTACCGCGAGGACCGGTCCTAGCGGGTCGTGAACGGTCTTTGCCGAGACGCCCGGCGGACTCGGGTACTCCTCGGCCTGGAGGTAGCTGCCAGTGAACTCGGCGTAGTGGTGACAGACCCAGGCACACTTCTCGACCTCTGCGACGGCCTGCGAGATGGGTTTGCCCATCTCTCGGGTCATCGTCTCGGCGTACTCCCTGGTGTTGGCTTCGAGGACGTCGCCAGCGGCGTCGATCAGTTGTTCGCGTTCGCGGAGCGGTCGGTTCTTCCACTCGTCGAAGGCCGTCGCGGCGCGGTCCAGGGTCGCGTCGACGGTAGCGGAGTCGTCTGTCTCGACCTGGCGGACCACGTCGCCGGTGGCCGGATTGACGGATTGCATGTGCGAAGCCAGGAGCCGACTGGCTAAAAAACCGCCCGGCCGGGACGACAGAGACCGACAGCCCGTCGGCCGCCCGTCACTCGTCCCAGTACGGGACCGTCTCGTCGATGGGGTAGAAGCCGTGGAACGTTCGTTCCTCGCGTCCCCCCGGCGGCGCCCCGACGAAGACGCCGAACTTCTCCGTATCCGGATAGAGCGCGACGTCCGGCTCGTTCATGGTCGAGACCATCAGGTACCGCAAGGGCTCGTCTCCGTCGTTGACGACGCGGTGACCGCCGCGTTCGTCGGCTGGCATCGCCACGAAGTCACCGGCTTCGAGGTCGTGATTCTCCTCGGCCAGTCGGATGGTGCCCGACCCCGAGAGAACGTACAGCGCCTCCTCGTTTGCAGTGTGGTAGTGGTAGGGCCAGGATCGCTTCCCCGGCGGTAGCTCGTAGAGGCTAGCCCCCAGCTGTTCGCCGTCGGCTGCGTCGGAGAGTTCTTTCCGGCGGAACGCAGCGTCGCCGTGGTCGTACTCCTGCCAATCGACGTCACGCTCGTTGACCATGGGCATGTGGGGAGCCTCGGCCGGCGGTCGAATAAATCCGTGCGACAAGTGTTGGAACGCGTGGCACATCGCTCGTGGTCCGACGGCAATCGTACGTGAGCCGACGGCAATTGCACGGGACCC
>CAZGAX010000225.1:0-3219 GCA_964523745.1 uncultured Halobacteriales archaeon | reverse complement strand
CGTCGTGGAAGGCGTTCTCGCCGTCCTCGGTGAACAGCGAGAGGTGGGTGTGCATGCCAGAGCCGTTGATCCGGGCGATCGGCTTGGGCATGAACGTGGCGTGCAGGTCGTGCTCGGCGGCGATGGCCCGGACGACCGCACGGAACGTCGCGATGTTGTCGGCCGTCGTCAACGCGTCGGCGTACTTGAAGGAGATCTCGTGCTGGCTCTCGGCGACTTCGTGGTGGCTGGACTCGACCTCGAAGCCCATCTCCTCGAGACCGTAGATGATGTCCCGGCGGACGTCGCTGGCCAGGTCTTTGGGCGCGAGATCGAAGTACCCTCCGTTGTCGCTGTGGCCGTCCGGCAGGCCGCCCTCCTCGTCCTCTTCGAACAGGAAGAACTCGGGCTCGGGACCGGCGTTGACCGAGTAGCCCATCTCGTTGGCGCGGTCGATAGCCCGCTTGAGCACCCCGCGCGGGTCGCCGGAGAACGGCTGGCCCGACGCCGTGTCGATGACGTCACAGATGAGGCGAGCGCTGGAGTGGTCGGGCTCGTTCTTCCAGGGCAGGATGGCGAACGTCTCCGGGTCGGGCTCCAGGCGCATGTCCGACTCCTGGATCCGGACGAAGCCGTCGATCGAGGAGCCGTCGAAGTAGATCCCCTCGGTGAAGGCCTTCTCGGCCTGGTCGGCAGGGATTGAGACGTTCTTGACTGTTCCCAGGATGTCCGTGAACTGCAGACGCAGGAAGTCTACGTTCTCGTCCTCGATCCGGTCGAGGACGTCCTGCGCTTCCGGTGAGAGATGTTCGCTTGTCATCTTTGGACAGTTGAGACCGTGCGCCCCCATGGCTAAAGGTCTACCATTTTGCGCAAACCTTGCCGTTCGGACGGAGAATTGCATATTCGTAAAGTTCTAATGATGGGGGGCCGTTATGCCGGACGATGACGTACGAAAATCTGGACCGAAAGTTGGTGAATGCACTCCTGGGTGACGGACGGGCGAGCCTCCGCAGCCTGGCGGAGGACCTGGACGTTTCGGTCACCACGGTGTCGAATCACCTCTCGGACCTGGAGGAGCAGGGAATCATTCAGGGCTATACGCCCAAGGTGGACTACGACGCGATGGGCTACGACGTCACGGCCATCCTCCAGCTGAAAGTCGAGGGCCAGTCGCTGGTCGACGTGACAGACAGGCTGAGCGAGCACAAACAGATGATCAGCGTCTACGAGGTGACCGGCGACCACGACATCATCGCCATCGGCAAGTTCGCCGACACCGACGACATGAACGACGAGATCAAGGAACTCCTGACGGACCCGGACATCAAGGAGTCGAACACGAGCGTCGTGCTCAACGCCGCGAAGGAACACGAGCAGTTCGAACTCGACGTGGAGTGAACGCCGGACGAGACGGCCAATCGGGCCCCGGCAGGGTGGGCCGGCAGACGGGCGTGTGCTTCCCGTCTGACTGAGTTTCTTAGGGAGTAATCGACGAGTAGCAGGTATGTCCAGCGACTCCGCAGGGACTCGCGGTCAGGCCCCACCCGGGGCCGCCGATCCGGTCCCGCCGGGGGTCGACCTCCTCGTCGAGCCGTTGCTTGCCGGCGTCGCAGCCGAGGACGACCACACCCGCCGGCGGGCCGGCCGCGCACTTTGCCTGCTCACCGACGAACACGGCCCGGTCGCCGAGACGCTCGCTCGCGACCTGGTCCGCCGGCTGCCCGAGGCGGCCGAGACCAACGCGTTACTCCGAACGCTCGCCGCGCTCGACGACACCCACCCGAAGGAAGTCCAGGCTGCCGTCGCCGACGTCGCCGGCAGCCGCTCACACCAGGTTTACGCCGCCGTACACGCCGCCGAGCCGTGGTCGAACCCGGACAAACTCCGGGCCGACGGCGGTGACCCCGCCAGCGACACCGACCACGCCGAGGCGGTCCGCCGGGTCATCAAGCTTGCCGAGGGTGACGCCACCGTCGAGGACGTGGGCCACGTCCCCCGCGAAACGAACCGGAACGTCTCCGTCGACGGCCCGGACACGCTGGGCCGGACCGGGACGGCAGAACGGCGCGACGGCCGGGCCGACGACTCCCCCCGAAACGAGGCGTCGGACGGCGACGTCGACGCCGCGAAGGGGACTGCCGAAGACCGCTCGGCGGCGCGAGCGTCCCGGGAACGGGCCGCCGCAAAGGCCAGAGCCCAGGTCCAGTCCTCGGAACCCGGCCGGCAGGCAGACTCGCCGGGAGCGGACACCCGGTCCTCCGCCCGGGCCGACCGCGTCGAGCGGGTCCAGAACTCCCAGCTCTTTACGGCCATCCGGATGCGCAGTCGCGTCGACGACCTCCGCCCGACGGCACCGCCTGCCGACCGCCGCTTCGGGAAAGTGCTGCGCTCCCGGGCCGAACGCAACGGCGAAGCGGTCGGCGTGGGGGTTCGCCTCCTGCCCGACCCCGACGACGCCACGGGCCTGGCGCCCAAACTCTCCGAATCCCTCTCTCGCTGGCGACGACTCGCTGCCGTGCCGGGGGTCGTCACGGTCGAGGACTGGGGCGACCGGCCCCGGCCCTGGGCAATCACCGAGTTCGTCGACGAGACGCTGGCCGACCGGGGCCGTCCCGACCCCGCGACCGCCCTCGGCGAGGTAGCCGACCTGGCAGCCGCCCTCGCAGCGCTGCACGACCACGGCGTCGTTCACGGCGGCATCGACGCTACCTCAGTTGCGTACCAGACCGACGAACTCACCGGGACGGCCCAGCCGCTACTCGACGACGTGGGCCTGGTGCCGGCCTACCGGGAGTACGTCCGGCTGGGCTCGATTCTCGATCCGAGGTACGCCGCGCCGGAGTACTACGACCCGGACTACGGGACGGTGGACGCCGCCACGGACGTCTATCAGTTTGGGGCTGTTGCGTTCCGGCTGTGTACCGGCCGAGCGCCGTTTCGGGGGTCCGGCAAGGAGATTCGGGAGCAGGTGTGTTCCGGCCGGATGCCGGCGCCGAGCGAAGTGCATTCGGGGCTGCCGAAGAAGCTGGACCAGATCGTGGCTCGGGCGACGGCGACGCAGAAGCTGGCCCGGTTCGATTCTGCGACGAGGCTGCACAACGAGCTTGCGTCTCTGCGTGACGATTTCTGCTGAACTGGGCCTTTTGTTTCGTTCGAGGGCAACAAATCTGTGTCGTTGATAGTGCCGTGATCGCAACGGCGGGAAAGCCCTCGGTCCGCTGGCGGTCGGAGTCGTTC
>CAZGAX010000224.1:0-3304 GCA_964523745.1 uncultured Halobacteriales archaeon | reverse complement strand
GATGACTGTCACGCCCTCCGAGAGCATCGACCCGTCGATGAACTCCGGGACGCCCGCCGCGGCGACGAGGATGTCGGCCTGGCGGGTCTTCGCGGCGAGGTCGTCGGTGCGGGAGTGACAGACCGTCACCGTGGCGTTGCCCCCCGGCGCCTTCTGGATGAACAGATTCGCCATCGGCTTGCCGACGATGCGCGACCGGCCGACGACGACGGCGTCTTTGCCCTCGGTGTCGACCCCGGTCGCTTCGAGCAGTTTCTGGATGCCGTGGGGCGTACAGGGCTTGAACCGTGGGTACCCGGCCACGAGTCGGCCCACGTTCTCGGGGTGGAAGGCGTCGACGTCCTTCTCCGGGTCGATGCCCTCGATGACGTCCCGGTAGTCGACGTGGTCCGGTACGGGGGACTGGACGAGGATGCCGTTCACCTCGTCGTCGGCGTTCAGGTCCTCGATGACCCCGTGGAGGTCGCTGGCCGGCGCGTCGAGGTCGAGTTCGACGTCGCGCGTCCCGATGCCCAGTTCCTCGCAGTCCTGCTGTTTCATCGAGACGTACGTTTCGCTGGCGGGGTCCGGGCTCATCAGGACCGTGGCGAGCGTCGGCCTGGTACCGGCGTCGGTGAGCGTATCTACGGCGCCGCGCAGGTCGTCGCGGATACCCTGCGCCACCGCCTCTCCGTCGATGATCTCCGTCATTGTCGGGAGTGCGGGTGCGCCGGGTTATCAACGTCCCGGAACGGCGCTAGAATGTTCTGGCTCTCTGTCTCGGATGGGTCGAGAACAGGTACGTGATTACCGACAACACCAACGGAAGGAACTGTGGAAAGCCCCCGGCCGTTCGACCACCCGGGACTCGCTACGGGAGAGTAGCGCGCCGGGTCTTTCTGCATGTAAATCCGGCCGAAACGGTGGCCTTCTATTGTGATAGGGATCTCCGAAAGCGACCGAGCATACTTGACGAACCGTTCCGAACCGGCCGTCAATGAAGTACGTCCGGGTCCGTCTCCGCCAGCCAGACCGGATGCTCCACCCGATGCAGCGGTTCATCCGCGACGAGGACGTCGTCCGGTACGAGGAGCTCCTGACCTGGAACCTCCGGGCCGGAAGCGACGTAGAACACGAACTGTTCTACATCGAGGCCGACCGCGACCCCTACGAGGCCCAGCTGCGAACGGTCGACTCCGTCCGCTGGTACGACCTCACCGAGATAGACGACGAGTCGTTCTACCTCTACGTCTGCCAGGAGACGCTCGACGACACCCGGACCTGGCGGTCGGCATTTGCCGCGCTGGACCTGGTCGTAGTCCCGCCCATCGTCTACGACCAGGACGCCGCGTTCTACATGACCATCGTCGGCCGGGGTGAGGGAATCGAGACGGTGTTCGACGGCCTGCCGCCGGACTTCGAAGCGGACGTCCTGGAAGTCGGGGAGTACGACCGGCGCCACGCCCACATCGCCGGCGACCTCACCGACCGGCAGTTCGACGCCGTCCGGGCCGCCGTCGAGGCAGGCTACTACGAAGTCCCACGCGACGGCGACCTGGCTGCGGTGGCCGACGCGCTGGACTGTGCCGAGAGCACCGCCTCGAACGTCCTGCGCCGCGCCGAGGCGTCGGTGATGGGCCGGCTGGTGGACGGCTACGGGTCGCCAGAATAGCGGCGTGAGCGGCGGCGGTCTGCTGCCGAAGGTTCGGGGCCTCAGTCGTACAGCGGGTACTCCTCACAGAGCGCCTGGACGCTCTCGGCCACGTCGGCGATCACGTTCTCGTCGTCGGGCGCGTCGACGACGCGGTAGATGAGGTCCGCGACCTCCCGGGTGGCGGCTTCGTCGAGGCCACGGGTCGTGAGTCCGGGGGTTCCGGCCCGGATCCCCGAGGGGTTGAACGCCGAGCGCGTCTCGCCGGGGACGGTGTTGGCGTTGAGGATGATGCCTGCCTTCTCGAGTGCTGCTTCGACCTCCTTCCCGGTGGTGTCGGGATGCGAAGAGCGCAGGTCGGCCAGCACGAGGTGGTTGTCCGTCCCGCCGGAGACGAGTTCGAGGCCGTGGTCCTGGAGCCGGTCGCCCAGGGCCTTCGCGTTGGCGACGGTCTGCCGGGCGTACTCCTCGAATTCGGGTTCGAGGGCTTCCTTGAAGCCGACGGCCTTGCCGGCGATGTTGTGCATCAGCGGGCCGCCCTGGCTGCCCGGGAACACGGCAGAATCGACGTCGTCGGCGTGCTCCTCGCCGCACATGATGATGCCGCCCCGGCCCGCCCGGATCGTCTTGTGAGTCGACCCAGTGACGAAGTCGGCGATACCGACGGGATTGGCGTGGACGCCGGCGGCGACGAGCCCGGTGATGTGGGCGATGTCGGCCACGTGGTAGGCGTCGACGGCCTCGGCGGTCTCCTGGATGCGCTCGAAGTCGACCTCCCGGGGGTAGGCCGAGTAGCCCGAGACGATGACGTCCGGGTCGAACTCCTCGGCCTGCGCGTGGAGGGCGTCGTAGTCCAGCCGTCCGGTCTCGGCGTCGACCTCGTACTGCTCGACCTCGTAAGTCTTGCCCGCGAAGTTGGCGGGATGACCGTGAGACAGGTGGCCGCCGTGTTCCAGATCGAGCGAGAGAATCTTGTCGCCCGGTTCGAGGACCGCGAGGTAGACGCCCATGTTGGCCTGGGAGCCGGAGTGAGGCTGGACGTTGACGTGCTCTGCGCCCCACAGTTCCTTCGCCCGCTCGATGGCCAGTTCCTCTATCTCGTCGGCGTACTCGCAGCCGGCGTAGTAGCGCGCACCGGGGTAGCCCTCTGCGTACTTGTTCGTGAGTTCCGAACTCTGGGCCTCCATGACGGCCTCGCTGACGTGGTTCTCGCTCGCGATCATCGCCAGCGTGTCGTTCTGGCGCTCTCGTTCGCCCTCCAGTGCGTCTGCGACCGCCGGGTCCACGGCCCGCACCGTTTCGTAGCTCATGGACGAATTCTGGGGTGGCCGCGTCAATAATCTACCTTTCCCGACGGGGCGTGTGGCGTGGTAACGTGACTACTATCTGTCGTGACCGCACTCTCCGGCTCCGTCTCTCGATCGTCCCGATCCACCGACACGTATTTATCACTGGTCGTTGGTGTTGCTACGTATGCGTCCGTCAGGAGAGACGGACGGGGGAACGCGTGTCGACGAGGGGGTCGACACCGTTGCGAGGAGAGAGACAGACGCGTTCACCGTCCAGCATCCGTCACCGGTCCCAGGCGTACCGCAGCGTAACCGAGCCACGTCAGCCGGACCCACCAGGTGACCAGGCGTGGCAACGACAGACGACGCCGTGCGGTCCCAGCCC
>CAZGAX010000223.1:0-3315 GCA_964523745.1 uncultured Halobacteriales archaeon | reverse complement strand
TCGTCATCACGAAAGAGCGCTTTGCGCTCTTTCGGACGACAACGACCGCCAGCGGACCGAGGGCTTTCTCTGCTGTGCGGTTGTGGTAGCAACAGTCACTGCATTGTATCGCCAGCGGGCCGAAGGCTTTCCTGCCGTTGCGGTTGCGGTGCTCACGCCGTACTATGGCGAATCGAGAACGCCGTACGCCTCGCCCAGCACCTCCACGGTCGTCTTGAACAACCCGATCAAAATCGGACCGACGAACAGGCCAATCGCCCCCAGCAGGTAGGTCCCACCCACGATGCCGAGAAAGATAAACGCCGAGTGCATCTCCGATTCTCGGTCGATCAGCACGGCCCGGAGGTAGTCGTCGGTGATGGCGACGGTCGTCACGCCCCAGACGAAGATGAACGCAGCAGCGAGGGGCTGGCCAGTCAGGAAGAGGTAGACGATAGCTCCACCGAGCACCGGCGCGACGCCGACGATCGGCACCAGCGCCAGGACCATCATCGCGAGCGTCAGCAACCCGGCCTGGGGAACACCGGTGAAAAACAGGCTGAGCCCCGCGACCAGGCCCTGGACGAACGCCACCAGGACGTGACCCTTCAGCACCGCCCAGACCATGTCGTCGACGGCGTCGAACAGTTCCTCCCGGACCTCCCGCTCCAGCGGAACTACCCGGTGGAGCCAGTCGAGAAACTGCTGGCCGTCTTTCAGCAGGTAGTACAGGACGAACGTCAACAGGAGGAACCCGAGCATGGCGTGCAAGCCCTGGCTCAGGAGGTCCGTGGCACGTTCGCTGGCGTAGGTCGTCAGCGCGTCCGCCGCCTGCTGGACGTAGGCGTCGACCGGCACTGTCCAGCCGGTCGCGTTCTCGACCGACTGTTGCACCTGCTCGACGGCCTCGGCCCGCGAGACGCCCTCCAGGAGCTCGACCCCGCGAGTGAGAACGGCGTTCAACCCCACTGCGACGGGAACGAACACCAGAGCGACGACCAGAACCGTGAGCAAGCCGGCCGACAGCCGCTGGCCGACCCTGGGCTCCAGCCGCCGGTGGACCGGTGCCAGCACGAACGCCAACAGCCCGGTCGCCAGCAGCCACCCCAGGAACGGCTCGACGAGCAGCCACGTGACTGCGGCCAGCACGACCACGAGCAGCCAGGCGAACGCCGTACGAGCCTCCATCTACCGGTCCGTAGGGCCGGAACGGACAAGTGCCTGGGGCCAACGGCCTACCTGCCCCGGGGTCGCTACTGAAGCGAATTTCAGTAACGCCGATTACAGAAATATCATTCAGATTACGGTTAAGGGGACAGGGGCCCATCGTTCAAACACAATGAGCCACTCACTCCACCGATCGAGTCTCGTCGACCGCTGTGAAGACACCCGCACCACGAATTTCGTTGGTTCCCTGGCCGTCTACCTTGTCGTGACGGCACTACTGGTCGTCGCGCTGCTGGCGGCCTCGTTCCCCACGCTGGTCGCCGGCCTGGTCGCCAGCTTCGGTCTGGTCTCGGTCGCACTCCGCAGCCACTGAGCGGCGTGGTACCACGCAGCCCACCACGGAAACGTATTTGTGACGCGTCCCGGGTCCTAGCGCCATGAGCGACGAGCGAATCGTCGAAGTGGTCGACCCCGCCGACGCCTTCGGCGCCCTCGCCGACGACACCCGCGTCGACGTCCTCCGGGCCCTCTGGGAGACGGACGACCAGTCAGCGTCGTTCTCCGAACTCCGAGAAGCCGTCGGGATGAGAGACTCGGGCCAGTTCAACTACCACCTCGACAAGCTTGCCGGCCAGTTCGTCCGTAAGACCGACGGTGGTTACGAACTGACCCACGCCGGCAGACACGTCGTCGGCGGGCTGCTCGCCGGGGCCTACACCATGACCGGTGACGTCGACCCGATTGCCCTCGACGAACCGTGCCAGAACTGCGGCGGCGAGCGCACCTTCCGATACGAGAACGAACGGGTCCGCGTCGACTGTGCGGGCTGTGACTTCTACACCCTGTTCGAGGTTCCACCCGGCGTCTTTGCCGGCCACGACCGCGACGAGTTCGTCGGCGTCGCCGAACGGTATCTCCGGCAGCTCATCGCGCAGAACCGCAAGGAGTTCTGTACGTACTGCGAGGGACACGCGCCGCCACGGGTGTTGCCCGCCGCAGAGACCGTCGACGACGCCGCCGAGGAGAAGCCCGACGGTGTTCGAAACTACCCGATGGCCCGAAACGAGTGCGAGCGGTGTGGCCAGCACATGACGATGGACCTGGGTGCGGCGCTGCTCACCCACCCAGCAGTCGTCACCTTCTACCACGACCACGGCGTCGACGTGCGCACGTCCTCGCTCTGGCGGTTTCCGGGTGCCGACCGCGACCGGTCCTGGATCCGCCAGGAATCGCCCTTCCGGGCGGGCGTCAGATTCGACGCCGACGACGAGTCGCTAACGCTCACGGTGGACGAACACCTCGACGTCCGAAACGTCGACCGCGACTAGGTCAGTTCGATGCCGTCGACGTCGAAGTGCCGGTCGGCAAGCAGGCGGGCGGCGTCGATGTTCCGGCCGTCCGCCCCGATGGCGGCACCCCTGTCCTCGTCGGCCACCTCGACGTAGGCGACGAGGTCGTTGTTCTCGCTGAGCGTGACGTTGTAGACCGCCGCCGGTTCGAGGGCGTTCGCCACGAAATTCGCCGGGTCGCTGGCGTTCTCGACCAGCTTGATCTCCCGGTCCAGTTGTTCCTCCACGGCCCGGACGTTGTCGCCCCCGGGGCCGATGGCCTCGGGCATGTCGCCGGCCGCTATCAGAAAGATGACCCTGTCGTGGTCGTCGTCGACCACGCAGTCCCGGACGGCCGCGTCGGTCTCGTCCTCGAAGCGGGCGATCAGCCGACGTGCCTCGTCCGAGAGCGTGATTCCCATTCTAGTCAGCCTGTTCGCGCTTGCCGGCCGTCATCCGGAGGTCGACGTCGCCGGTACCGAGCTTGATCGGCTTGCCCACGATGACGTTCTCCGTGACGCCGTTGAGGTCGTCGATCTCGCCGTGGATGGCGGCGTCGAGCAGGTGGTTGACGGTCACCTCGAAGGCTGCCCGCGCCAGGACGGACTCCTTCGACCCGGAGATGCCGTGCCGGCCGATGGACTCGATGACGCCGTTGTTGGTCATGATGTCCGCGACGAGCATCAGGTGGCGGACGTTCACGTCGTCCAGGCCCTGCTCCTCCAGGGTCTCGCTCGTCTCGTTGATCAGCGTCTCGCGGGCCGCCTCGATGCCGAGATTGCGGTGGATCTCGTGGATGTTGTTACACGTCGTCCGGGAGGCGTCGACGCCCTCGATGTCG
>CAZGAX010000222.1:0-3454 GCA_964523745.1 uncultured Halobacteriales archaeon | reverse complement strand
GCGGCGAAGCCGCGAGCAGCGAGGCGACCGTCTTCCGGAGGATGAAAGGGCGAGGTCCGCGTGGCGGCGAAGCCGCCACGTTTTCGGAGGTCGGCTTTGCCGACCTCCCGCTGGCCGAACCCCGGCGAGGTAAGCACCGGAACGAACTGAGTGAGAGAGGAGCGCAGCGAGCCGCGGGAGGCCAGCGGACCGAGGGCTTTCCTTGCTGTGCTGTTGCGATAGCTGTAGGAACAATCGAATCGTATAGCCACCGGGCCGAGGGCTTTCAGCGCTCTGCGGTGCCGGTAGTGGTAGCCCCAACTGAATCGTATAGCCAGCAACGTACGCGTGTAGACGGCAGTGCTGGTCGTGGTGGCGTCGGGGAAACTGCCGTGATAGAAAAATCGACGGTCCTCAGACCACAGAGCCGTAGAAGGGCGCGATCAGGAAGAACAGCGCCTGGTAGCCGGCGTAGAGCAGGAGGACGAACGAGGCCACCAGCGACCCCTTCGGCCGCTCCAGCGGCAGGTCCCGCCGAGCTTCGACCTTCCGGGCCTCGAACTCGAAGAAGTCCGTGACGAACAGCCCGATGGCGAGCGTGGCCATCACGAGACCGCCGGCGTAGTTGATCGTGACGTAGTACAGCGAACCGACCACGAGCAGAACGTTGACGACCTCGTGGACGGGCCAGCGACTGACCGCCTCGGCGCCCTCCTCGGCCTGGGAGACGTGGCGCCCGTGGGCGATCCGCCGGGTGACGAAGTTCACGAGGACGAGCGCAAACAGCACCGCCTCGATGACGAGCACGTCCCCGACGCCCAGCGAGGCCCCGAGGGTGCTGTCGATCGGCCCGAACAGATTCACCAGTGCCATAGGCGAATCTGCGGCCTTCGCCCATTAGAGTTTTTCCAATTCCCCGCCGTGACGGTCGAAGGGCGACCGACTCTCCGGGACCACCAGGACGTCGAGGTTGCCGTCCGGCGTCACCGTGACGGCGTCGTCGGGTCCAACCGTCCTGACGGCCCGGTCGTCGACCCGCAACTCGACCTCGGCCGCCTCGCGCTCGACGGAGAGAGCGAGGTCGTCGTCGGGGACGACCCAGTGGTCTTTCGTCGTCGAAAACGGCGCTACGGGGACGACGGCGAGGACGTTCGGGCCCGGAGGAACGATGGGTGCACCGGCGGCCCCGGCGTACCCACCAGTGCCGGCCGGCGTCGCGACGACGACACCGTCGGCCCGCAGGCGGGTGATCGGTTCCCCGCCGGTCGCGACGGTGTACTCGGAGATGTGTGCCGGCTCGGCCGTCACGAGAAAGACGTCGAACAGCCCACGGGCCACCGACTCGCCGTCGACCTGCACGTCGAACAGTGGGTGGGTTTCCCGCCGCGTCCCGTCGGTTTCCAGCCGGCCGACGGCGCTGGCGACGGCATTCCCGGGGACGGACCGCAGGCCACGACCCGCGTCGACTGGCAGGACCGGAACGTCGACGCCAGCGCGGGCCAGCTGGAGGACCGCCGGCTCGCCACCGGCGACGATGGCGTCGAGGTCCGCATCCCGAAGCGCGTCCGGGTCTCCATCGACGACGGTCACGTCGGCTGCTGCGACGGTAGCGGCGAGGTCTTCGTCACCGACGACACCCACGTGGGACGGTGCCATGTGAGACCGGTCACGCCAGGCGAGGAAAAAGCCACCGAGCCACGACGGATGGGGGGAGGGGGAGGAGAACGGGACGCGACGGGGAACGGCAACGAGGGCAAACGGCGTCCCCTCCAGGTCCGCGACCCGCGTCAGTCCGGGGTCCCGCCGCCGACAGTGGGTGGTTTTTTGGGTCGGCCCGTCAACGTCTCGGTCATGCGGGACGTACTCGCGGAGTGGCGACCCGTCGTCGACGCGGCCATCGAGGAGCTGTTGCCCCGCGACATCGACGACGACTACCTCACCGACTTCTTCGGCGAGGCCACCTATCGCTATCACCCGGGAGCCATGCAGCGCGCCCTGGCCGACCCCATCTGGGAACTCTTGGACCGGGGTGGCAAGCGCTGGCGGGCCATCCTGTTTCTGATCTTCGTCGACGCATTCGGGGAGGAACCCGAGGACTACCTTCCATACGCGACGATTCCCGAAATCCTCCACAACGGGACCATCATCGTCGACGACGTCGAGGACAGGGCCCGGATGCGCCGGGGAGAGTCGGCACTGCACCACGAACACGGCACCGACATCGCGCTCAACGCCGGGAACGCGATGTACTTCATTCCGCTGAAGGTCATCGACCGGGATAGCGCCGACCTCCCACCCGAGCGCCGCCTCCAGGCCTACGAGATGCTCACCCACGAACTCAACCGGACGCACCTCGGGCAGGGAATGGACATCTGCTGGCACAACCAGAAGGAGGTGACCGTCGACGAGGAGCAGTACTTCGAGATGTGTGCCTGCAAGACGGGCTGTCTGGCACGCATCGTCGCCAGACTGGCCGCCATCGTCACCGGTCAGTCCGACGACGTCGAGCAGGCGGCCGCCAGCTACGCCGAGGACATGTCTGTCGCCTTCCAGATCGGCGACGACATCCTCGACATCGAGAACACGCTCGACCAGGCCGGCGACTTCGGCAAGGAGTTCGGCAACGACATCCGCGAGGGCAAGAAGACGCTGATGGTAATCCACGCCGCCGACACGGCCGACCCCGAGGACGTCGCCCGCCTGGAACAGATCCTCTGGGCCGAGGAAAACGACGACGACGAGATCCTGGAGGCCATCGACATCATGCAGTCGGTCGACGCCGTCGACTACGCCCGGGACCGGGCCTACGAACTGTCGGCCCGGGCTCGAAGTCACTTGGACCGTCTCGACTTGGAGCCCGAACCCGAAGAACAGCTTCGGGAGTTTTCCCGGTTCGTCATCGAGCGGGAAGCCTGACGGGACCATCCCGCCGAGTTTCGCGGGGCCGTCGGGTAGGGGAAAAGCGGAGGATTCACAACAGGCCCTTGCTTAGGTCCGGGTATGACAGACGGCAAGGCGGACCTTTCGCGCAGGGGCTTTCTGGCCGCCGCCGCAGGTGGCACCGGTGCCGCCGCAGCGTCCGGAACGGCGCTCGCCCAGGAAAACGAGACCGGGAGCGGCAACCAGACCGCCGGCGGGAACGGGACGGCAGGCGGCAACCAGACTGCAGGCGGGAATCAGACGGCCGGCGGTAACGAGACGGGAGGCGGCAACGAGACTGCCGGTGGCGGAGGCGGCGGGGGCGGCCCACCCGACTTCGGCGGCTACCTCGACGACGCGAACCTGTTCGACGGTAACGTCGTGGACATGCGCGGGAAGGAAGCGAAAGTGGAGGTCGGAGCCGGCGACGGCTTCGCGTTCGGGCCGCCGGCGATCCACGTCGACAACGGCCAGACGGTGACCTGGGAGTGGGTCGGCGGGTCGCACAACGTCGTCCACGAGGAGGGTAACTTCGAGTCGAAGCTCACCGGCGAGA
>CAZGAX010000221.1:0-3834 GCA_964523745.1 uncultured Halobacteriales archaeon | reverse complement strand
CGCTTTCGAACGCCCACCGGCGATAGTGGCGGCTGGGGTCCATCTCCGGCGGCTCCGGAAACAGGTCGACGTCGTCGAGCGCGTCCGAGAACGAGTCCAGGGTGTACTCGCCGGCGAGGGTTGCGGCCAGGTCGAGTGCCTGGTAGTGGTCGTGGTCCTCCGCAGTGTAGGTGACGTCCTCGCCACGACCGACGGACGGTTCCCCGGGTCCGGCAGAGTCCGGACCCTGGAGGACAATTTCGGTGGTAACGCGAGTGAACCCACTGGAGGTGTCTCGCTCGTGGCGTTCGTACACCACGTCGTCGATGCGGAGGGGCAGGTCGGCGACCAGGCCGTACATGTCTCCCGTGTGGGGCGCCGGGGGCAAAAACCCCGCTCGCGACCGCCGACGTGACTGAAAACGCTTAACCCGACCGACCGGAAACGGGTGGGTATGGCTACCTTCGAGAAGGCCGAAGACCGCATCTTCACGAAGCAGATCTGTATGCGCTGTAACGCCCGCAACTCCCAGCGGGCCCGACAGTGTCGCAAGTGCGGCTACGGCAACCTCCGCCCCAAGGCGCGGGAACGCCGCAGCGCCTGACGCGAACACTCCGGGTTTTCTCGGTTGGCGTTCGCTCCGGCGAGCCGTGGCACTCTCTCACCGGCGAGCCGCTGCACTACCCGTTTTCCTCGCTATCCTTCCTGCCGACGTGCAGTCATTCGCAAGCCCTGGAACGACGCTATCGTCGCCCGTGGACCAGAACCGACGCCTCGACCAACCGATGACATTGAATGGTTTTTAGAACCATCTGCCGACATTCTTATGTGGTCCCGGGGTGTAGCATCAGGTGCATGCCACCGCAGTCCGCACAGCCGTCGTCCTCCTCCCGTGCCCCCGGGTCGAAGAGCGTGCTCTTCTGCCCGGACTGTGGCCACGAGAGTTCCGTGGATGGCGACTGGCGGGTCCAGGAGACCGGCCGTGGCGCCGCCTACCGGTGCCCGGAGTGTGGCGCCACGGTGACGGTCCGGCGGAGTGAGGGGGTGGACACCCATTACAACCCGATTCCGAGCCCCAGATTTACGTCGCGTGCCTCTGCTGGCGGCTCACCCCTCTCGCCGTGTGTCGATCTGACCGTTGCCTGGACAGCGTGGTCGTGCGACAGCCACCCCGGACGACTGCCTGCGATTCCACGTCATCAGTAGTTCCCCACCTGCACCCCAACGACGTACCGCACTACTCGTCCGGGTACTTCGGCTCGCGCTGCTTCGCTCGCGAGAGCGCCGTCTCGACGACGTCGCGCACGTCGCCGTGGAAGACGTCGCCGTGGCCCGAGTACATGTGTTCGACGCCCTGGGACATTCGTTCCAGGAGGGTTTCGATGCTTTCGATGAGCCGCTCGCGGGACATTCCGGGGTAGTCCGTCCGGCCGAAACTGCCGTAGTCGAACGCGCCGTCGTCGTGGACCACCACGTCACCCGAGAACAGCGACTCCGGGCCGACGAACGAGACGTGGTCGTCGCCGTGACCCGGCGTGTACACTACCTCGCAGGTCTCGTCGCCGACGAGAATCTCGTCACCGTCGGCGAGGTCGTGCGTCCGGCTGGGATGCTCGGCGTAGGCGTAGCAGTCGGCGTCGAACGCGTCGACCACGGAATCTAACTGTTCGACGTGGTCGCCGTGCTGGTGGGTCACCACTACTTTCGAGAGGTCGTCGGTGTGCTCGCGGATCTCCTCGACGACGCCGTCCCAAGCGCCGGCGTCGATCATCGTCGGCTCGTCGCCCAGCGCCAGGTAGGCGTTGCAGGTGAACACGTCGGCGTCGGCCGTGACGGTGTGGACGTCCATGTCCGGACCGTGGATGGCCGTCGGCATGAAACACCGGGCTGCCTGCCGCCGTGACCGGGCCGCCGTGACTGGGCCGCCGTGTGGGGGGGGGAGTCCGGTCCGACCACCCGGCCAGCGGGCCGTACACCCCGCTCACTACCCGAGTGATTTTTCAGGCACAATCTTCTATACGTACCTGTATGGGGTTCGGGAGCTACGACGAATCCGAACAGGACAATCAGGAGTACGACACAGATTTCGAGGACGACGACGGTGAGAACGTCGCCGACGAGACCCACGACGGCGAGGTGTCCTTCGAGTTCACGGCGTCGAACGACGAACTGTTGGACCGCCTCGAGGAAATCAAGGACAACGCGTGAAAGCCGGGGTTCGCGCCCTGGGCGTCGCGGAGTCCTACCGCGAAACTCGGAGTACGCTCGCCGGAGCGGTCGTCCGCGCCAGTCGCGTCGTCGACGGCCTCGCCTTCGGCTCGTGTACCGTCGGCGGGACCGACGCCACCGCCGCCGTCGAGCGCCTCTGGCGTGACCTCGACCGGCCGGACGTCCGGTACGTCCTCGTGGCTGGCATCGCCCCCGCCTGGTTCAACCTGGTCGACCTCCCTGCCCTCCACGAGCAACTGGACCGTCCGGTGTGCTCGGTGAGCTTCGAGCAGAGTCCGGGCCTCGAGGCTGCCATCCGCGAGGAGTTCGACGGCGAGGAGGCCGACGAGCGCCTCGCGACCTACCGGGCGCAGCCGGACCGCCGCCGAGTCGCCATCGGCGACGAGACGGTTTTCGTCCGGAGCGTCGGGATTCCGGACGCGGAGGCCGACGAGGTCGTCCGGGCGTTCACCCCCGAGGGTGGCCGACCAGAACCGCTTCGGGTGGCTCGCCTGGCGGCCCGGGCCGGCGACGACTTCACTCGCTCGGACCGGGTAGATTGAAGGCGCCGGCACTCTCCCTGCATCCATGGACGAGGTCGAGGAACTCGGGGACCCCACCGAGCGGATGGACGGCCTGGCGGTGACCGAGTGCGAGCGCTGTCCGAACCTGGTCGACTCTCGCTCGCAGATCGTCAGCGGCACCGGCCCCGCCGACGCGGACCTGGTGTTCGTCGGCGAGGCCCCCGGCGCCCACGAGGACGAGCAGGGCGAGCCGTTCGTCGGCCGCAGCGGCGACGTACTCGACGAGACGCTGCGAGAGGCCGGCCTGGACCGGGGTGACGTCCGCATCACCAACTGCGTCCGCTGTCGGCCGCCGGACAACCGCGACCCGCACGTCGACGAACTCGCCAACTGCAAGGGCTACCTCGGAGCGGAGTTCGCCCAGCTCGACCCCGAGCTGGTGGTGACGCTCGGCAAGGTTCCCGCCGAACACCTCCTGGAGCGCGACGTCGCCGTGACGAGCGAGGCCGGCGAGACCTACGACTGCGAACTCGGCGGGGAGAGCCACCTGGTGATGATCTCCGTCCACCCCGCAGCCACGCTGTACGACCCGAGCCAGGGCGAGACCTTCACCTCGACTATCGAGAAGGCGGTCGACTACGTCGACGCCGAGTCGGGCCAGCGCCGCATCGGAGACTTCTGACCCACCACCTGCAGCCGACCGGTAGGTACGTCGCACCGAAACGGCCAATTCGACGCAGATGTTACTCCGGCCCGTGAGCGACTACGACGCCCTCCTCTTCGACAACGACGGCGTTCTCGTGACGCCGCCGACCTACGACACCCACTTCGAGGCCGTCCTGGACGCCTTCGCCGAGCACGGCGTCGAGGACGTCCCCGAGGCCCACGCCGACGCCATCACGTTTTCGACCAAACCGGACCGCCTCCGGGAGATCGCCCGCCACCACGGTCTCGACCCAGACGACCTCTGGGACGCCCGGGAGCGCCACGACGAGCGGGTCCAGATCGAGCAGTTCCACGCCGGAAGTCGGTACCTCTACGACGACGTGGTAGCCCTGGGCGACCTCACTCACCCCTGTGGGTTGGTGAGTAACAACCACCATTCGACGCTCGAATTCCTCCT
>CAZGAX010000220.1:0-3843 GCA_964523745.1 uncultured Halobacteriales archaeon | reverse complement strand
GAACCGAACATGAACGCCCTGGAGATCCTGCTGGCTGAGTCCCAGGAGCGGATGTGTTACGAGGTGGAACCCGACAACGTCGACCGGGTCGAGGCGATCGCCGAGCGCTTCGACCTGGGCTGCTCGGTCATTGGAGAGGTGACCGACGGGAACTACGTTTGTACCTTCGAAGGAGAGACGGTCGTCGACGTGGACGCCCACTTCCTCGGTGAGGGTGCGCCGATGAACGACCTGCCCGCCGAGGAGCCGACTCAGCCCGAACGAGACCTCCCGGACGCCGACCTCCAGAAGGCGTTCGACGCAGTCGTGGGCAGTCCGAACACCGCCAGCAAGCGCTGGGTGTACCGGCAGTACGACCACGAGGTCCAGGTCCGAACGGCCCTCCGACCCGGCGACGACGCGGCCGTCCTCGCAGTCCGGGAAGCCAACCTCGGTCTGGCCTTTTCCTCCGGTGCCGACCCGAACTGGACCGACGCCGCTCCCTACGATGGAGCCCGGGCAGTCGCCCTGGAAAACGCAACAAACCTCGCGGCGAAAGGGGCTACCCCACTCGCTGCCGTCGACTGCCTCAACGGCGGCAACCCCGAAAAGCCCGACGTGTACGGCGGCTTCAAGGGCATCGTCGATGGCCTGGCCGACATGTGCTCGTCCCTGAGCACCCCGGTAGTCGGCGGGAACGTCTCCCTCTACAACGACTCGCCGGCCGGCCCGATTCCGCCGACGCCGACCCTCGCAATGGTCGGGACGAAGGACGGCTACGACGCCCCGCCGCTCTCGTTTGCCGGGGGCGGCGACCTGCTGCTGGTCGGTGACCCCGCCCTCGAAGGCACCGCCGAGGCCCGACTCGGCGGCTCGGAGTACCTCGCGCAGTTCGGCGGCAGCGACCGCTTCCCCGGTCTCCCCGAGAACCCGTCGGCGCTCGTCCAGACCATCGCCGCCGTCGCCGACCGCGAGACGACGCTGGCCACTCACGACGTGAGCCACGGCGGACTTGCCGTCACGCTGGCCGAGATGGTTACGGAAGATGCTGGTGCCGACGTGGCCCTGGATGGTGACCAGACCGCAACGACGCTGTTTCACGAACAACCGGGTCGAGTCGTCGTCGAGACGACCGCACCGGAGGAAGTGGAAGCTACCTTCGAGGGCGTCGCTCCCGTCACCCGGATCGGCGGGGCGAACGACTCCGGGACCCTCTCGGTGGTGGCTGGGGGTGTCGAACTGGAGCGAAGCTGCGAGGAAATTGCGTCGCTCCGGGACGTCATCGAACGCGAACTGGAATAGAAGGCGGCCCGGGTCCCGACCAGGTGCGGCGATCTGCCGTCTTACGAGACGTGCCGCGCGACGTCGGCTTCGGTGATGATGCCTACGGTCTGGCCGTCCTCGACGACGAGTACGGCGTCGTTGTGGTCGAGGTAGCCGTCGACTTCGTCGATGGGCGCGTCGGGTTCGACGGTTGTGATGGCCTCGTGCATGACTTCTGCGACCGGCAGCTCACCGACGTTGTCCTCGGGGCGCTGGCGGATGTCGGAGGTGGCGATGAGGCCCTGCGGGGTGCCCTCCCGGACGACCGGGACCTGTGAGTACCCTTTCTCGTCCATGAGCTCGGTCGTCTCGTGGACGCTGTCGTCGGGGTTGACGTTGACGACGGGCGAGTGCATCAGGTCGCGAGCCCGGAGGATGCCGCCCTCGGCTTCCTGGAGGGCGTTGACGATGCGACGCAGGGTCGACAGGCGCGGGTCGACGTCCCCGCCCTCGATTCTGGCGATGAGCGGCTGGGAGACTTCGGCGCGCTCGGCCAGTTCGCTCTGGGTCAGGTCCAGCTCCGTCCGGCGTTCGCGGAGGTCCTCGGGCGTCGGGAGGTCCATAGGCACAATAACCGCAAGTAATACAAAAAGGCTCCGGCGTCGTCAGACCTCGCCGTCGGATGGCGCCGCCGGAGAACGTATCCGGCGTCCCCCTAGCGGTCGCCCTCGCCTTCGCCGTCCTCGTATTCGATCGTGTCGACGACTTTCAGCGGCACGTCGCGAAGGGCACCGCCGATGTCGCTCTTGGCGATGCGCTGTGCGTGCTCGTCGCTCTCGGCGTTGAACACCTTCATCTCGAGGACGAGGCCGACGAGAGCGGTGTCGGCGGCGATGAAAGCCGAGTCGAACGGTTCGCCACAGGCCGGACAGTCGGTAAAGCCCACCTCCACCTCGACGTAGTCCATGTCCTTCTCGTTCAACCGCTTGCCAGCCTCGCTCACGGCGACACCGATGGCGTCGTCGACGTTTTCGACGTCGTGGACCAGCCAGGCCGCCTCCAGCACTACGCGGTAGTTCATGGTCGAAGACTGCAGTGGACAGTACACGTCTCTTTTGATTTCTGCCGCCCGACCACGAGTCCAACAGCCACGTTCGATGCGCACGTCACCCCGATAAATCTCATAACTTATGAGAACGTCCGGGTTCGCTCATCCGACAATTACGTCGGACCGGCGACGCGGCCCTCGAATAATTGGATTTCGAGCAACTGGAGTTGAACCGCCCGACAGCGGCCTTCCTGAGGATATCACGCCTGATAAATTGTGATGATTAGGGCGACAAGACTTATATACAACTAGTGGCCCAGAGACGTGTCGAAGCAAGATGGTATCCCGTCTGTACCGTGCAACGGTGTTCGCACTGTACCAGCTGACCCTCGTGGTCGGCATCGCGTTGCTACCGCTGGCGCTCGTCGCACGGCGACTGGGCGTCCCACTCCCGATTCACCGCGCTATTACTCGACTTGGAGAGGCGTACGAGCGAACACAGTCAGCCTGAGGGCCCACAGCCGACGTGGACCGTTGCCGTCTGCTCGCCCCGTTTCCCGAACGAGTACTTTATTACGCGTCCGACCAGTACCGCCACGTAATGCAGGACCCGACTACCGGCTCGGACTTCTCCGCACCCCAGCACCGTCTCGCCGGGGAGGAGCACCTTCCCGACCCCTACAGCCCCGAACTTGGCAGCCTCCCCGACGGCGACCGCGACGAGGAAACCGTCAACAAGACGGGGACGACCACCATCGGCATCGCTACCGCCGAAGGCGTCGTCATCGCCACCGACAAGCGCGCCAGCCTCGGCGGCCGGTTCGTCTCCCACAAGAACGTCAAGAAGGTCGAGCAAGTCCACCCGACCGCAGCCCTCACCCTCGTCGGCTCCGTCGGCGGCGCACAGTCGTTCATTCGCTCGCTCCGGGCAGAGGTCAACCTCTACGAGGCCCGTCGTGGCGAGGACATGAGCATGACTGCCCTCTCGACGCTGGCCGGAAACTTCGCCCGAGGCGGCCCCTTTTTCGCTATCAACCCCATCCTCGGTGGCGTCGACGAGGAGGGAAGCCACGTGTTCTCCATCGACCCCGCCGGCGGCGTGATGGAAGACGACTACACCATTACCGGGAGCGGTCTCACCGTCGCGTACGGTACCCTCGAGGACCGCTACGAGGAGGGCATGTCCAACGAGGAAGCCCAGCAGGCCGCAGCAGCCGGGATCAAGGCCGCTGCCGAGCGTGACACCGGGTCGGGCAACGGCATCTACGTCGCCGACGTCACCGCAGAGGGCGTCGAGATCTCCGACTACGACCTCGACGAACTCGACGTCTAGGCGGTCGATTCGAACCGGTACCGACTGCGAAACGCCGTCGGCCGGTTAGATGAAGTCCATGTTGGGCGCGCCGTCTTCGTCGTCTGCACCCGGAATAGATTCGAGAATCGCTTCCGTGAAGCTGTCGATGCCCCGCGTCTGGTACCAGACGCGTCCGGGGCCGTCGAACTCCGTACGCAGGTCTCCCGATACCCGTCCCAAACGTGTTGTCGTCACGGAA
>CAZGAX010000219.1:0-3864 GCA_964523745.1 uncultured Halobacteriales archaeon | reverse complement strand
GTGATGAACGTCCCCGTGACGTTCCCGCCACAGCGCGACGTCCAGCGGATGGTCTCGGGCTTCCTCTCACCCGGCGTCGACAAGGCAGCCTACCCCGACGACCTCCGGGACTACCTCGAGGGCATCGACTACAGGATCGACGTCAACGCCAAGCTCGGCCACGACGAGGACAAGACCGAGTTCATCGAGGACGCCCACGAGACTCTCGAAAAGCGCTACGAGGCCTTCAGTCACTACGTCGATGAGGACGACTGGGACCTCTTCTTCGGGGTCTTCATGACGACCGACCGGGTGAACCACTTCCTGTTCGAGGACTACGAGAAGGGCGGCGAGTACCAGGAGGAGTTCTTCGAGTTCTACCGCCAGGTCGACGACTACCTGGGCAAACTCCGGGAGCAACTGGACGACGACGTGACGATGGTCGTCGCCTCTGACCACGGCTTCACCACCCTCGAACACGAGGTCCACTTCAACGAGTGGCTCCGCCGTGAGGGCTGGTTGGAGTACGAGGACGAGGACGACCACGAGGAACTGGGCGACATCGCCGACGACACCCGGGCCTACTCGCTGATTCCCGGGCGGTTCTACCTCAATCTGGAGGGCCGCGAACCCCGGGGGAGCGTCCCGCAGGACGACTACGAGGACGTCCGGGACGAGCTGAAGGCCGCCCTCGAAGCGATGGAGGGGCCCGACGGGCGCAAGGTCGCCGACCGCGTCGAGACGAAGGAAAATGCCTTCCGGGGCACCCACGACGACATCGCGCCGGACCTCGTCGTGATTCCCAACGACGGGTTCGACCTCAAGGCGGGCTTCAAGGGATCCGAGGAGGTGTTCGGTCCCGGGCCACGCAACGGGATGCACACCTTCGCCAACGCCTCGCTGTTCGTCGACGACCCCGAGATCCGGGTCGGCGACGCCGACCTCTACGACGTCGGCCCGACGATCCTCGACCTGATGGACCTGGACTTCGACCGCACCGAATTCGACGGCGCGAGCCTGAGGACGAGCTGACTGCCCTCGATTTTTCTCCCGTCTCATTCTTTTCCCGTCTCGTCCGTTTGCACACCGTTGCGCGACGTTCCGGAACGTTCCACAACGGCCTACCTCGGCAATAATAACGCCGGTTTCGGTCACAGCCTCGCATGCGATGACACGGGATACGACGCGGCGGACGGTGCTCGGACTCGCGGCCGGACTGGTCGGCGTCGGCACGTCGGCGCCACTCTGGACGGACGCCGGTGCAACGGACGGTACGACCGACGACGTGGACGGCGGCGGGCCGCCCACGACGGCGAACGTCTCGACTGATACCACCACGATCATGGCTGGAACTGAACACGCCACGACCGTGTACGAGAAGCGAGCCGAGGCCGACGGCCCGACGGTGATGGTCGTCGGCGGCGTCCACGGTGACGAGACGAGCGGCTACCGGGCCGCCCACGACGTGCGAACCTGGAACATCGACGCCGGGACGCTCGTCGTCCTGCCGGAAGCCAACAAACTGGCCGTCGAGCGCGAGTCCCGGGACGGGGAACACGGCGACCTCAACCGCAAGTTCCCCGCCGGCGAGCAGCCGACGACGAAGCTGGCCCGAGCCATCTGGGCCGCAGTCCGGGAGTACGACCCGGACGTCTTCCTCGACCTGCACCAGGCCCTCGGTATCTATCCGGGCGACCCCTCGGGCGTCGAGGACCAGGTCGGCCAGGCCATCTTCTACGCCGGAGACGACTCGGCGCCCCTCGCTCGGTCGGTCGCCGAGACCGTCAACGAGAACGTGGTGCCCGACTCCCGGCCGAAATACGACTTCGCGACGACGCACTTCGACATCGGTATGGATCCCTCGGGTCTGCTCGCCACGAAGGTCGCGCTGGACCTCGGCGCCCGGAGCTATCTCGTCGAGGTCACGTCGAAAGACCTCACGCTGGAGAAACGCGTCGAGTGGACCACCAGCATCGTCAGGCAGTACCTCCTCGAAGTGGGCGTGTTGAGCGCACAGACGCCGACACCGACGCAGACACCAGAGCCCACGCCCGATGAAAACGACGGTCCGTCGGCCAGTATCACGACGACGCCAGAAGACGCCGAGTCGACCAACTTCGAGAAGGGCCAAACCGTCACGCTCGACGGCTCGGCGTCGAACGACCCCGACGGCGAGGTCGCTTCCTACGAGTGGGACCTGGACGACGACGGCAACTTCGAGCGCAGCGGCCCGACGGTGGAGCTGACGCTCGATAGCTGTGGCACCTACCCGGCCACACTCCGAGTCACGGACGACGACGGGGCGACCGCCACGGAGACGATTACGCTCCGCACGGTCACGCCGCGATAGCCTTCCCCCCGCTGACCAGTTCACCTTGTGACCTTGAGATAAGCCCTTGAATTTTCAGGGAAGTAACGTATCGGTCGGGCCAGCCTAACCGGAGGCGTGTCTCAAGAGGTCCACGTCGATACCCTGCACCAGGTACTGTGCCATCACCGGCGCCGATGCGTTCTCGCCTTTCTCGCTGACCAGGATTCGCCGGTAGCCCTGGACGATCTGGCCGAGGAGGTGGCACACCGCGAGCAAAACGCCTCGAAGGCGATACCTTCGGACGACGTTCAGACCGTGCAGATCGCGCTCTATCACAAGCACCTGCCGAAGCTGGCCGACGCTGGTCTCGTCGACTACGACCCGGACCGCTCGACGGTCCGGTATTCCAACCATCCCGGGGTCGACGAACTGCTGAACTCTCACGCAGACCTCGACGGCGTCCGAGCCGATTGATCTCTGGACGGGGCTGCCGGGACTCGCTGGGCTGTGAGACGAGTCGGTTGCTCCTGCCAGCACTGTTTTTATAAAGGGGACGATTGGTGTCGATTCGCCAGGATCGGGATTGGGTCGTCGTTCACAGCATCGCTACAGCCACCGCAACGGTGGCGGTAGCCACAAAGAGTTACTCGAAACCACGAGACCGCGCTAGAACAACTGGTCGAGGTCCTCGTTGTCGAAGGCGTCCCTCGCGTCGGGGCCGTCCTCGTCGTTGACCGCCTGGGCCTCCCGGGCCCGCTCCAGGAACTCCTGGATGCGGGTCGACCGCTCGACGCCACCCAGCAGGACCAGCGACGCCAGCCGCTCGGTTGCCAGCGGGAAGTCCCCGCCGCGAACCTGGAGCGATCCCGTCTCCTCTTCCATCCACTTCCGTGCTCTCTCGACGCCCTTCCGGGAGATGCGGTCCGGCTCGCCGGCGATGACGAGGAGGGCGGCCTCGGCCTCGACGGCGTTAGGCAGGCTCATCCCCGTCAGGAGGGCGTTCCGGGTGAGACTCGTGATCGTGTTGACGTTCTCGCCGGCGTCCTCGGCGGCCTCGCCGCTGGCGTAGCCCAGCGACGCGATGCCCCCGCCTTTCAGCGTGTTGATGATCTCGCTCGTGTCGACGACGCTCTCGGCGACGCCCTCGATGCCTTCGCCGGCCGCGAGGAGCAGGCCGACGCGCTGGGCGATCTGGTCGTTGATGTGGTCGAAGCCCTCCTCGACGGTCTCGCCGGACTGGTGCCAGGCGTCGTTGTCGATGAGGATGGTGGCCGTCGACTCCCGAACGACGGTCTTGAGCGACCGGCCGGCGTTGGCCTGGTATATGCCGCCCTCGTCCCGGCCAGGGAGAATTCCCAGGACGTAGATGGGAAGGTCGTAGATGCGCTGGAGTTCCTTGGCCAGGGCCGGGGCGCCACCCGAGCCCGTCCCGCCGCCGAGGCCCGCGACGAGCATCACGGCCTCGGCCTGGGATGTAATGCGGCCGTCGAGCTGGTCGAGCACCTCTGTGGCCTCGTCCTGCATGATCTCGGCGCCGAGTTCGTTGTCGCCGCCGACGCCGTGGCCTTTCACCC
>CAZGAX010000218.1:0-3886 GCA_964523745.1 uncultured Halobacteriales archaeon | reverse complement strand
TCGTTGTCCTCGCCGACGTACGTGAGGTCGAGGCGTTCGGGGATGTTGAAGTCCAGCTGGACGGTGCCGATGGTCCACTCTCGACCGAGAGCGTCCCTGGCGTTGAGTCCGATCTTCGGCCCGTAGAACGCCGCTTCGCCGACTTCGACGTCGTAGTCGAGTCCCTCGGCCTCCATGGCGTCGCGGAGTGCATCGGTGGCCTCCTCCCAGATCTCGTCGCTTCCGACCGCGTCGTCGCCCTGGGTCTCCAGTTTGTAGATCACTTCGAGGTCGAAGTTCTCGTAGATGTCCTGGATGATCCGGAGGGTCCGGGTGATCTCGTCTTCGATCTGGTCGCGCCGGACGAACGCGTGGCCGTCGTCCTGGGTGAAGCCACGGACTCGCAGGAGGCCAGAGAGTTCGCCCGATTGCTCGTTCCGGTAGCAGGTGCCGAACTCCGAGAACCGGATCGGGAGGTCGCGGTAGGAGCGGGTGTGCTCCTGGTAGATGTGGGCGTGGTTGGCGCAGTTCATCGGCTTCAGCCCGTACTCGGTCTCGTCTTGCTCCCAGGCGAACATCTCTCCGTCCTGCTTGAAGGCGTCGTAGTGACCCGTCGGCTTCCACAGTTCGGCCTTGTTCAACTCTGGCGTCCAGACCTCCTCGTAGCCGAGTTCGTCGTTCTTCTGGCGGATGTATTCTTCCAGTTCCCGACGGATGGTCATGCCGTTGGGGTGGAAGTGGGCACAGCCCGGCGAGTGCTCGGGGACCGAAAAGAGGTCCATCTCGCGGCCGATCTTCCGGTGGTCCCGTTCCTTTGCCTCCTGGCGGCGTTCGAGGTAGTCCTCGAGTTCGTCCTCGGTGGGGAAGGCCGTCCCGTAGACTCGCGTCAGTGACTCGTTTTCCTCCTCGCCGCGCCAGTACGCCGCCGAGATTTCCAGTAGCGCGAAGCCGCCGATCTCGCCGGTCGACTCCACGTGGGGGCCCTGGCAGAGGTCGTAGAACTCCGCCTGCTCGTAGAACGAAACGGGGTCTTCGCCGGCCGCCTCGGTCTCCAGAATATCCCTCTTGAACGGATTGTTTTCGTAGACCTCGAAGGCCTCGTCGCGGTCCTTGAGTTCCCGCTCGATGTCGTAGTCGGCCTCGATGATCTCCTCGGCCGTCTCCTCGATCTCGGCGAGGTCGTTCTCGTCGAGGTCGACGCCGGTAACGTCGTAGTAGAAGCCCTCGTCGGTCCAGGGACCGATCGTCAGCTGAGCGTCGGGGAACTCACGCTGGAGCGCCTGGGCGAAGACGTGGGCCGCCGAGTGACGCAGGACGTCGAGGTACTCGTCGCTCCCCTCTGTGACGATCTCGAGGGTCACGTCGTCGTTCAGTGGGGTGTGCTTGTCGACGAGTTCGCCGTCGACGACGCCGGCGACGGTGTCCCGACCCAGGCCCGGGCCGATTTCGAAAGCGACGTCCTCGACCGTCGACCCCGCCGGGACGTCCATCGTGGAACCGTCCGGCAGGGTCACCGTGACCTCACTCATATGCCTGGGAAGCCGAGACCGAGGGATAAGTGTATTGTGATGGTGCGCAGGCACTCGGCCAGGACCGACCGGGTCCTGGGCCTACTTCGTCACGACGGGCGGCGACCGATGTGACTGGTTCTCGTCGCGAACGCCGGGCAGCGGGTCGACCTCCGCGCGGTCGACACCCCGTTCGAGTTCCTCGACCCTGTCGAGGACGGTAACCCGGCCGCCCCGGCCTGTGCTCGGCGTGACGAATCGCAGGTCTTCCCCCTCGTACTCGGCCATGGCGAGTATCGGCGCGATCCGGCAGGTGTGGTCGTCGCCGGTGATGCTCGAGTAGACCTCCTTCCGGTCGAACACGCCGGTCAGTTCCCGGTCGTTTCGTTCGGCCCACGCCTCGAACGCGTCGATGCAGGAAAGCAGGTGCTCGCAGATCGACGTCGGGGCGTACTCCCGGTCGACCGGCACCTCCTTGCCACACACCGTCACGGTGTAGTCGTCTACGGTTCCCCGTTCGGTGAGTCGTTCCAGCGCACGCACGACGGATTCCTGCGGCTGCTCGGCCCCTCGTGGGGCGAGTGACCGCACGAATACCTCGATCTGGACCCCCTCTGCGTGGCTCCCGGACATGTGATCACGTTCATTGGCAACAATGTACACGCAAGACCAAAAGTGTATTCGACGTAATATATCATGTCCGGGGCGCGACCGGTCGGGAAACACAGCTATAACTGCGGCGCTCCCCGAGGCACTCCCATGTACGATGACGTGCTGGTCCCGACCGACGGGAGCAACGGGACGGACAGGGTCCTGGCCCACGCACTGGGTATGGCAGACGAGGGCGCGACGGTCCACTCGGTGTACGTGGTCGACCGGCGTCTGATTCGGGCCGCTGCAGACGACACCAAGGCCGACGTCCGGCGCTCGCTCGAAGAGGAAGGCGACGTCGCCCTCGACGACGTTCGCGTCACCGTCGAGGACGAGGGATTCGCCTGTGTCACGGAACGCGTCGAGGGGATTCCCCACCGGGCCATCCTCGAATACGCCGAGGAGCACGACGTGGACGCCGTCGTGATGGGCACCCACGGCCACACCGGCAAGGACCGCCTCGCCAACCTCGGGTCGACCACCGAGCGCGTCGTCCAGAACGGCGGGGTGCCGGTGCTGGTCGTCGACCTCGAGTAGTACGCGTCGGCCCCCAACAGGTCAAGAGTTTTAGGTGAGGACCCCCACCCCTCGCTCATGGACAGTCGAGAGTACTCGTTCGAGGGGACAGGGCCCGACGTCCATCCCGAGGCGTCGGTCAGTCAGGAGAGTACGCTCGCCGGGGACGTGACCGTCGAGTCGGGCGTCACGGTCTGGCCGGGGGTCGTCCTCCGTGGCGACGTCGCACCGGTGAGACTGGGCGAGGACAGTGCCATCGGAGACAACGCCGTCCTGCACGGGTCGACCGTGGGCGAGGATGGCATGGTCGGTCACGGCGCCGTCCTGAACGACAGCGACGTCGGTGACGGCGCGATGGTCGGATTCAACGCCACGGTCTCGGAGTCGACGGTCGGTGACCGCAGTCTCGTCGCGATGGGATCGGTCATCCCGCCGGGGTACGACGTGCCGCCGGAGTCGTTCGTCCGGGGGACGCCAGCGAGAGTGACGCCGCTCGACGAGACGGACATCGACCGCGACGCGGTCTTCGAGGAGTTCGCCTCCGGCGAGTACGCTCACCTCGTCGAAGGCCACGCGGAGTTGTTCGATTGATGGGCCACGCCGTGGGCCTGGTGACCCGGTCGTTGACCGACGACGCTGCCGCCGACTACCTGGCACGGGTCGAAGAACAGGCGGCCTGGCTCCGCGAGGCCATCGAGGCGGGCGAGATGGACAACGCCGACTTCGCCGTCGGCATGGAGATGGAAGTCTACGCCGTCGAGGCACCGCCACGGAGACCGGACGACGGGCAGTCGTCTGCCAGCGACGCCACGAACTGGCAGGGTCGCCTGGCTCGGATTCCGGACGCGGTCTTCGACGAGTCGGGTGCGAACAAGGAACTAGGCCTGCACAACGTCGAAGTCAACACCGAGCCGACGGTGTTAGACGGGCAAGGTCTGGCCGAACAGGCCGACGCCATCGAGCGCCGGACGGCCGCCGCGAAGGCCGCCGCCCGGGACCACGGCGTCGACCTCGTGCTCGACGCGATGTGGACCATCCCACCGGCGGAGGGCAGTCACGGCTACCTCGCCGACGTCGAGGAGGAGTCCGGCGTGACGGTCGCCCGGAACATGCGCCAGGACCCACGGTACGTCGCCATCGACAACGACGCCCTCCGCCACGCCGGCGGCGAGATCCCCTTCTCCGTCCCGGGTGTGGACCTCTCCTTTCCCACCATCCTCTTCGAGTCCCTG
>CAZGAX010000217.1:0-3935 GCA_964523745.1 uncultured Halobacteriales archaeon | reverse complement strand
ACGGCGCGAACTCCGCGCTCGTCAACGTCGTCGGTGGCCCCGACATGAGCATCGAAGAGGCAGAGGGCGTCGTCGAGGAGATCTACGACCGGATCGACCCCGACGCTCGCATCATCTGGGGCGCGAGCGTCAATCAGCAGTTCGAGGGCAAGATGGAGACGATGATCGTCGTCACGGGCGTCGAGAGCCCGCAGATCTACGGCCAGAGCGAGGCCGAGCAGGAACGCGAGGCCCAGCAGGTCGGCGACGACATCGACTTCGTCGAATAACGCCGCCCGTTCTTCCCGTTTCACCACCTTCCGGCAGCGGCGAGTTCGCGAGACCGATCCGACCCCGGACTATTTGTCGGCTCGCGAGAGTGTCGGTCTATGGCAGTCGAGGACGAGGAGGGCGGGCCGATGGCGGTCGTCGGCGTCGGTATCGGCGTTCTGGTCACGTGGCTTTCGATCGCCGCGACGCTACTGCTCGCGAGCGACCAGTACCTGGTCGCCGGATTACGGTCGGGTAGCGCCCCCGCTCAGGATGGGGGCATGCTCGGGATCATGGTGCTCGCCACCATCCTGTTCACTATCGCCCCGTTCCTGGCGGTCGCCATGTGGGGTAGCGTCCACGGCGTCACGGTCTTCGCGACGAACGGTGCAGGAACGGCCGGAATCGAGCCGGTTCCGCTGGTGGGCGTCGTGGACGGCGGGCTCGAACCGTTCGCAATACTGCTACTGTTGGTCGTCGGCGTGGTCACGGCCAGCGAAGTGAGCGACTCACCCATCGGCCAGCTAGTCGGCGGGTCGGTTCTCGGTCTGGCAGGCTACGCCGCGTCGGCGTGGCTACTCATGATGGTGAGTGCACTCGCGTACAACCTCTTTGCCGACGTGCTCAACTCCCTGCTCGCCACGTGGGTCGGCGTCGCCGGCGACGTCGAACTCGCCCCGATGGTCGTCTACCCCGACACGGTCGGCGCGTTCGTCCAGCTAGCGACGTTCGCGGGACCGTTCGTCGCGGCGGGGGCGGTCGTAAACGCCGCCGTCCTGTTTCTAACGACGGACCGGCCGAACCCCGAACCGGTCCCGGAGACGGGATCCCGGCAGAGCGACGTCGAGAGGTCGGCGTCGGTAGCCGAGACGACGGACGGCGACACCGCGTCCGAAGAGACGGCTACCGACGACCCGGCCGACGAGACAGGATCCCCCACGGAGGTGTCGCCGGCCTCCGACAGTGGGTCCGGGCGGTCCGACCACCAGGGGTCGGACGCCGGCGAGGGCCGCTGGCGCGACGAGTGGTACGAGGAAGACGAGCGACGCGACGGGGCTCGTTGACCGACCCCTCGTCGAGTGGAACCGTCGGGATCCGACGAGCACCCTCGGTCAGTACTGGTAGGTGGCGACAACGTCGCCGGCGTCGTCGAAGACGCAGACCGTATCACCCGAGTTGTTCCACAGCGACGAGTCGTAGCCCCAGTAGAGGTCAGACTGAGTATCGGTCCCGGACCCCGAGTGGAGCGTGACGGTGGACCCGGCGTCGAGCGTGAAGCCGGCGGGAAAGTCGTAGTGGTGGCCCGCCTCGTCCTCGACGGCGTGGCCGGTCAGGTCGTACGCAGCGTTTGCGGCGTTCTCGAAGACGACGTACTCGTCGTTGGGATTCTCGTAATCGTACCCCTCGGCATCTGCGTGGACAGTCCTGACGGCCACGGATCCCGACGACCCATCGCCGGAGTCACCGTCAGTGCTCGGAACGACCTGGGTGCCGTCGGCGTCGAAGGCGTAGACGGTGTCGCCGCCGTTGTTCCAGACGGCCGTGCCGGCGTTCCAGTAGAGGTCTGCGGTGGAGTTGGACCCGGATCCGGTGTGCAGCGTCACCGTGTCTCCAACCGAGAGCGTGAAGCCGTTCGGGAACCGGTAGGTGTGACCGGCCTCGTCCTCGACCGTGTAGCCGGTCAGGTCGAGTACTCCGTCGCCGACGTTGCGGAAGACCACGTACTCGTCGTTCAGGTTCGCGTTGTCGTTGCCCTCGGCGTCGAAGTGCGTCCGTTCCAGTCCGAGGGAGCCACCGGCCCCACCGCCCCCATCACCCTGGCCCAGGCTGCCCGGATCGTACGCGTCGAACAGCGGGAAAGAGCTGTCGAACCGGGTCGTCGTTGGGATAGCCTGGTTCCCGTTGACGTTGTTGGTCGCGTCGACCACGGCGTCCGCGTTGAGGCGGAGGTCGGACCCGACGGCAGCGGCGACGTCGTCGAGGTTCGCCCTCGCGTCGTCGGGTGCCTGCCCGTCACCGAGCAGGACGAGCGCACCGCCGTCCTCGACGAACGTCCGGAGGCGTCGCTTCTCCGCGTCCGTGAACTGCTCCGGTGGCGTGGAGACGACGTACGCCCTGGCTCCTGACAGGGTACCGGGCTGTGTGGTGACGTCGTTGACGCCCTCGAAGCGGACGTCCTGCCCTTCCAGATACCGGAGGTAGTAGGCGGCGTCCTCGGCCGTGAGACCGAACGTCGTCGTGAACTGGCCGTGTCCGCCGTCGACGAACACCGTTCCGTTGGTTCGGGTCGTGAGGTAGTCGACCAGGTTCGAGAGGAACGCGAAGTTCTCGAAGGTGGACGTGTCGACGGCGAATCCTTCGGATTTCTCGTAGCGTTCGTCGATAATCGGGGCGCCCACGAGAGCGGTGTTGTTGGCCTCGTCGACTCCGACCAGGGGAATGGCGTCGTAGGAGACGCCCCCCGAGATTCGCTGTTCGGCGGTCGATTCGGCAGTTACGGGGACGCGGCTCGAATCGATCCGGCCGGCGCTTGTCCGGACGCTGGCGGGCTGTGGGAAGAAGAGGTCGTCGACAGGTCTGTTGCGGACGGGCGACGAATTGTCGGGGTCGCTCCGGGCCCAGACGCCCCGGCTCGCAACCTTCGCGTCCTGTTCGAGTCCCCAGAGTTCGTCGTGTTTTGCCGTACTGCCGTCGTAGACCCGAGCGTGGCCCTCTTCGAGGAGCCGGGCGTTGTAGAATGTGTCCCGGCTGCCGTCGCCGCTGGCGTCGTAGTGGAGGTATCCGAGTACGCGACCGAACTCGTCTCTCACGGCGCTTTCCGAATCGAAGGAGAGGTCGACCGTCTCGTTGGCCAGTTCGTCGGTGGCGAACTGCGAGCCAGCGTCGGCGCGGTCCTGGAGGTACGTCTCGTCCTCGATTCCCTCCCACTCCTGGATTCGCTCGTACTGAGCGTTCGAGGCCAGTTCTGGCGTATCGAGACCGAGGACGCGGATGCTCTCGGACCGGCCGTCGGGGAACGACACGTCGACCGTGTCGCCGTCCGTCACCGCCGTCACGGTCACCTCGTAGGTTCTGGAGCGTTCGAGTTCCAGCCCCGGTCGGTCCGTGAAGAATGGGAACGAACGGTTGAACGCCGTGGTCGTGGGCTGGTACCGTTTGCCTGCGTTGTTCGTCTCGTCGACCACCTGGTCGTCGTTGAAGCGGAACGCGAGTTCGAGGTACGAGAGGAGTTCGTTGAGATTGGCCGTCTCGTCGTAGTTGCCGTAATCCGACTGGCTGAACACGAACAGCCAGCCGCCGTTCGCGACGTAATCACCGAGTTCGGTCAGTTCGGCGTCGCTGAACGCCTTCGAAGGGGACGTGATGACTGCTGCGTCGGTCCCGTCCAGGTCGGCCGTCAGCGAGGAAGTCGCTTGGAGGGTGTATCCGTTGTCCTCGGCGTACGTCTCGAAGGCCGAGAACTGCGAGAGGGTGTAGTACTGCCCGTGGCCCTCGTCCCAGAGGACCGTTCCCTGGCCGCCGAGGGCGTGGTCCCAGGTGTTGACGACGAACTGTTCGTTGCCGTACTGCCAGTTCGTCTCGTCATTGACGAGCTGGTCGCCGTAGCCGACCACGTTCCAGTCCACCGCCACCAGCGGAATCGGCGTGTCGTCCGGGTAGGTCGTCCCGTCCCCGTTGGAATCGGC
>CAZGAX010000216.1:0-4159 GCA_964523745.1 uncultured Halobacteriales archaeon | reverse complement strand
CCGAAGGGCGAGGAGTGCAGCGAGTCGCAGCCCGCCAGCGGGCAGAGGGCTTTCTCGCCGCTGCGGTTGCAGGAAGGTTAGCAGAGATGACGCGAGCCCACAAGCGGCCAACTTAGACAGAGAGGCGCCGAGACAGTGCGAAACACTCCCAGAGACGGTATCGACGAAAAGCAACCCTTAACAGGGCGCCGGCGAGTTCGAACACGTATGGCTGAAACGATCGAGGTGCTGGTCCCTGGCGGCCAGGCCGACCCCGGTCCGCCGCTCGGTCCCGAACTCGGGCCGACGCCGGTGGACGTCCAGGCCGTAGTCCAGCAGATCAACGACGAGACGGCTGCCTTCGACGGCACCGAAGTCCCCGTCACCGTCGAGTACGAGGAAGACGGTTCGTTCTCCATCGAGGTCGGCGTCCCGCCGACGGCCGAACTCATCAAGGACGAGGCCGGCTTCGACACCGGCAGCGGCGAGCCCCACGAGGAGTTCGTCGCCGACCTCTCCGTCGACCAGATCAAGCAGATCGCCGAACAGAAACACCCCGACCTCCTGGCGTACGACCTCAAAAACGCCGCCAAGGAAGTCGTCGGCACCTGCGTCACGCTGGGCGTCACCATCGAGGGAGAGAACCCACGCGAATTCAAGCAGAAGATCGACGCCGGCGAGTACGACGACCAGTTCGCCGACGAAGCTGCGGCCTGAGACTCCTTCGGAATTCTTCCGCTCGCGTCGCTTTTTGGGCATCGGTAACCGCCGAACGCTTCCGGTAATCCGGTCGCCCTACCTTTACTACCCACCCCGCGTAAACCGACGGCATGAACAAGTGGGTCCGACGGACCGTGCTGTACCTTCTGGTCCTGTTCGGAATCATGCTGGCCTACGCCATCTTCTACAACCTCGGCATGCAGCTGTTCGAGGACGACCCCCAGACGTTCCTCCACTCGCTCCAGGTCGTCGTCGAGACGTTCACGACCACCGGCTTCGGCTCCGACGCGCCGTGGACGTCCGCCGAAATGAACCTGTTCGTCATCGCGATGGACCTCACCGGCGTCCTCCTCATCTTCATGGCGCTCCCGGTGCTCGTCTTTCCGGCCATGGAGGAAGCGCTGTCGACGAGCGTCCCGACAGAGCTCGACTCCGATCTGGAAGACCACGTCGTCATCTGTACCTACACCCCACGGACCGACGCCCTGGTCGCTGAACTCGAGGCATGGGACGTCGACCACGTCATTCTCGAACCCGACCGCGAGCAGGCCAGCGACCTCTTCGAAGCGGGCTATCCGGTGATCCACGAGGACCCGGAGTCGAGTTCGGGACTCGAAGGTGTCAACGCTACGAAAGCGCGGGCCGTCGTCGCCGACGCCTCGGACGAAGTCGACGCCAGCATCGTCCTCACGGCCAAGGAAGTCGCCGAGAACGTCCCCGTGGTCAGCGTCGTCGAGGAACCCGACAGCGTTCCGTACCACCGACTTGCGGGGGCCGACGACGTCCTCTCGCCCAGGCCGTTGCTCGGCGAGCGCCTCGCAGCGAAGGTGACGACCGCCGTGGCGCTCGACCTGGGCGAGGGCGTCCAGGTGGGCGAAGACCTCGAAATCGCGGAGCTGCCGATCCACCCCGGCAGCGAACTCGTCGGCAGGACGCTCGCAGAGAGCGGCATCAGAGAGCGGGCCGGCGTTCACGTCATCGGCACGTGGTATCAGGGACACTTCGAAACGCCGCCCGCCCCCGACACGACCCTCGACGAGCGGACGGTCCTGCTGGTCAGCGGCCACGCCGACCAGCTCGACGAACTCAAGTCACTCACCCGCTCGGAGATCCGACAGTTCGACCGCGAGAAGACCATCGTAGTGGGATACGGCCACGTCGGCCGGGCCGTTACCGAAGCCCTGGAGGCCGCCGGCGTGCCTTACACCGTCGTCGACGAACAGAACCACGAGGGTGTCGACGTGGTCGGCGACGCAACGGACCGCGAGACGCTCCGCGAGGCCGGCCTGGACGATGCCCGTTCGATCATCCTCGCGCTTCCCGACGACACGACGACCGAGTTCACCACGCTCGTCGTCAGGGACCTGGACCCGAGCGTCGAGATCATCGCCCGGGTCGAGGAGGGCGAGAGTACCCCCAAGGTGTACCGGGCCGGCGCCGACTACGTACTCTCGCTGGCGACGGTCACCGGTCGGATGATCGGCTCTCGCGTCCTCGACGAGGACGTGCTGACGCTCGACAGCCAGGTCGAAGTCATCCGGGCCGAAGCGCCGGAACTCGCGGGCACGACCCTCTCGGAGGCGGCAATCCCGACCCGGACCGGCTGTACGGTCGTCGGCGTCCAGCGAAACGGCGAGGTGCGGACCGACCTGGGTCCCGACTTCGAGATTCGGGAGGGCGACGAACTCGTCGTCGCCGGCACCGACGAGGGGACCAACCGATTCGTCGAAACCTTCCGGTAGGTCACTCGGTCGTCGGTGGGTCGGTGGTCGGGAGGAACACCGTCACCGTAGTACCCCGGTCTGGTCCGCTGGAGAGGGTGACGCTGCCTTCGAGCTGGTCGACGAGCCAGTTGACGACCCACAGGCCGAGACCGCTACCGTGTTCGATGTTGGTCTCTTCGCGTTCGCCGGTGAGTAGTTCTGCCTCGACTTCGGGAAGTCCAGGTCCGTTGTCGCGAATCGTCAGCCGGTGTTCGTCTTCGTCCGGGCCAGATTCGATCGACACCTGGACCTCCCGCTCTGCCTCGGGTTTGTCGTTGTGCAACAGGGCGTTCCGACAGAGTTCGTCGACGACGATGGGAATCGAATCACTGTCCAGCGCCCAGGCTTCGTCCGGTAGTCGCGTCTCAATCGTGCTGTCCGGGAAATCGTCGCGCAGGTGGTCGAGTTCGGTTTCGACGATGTCCACGAGATCGACCGGTGCCCGCGTGACGTCGGTGCCGCCCAGGAGTTCCTCGTAGATGGCCCGGGCGTGTTCGCTCGTCTCGATGAGGTTGTCCGCCATCTGGTGGATCTTGCGGACGTCGGCCTCGGTCGCGTCCTCTTTGTGGAGGATCTGCTCGGTGTGGGCGATGATGACGCTCATGTCGTTCCGGAGGTTGTGCCTGAGGACGCGGTTCAAGACGCGAAGCTGTGATTCGCGCTGTGAGAGCGTCTCGGCCAGCGCGTTGAACTGGGAGCTGATCTGTGTCCACTCGTCGGTGACGCCCAGGTCAATCTCCTGGTCGTATTCGCCTTCCTCCAGCCGAGTGAGCCCATCGATGAGTGCGTTGAGGTGGGTAATCGTCGTCCGCGAGACCCAAATGCCTACGAGGGCAATCGTGATGACCGTCAGACCGACGGCACCGACCTGAACGACCGTCGCCACGAGGAGTCGGCCGTCGACGCTACTACGGTCCTGGGTCATCGTAATACGCCAGCCGGCGGTCCCGGTCGTCGCGTTGGCGACCATGTAATCCGAAGGGTCACCCCCTGTCGCAAACAGCGTCTGGTTCCCGTTGTGGATTCGGAGCGTCTGGCCGTCCGAGACGATATCTGCGAGTCGGGCGAACACCGAGGACCGATTCAGGTGGAGAGCGGCGTTGAACGTCCCAACGATATCGCCGCTCCCGTTTCGGACCGGCGTGCTGAGTAATACGACGAAGTTCCCCGTCTCGGCCCGGAACGGGTCCCCGACGAACCTGTTACCTTCGAGGGCACGTTCGACGTACGTCCGGTGCCCAAAGTCCGAGCCGACGAGTTCCCGCCGGCGCGAGTCCGAGAGATTTGCGGACTGGATCGCTACCATCGTTCCGTTCGCGGCGACGATGGACGCGCCGTTGAACCCGGTTCGTTCGACGAACCTCTCGAGCAAGGCCGATTGTGCCTCGCTGCCGTGCGCAGCGGCTGCCGGGTCGGCCGCCGAGAGTGAAACGAGGCCGAGCTTTTCTTCGACGCGCGCGTCCAGGTTCTCCGCGACGGCGTCGGCAGTCGCCTCCAGGTCACTCCGTTCCTGGTCGACGATGTCGTCCTTGTGGAGGGCGAATCCGGCGTACACCGTCCCCGAAAGCACGATCGCAATGAGGACGAGGAGGGCGAACAACGTCGTGCGGAGACGCATCTGCACGTAGCAGAGTGGCCAGGACATTAAACATGGGCGTAATTACGTGGCACTGAAAGAGCAGGTGAAGTCGCTATTG
>CAZGAX010000215.1:0-4165 GCA_964523745.1 uncultured Halobacteriales archaeon | reverse complement strand
GACCCGCAGACGCAGGGTTGGTACGCCTACGACAGGATGCGCGACCTCGGCCTGGTGAATACCGTCCCGACCATCACGTTCCAGGGCACGACTGATTCGACCGTCGAACCGCCGAACGGCAAGCAGTGTGCCGCCCAGGCTGCGACGACCTGTGACTACGTCGTCGGCGGCGTCGACCGGACGATGGGCGAAGCCTCCCACTCCAGCGGCTGGGACGGCAAGAGCTACGACAGGTACCGGTTCACCGGCAACGGCCGGACATACTCGGAACTCTGGCGCGTCGACGGCCTCGGCCACGACTGGGCCGGCGGATCGGCCTCGCGGTACTACACTGACCCCGACGCACCCGAGGCCACGAACCACATGTTCGACTTCTTCAGCAACTGGTCGCGGTAGCGGCGAAAAACCGGGACCCGTTGCACATTTTCCAGCGACCGTCCGGAAGCAGTGGCGCCGGCGCCGAACTCAGACCAGGATGTGTGCTGCCAGGTCCTCCCGGATGATCGTATCGCAGTAGACACAGCGGACGCCGTCGTCGACGACTTCGAACTGTGACCGAACGGGTTCGTCCTCGGTCGTAATGCAGTTGCGGTTCGGGCACTCGAGGACGCCGACGACTTCGTCGGGTCGCTCTACCCGGTGTTTGTCGACGACGTCGTAGTCGCGGATGATGTTGATCGTCGCCGCAGGAGCGATGAGCGAGAGGACGTCCACCTCGCTCTGGGACAGTTCCCGGCCCTCGACCTTGACGACGTCCTTGCGGCCCAGCCTGTCGGAAGGAACGTTCATGCCGACGCTGACCTCCTCGCCGCTGGTACCGTCGATTCCGAGGATGGCCAGGACGTTCAGCGCCTGGCCGCCGGAGATGTGGTCGATGACGGTGCCGCTCTCGATCTTGCTGATGCGAAGTCCCTTCTCGTCGGTCATGCGTGGTCCTCCAAGAGCAAATCCAGCAGCGCCATGCGGACCGGCACGCCGTTGTGGGCCTGCTGGAAGTACTGGGCGTGGTCGGTGGCGTCGACGTCGTGGGCGATCTCATCGACCCGGGGAAGCGGATGCATCACCGTCAGGTCGTCCTTGGCCCGGTCCAGCGTCCCGGCGTCGATCTGGTACTCGCCGGCGACTTGCCGGTACTCGCTCTCGTCGGGGAACCGCTCGGCCTGGATTCGGGTCACGTAGAGGACGTCCAGCGAGTCGAGGATCGGGTCGAGGTCGGTGTGTTCCTTGATCGAGGCGCCGGTCTCGTGGAGGTCGTACCGGACGTTTCGCGGCAGTTTCAGGCTCTCCGGGCTGACGAAGTGCTGGCGGACGTCGAAGTTCGTCAGGGCGTAGGCCAGCGAGTGAACAGTTCGTCCGTACTTCAGGTCGCCCATGATACCCACCGTGATGTCGTCCAGGCCGGCGTTCTCCCGGATCGTATAGAGGTCCAGCAGCGTCTGGGTCGGGTGCTGGCCGGCGCCGTCGCCGGCGTTGATCAGGGGCACGTCGACGAACTCGCTGGCCATCTTCGACGACCCTTCGCTGGGGTGACGGAGGACGAGCGCGTCGGCGTAGCCCTCGACGACCCGGACGGTGTCAGCGAGGCTCTCTCCTTTCTTGACGCTGGAATACTCGGTCGGCCCCATGTCGACGACGTCGCCACCGAGACGCTTGATGGCGGTCGTGAAACTCATCTTGGTTCGCGTGCTCGGTTCGAAAAACAGTTCGCCGAGCAACGCGCCGGGGTGGCGGTCGCCGAAAGCGGACGGGTCCTCGGCTATCTCGCTGGCCCTGTCCAGCACCTCCTCGACGTCGGCCCGCGAGAGTTGTTTTGCGCTGATAATGTGGTCGTGCCGCATTGCCCGTAGGGGCGGTCCGAACCGCCTTCAATCTCCCGGGAGCGTCCGAGCCGCGACGTCCTCGCGTCCGAACGTTCAAATCGGATGCCGGGGCCAGGTTTCCCATGCTCGCCATCGCAGGAGGCAAGGGGGGATGCGGGAAGACTACGACGACTATCGGGGTGGCCACGGCGCTGGTCGCCAGGGGACGACGGCCACTCGCGGTCGAGGCAGACCTCGGGATGCCGGACCTCCACACCCGACTCGGACTCGACCGAGACCCCGGTCTCGACCGCGTGACGGCGGGCCGGCCGGTCGAGGAGGTGGCCCGGGACAGTCCCCGCCACCCCGGAATTTCGGCGTGTCCGGCTGGCGAGGCCGAGCCACCCGTCGCCGCCTCGCTGGAACGGGCGACCTACTGGCCAGGACCCGTCCTCGTCGACTGCCCGGCCGGCGCAAGTCCGGACGCCGTCGCCCCGCTCCGCGTCGCCGAGGGATCGGTGGTAGTCTCGACCGACACACCGGCGAGTCTCCGGGACGCGGCCAAGACGACCGCGATGGCACGGACGCTGGACGCGCCGCCCGTCGCCGCAGTCGTCCGGGGCTCGCCGGACGAGCGAGCGGTCCGACGGCTGCTCGGCTGTGAGACAGTCGTCTCGCTGCCCGCCGTTTCCGGACGGCCGCTCGAACACGCCGGCGTCCGGGCCGGCTACGAGACAGTCGCTGACTGTGTGGTGAACAGCCGGCGGGACGGACCACGAACCGACGCAAAAACCGCAAGCAGGCGAAGGGGTGGCCGAACCGACATAAAAAGCGATATGCAGCGAGGCGGAAACTTTAACGGGTGTAAGTGAATATAGCATCAGTACTATGGCGAACCGGCTGCGGACGGGGATCGACGTCCTCGACCGAAAACTGGATGGTGGCATCCCAGCCGGTAGCATCGTCGCGCTCGCCGCCGCTCCGGCGAGCCAGGCGGAGCTGTTTCTCTACGAACTGACGGCGACGCGCGGGACGCTCTGGCTCTCGCTCGACCGCACCGCCGAGGCCGTCTCAGACAGCATCGAGAACGCGCCGACCAAGACCGGCGACCCGACGGTGCGCCACATCTCCGGCGAGGCGCCGCTGGACAACGCCGGCAAGCTCGTCAGCGCGCTGCCGGAAACGTCGAATCTCATCGTCGACCCCCTGGACGTCCTCGAATCCCAGGAGCCGCCCTCGCGGTTCCGGAGCTTCATGAACGACCTGCAGAATCACATCTTCAACACCGACAGCATGGCCATCCTCCACTGCCTGAACGGCCGGTCGGTGCCGCCGCTGCGTGACGCGACGGAGCACTTCGCGGACGTGGTGTTCTACCTGGAGACGAACATCCAGGGCGACGAGGTGGAAAACCGCCTCGCCGTGCCGAAGTTCCGGGGCGGCCGGGCGCCGTCTGACGTCATCAAACTCAACCTCACCGAAGAGGTCTCCATCGACACCTCCCGGGACATCGCCTGAGCGGTCTCCAGTCCGTTCCCGGAACGGGTGGGGACGTCTCCGGATTCCGAGGAGTCCCAGAAAGGCTTTATTCACTTCGAGCGACTGATCAGGTGATGTCCCGGAAGGTACAACTCGTCGTCGCCCTGGTCGCGGTTGCCCTCATTTACAAGGTCGTCATCAGCGAGTGAGGGGTCGACGGCGTCGCCGGCGCATCGTCATCCAACCATTCTCGACACACTCACGTGCCTCCAGCCGAAGGCACAGTCATGTACGGCGTCGTCACGCGCAACGAAGAAGAGGTCACCTGGCCGGAGTTCGACGTCGCGTGCTTCGAGATGAAAGACGTCACCGGACGGGCGACCGAGCCCGTCGCCGGCGCCGTGAACATGATATCTTGCTTCGGGGACAACGCCGCCGCCGAGGGCAACCCCGACCTGGTCCCCCGGAGTGACGCGGGCGACCTGGCCACCCGCGACCAGCCGTACTTCGACTGGGACTACGTCTGTCCGACCTACGAGCCCTACCGCGAGGGCATCCTCGAAATGGTCGACGACGCTGCCGCCGCCAACCCCGACGTTCGCCTCGACGACGTCGGGTTCCCCCGGGCCGAGTACTGTCACTGCGAGCGCTGTAACGAGCGGTTCGAGGCGAGCGAGTTCGACGACAGGCTTGCCTGGCGAGCCGACGTGATCACCGAGTTCGTCGCCGAAGCGACGGCGCGAATCCCCGGAACGGCCTATCTCACGCTGTATCCCGACCCGTACCCGGGACACCTCTACGAGCGGTCCGGACTCGACCTCGACGCCCTGGCCGAGCACGTCGACGAGTTCGTCGTCCCGCTGTACGACACCGCCTACGGGACGACC
>CAZGAX010000214.1:0-4319 GCA_964523745.1 uncultured Halobacteriales archaeon | reverse complement strand
TTGGCGGGAGCCCGCAAGGCGCTAGAGACGGACCGCGAGACCGTCGCCGAGCGTCGCGAAGCCGTCGAGGCGGCCGCCGAAACCCTCGAGTCGGAGGTGGCGGCCTATGTCTGAGCCGCCGGTCCGGCTGCGAGGCCCGCTGCCACGACCCCCGCGAGGGGACGTTATACCACTATCCTGATATAGGAAACGAGGTTCGTCCGTTTTCGTCGTTCTAAGTAGCGTTAGCACAGCGAACAAAAGCATAATTATTCCTGATAGGTTCGAAGGGTTTAAGGCTATCCCAGCACGAATGACTGGTACAATGGCAGACTGCATCGAGTGCGGGGCCGAAGTGTCCCTGCACGACAACCTGGAAGCGGGAGAGATCGTCGACTGTTCGACCTGCGGTGCCGAACTCGAGGTCGTGGGGACCGACCCCGTCGAACTCGACTCGGCGCCCGAGCTCGAGGAAGACTGGGGTGAATGACGTAATGGGGGCGGCCCGGAGGCTCGCATGAAAGTCGGCATCCTCTACTCGCGGATACGCAAGGACGAGAAGCTCCTGCTCGAAGAGCTTCGCCAGCGGGACCACGACGTCGTCAAGGTCGACGTCCGGAAACAGCAGTTCGGCCTGCACGACCCGCCGGCCGACTTCGAGGACGTGGACCTGCTGGTCGACCGCTGTCTGGCGACGAGCCGGAGCGTCTACGCGACGCGCTTCGCCGACGCCTACGACGTCCCGGTCGTCAACGGGTCGAGTACGGCCAAAACCTGCGCCGACAAGGTCGAGAACAGCCTGGCGCTGGTCGAGGCCGACGTGCCGACGCCGGAGACCACCGTCGCATTCACCAAGGACGCCGCGATGGAAGCCATCGAGGAGTTCGGCTACCCCTGCGTCCTGAAGCCGGTCGTCGGCTCCTGGGGCCGCCTCATGGCGAAGATCGATTCGCGCAGTGCAGCCGAGGCCATCTTAGAACACAAGGAGACGCTGGGCCACTACGAGCACAAGGTGTTCTACGTCCAGGAGTTCGTCGACAAGCCCGGTCGCGACATCCGGGTGCTGGCCACCGACGGCGAGCCGGTCGCCGCGATGGCCCGCTCCTCGGAGCACTGGCTCACGAACGCCGCCAAGGGTGCCGAAACGACGACGTTCGACCTCGACGACGAGGCGCTCGACCTCGTCCAGCGGGCATCCGACGCCGTCGGCGGCGGCCTCCTCGGCGTCGACCTGATGGAGACGGGAGCCGACCCCGAGACCGGTGAAACCGAGGGCTACACCGTCCACGAGGTCAATCACACCGTCGAGTTCAAGGCACTGAACGAGGTGACCGACGTCGACGTGCCGGCGAAGGTCGTCGACTGGCTGGAGACGGTGCCCGAGCAGGAGGTCGAGGCGAAATGAGCTACACAGCCTCCGTCGTCGGCGCCAGCGGCTTCACCGGTGGCGAACTGTTGCGCCTGCTCGACGGTCACGCCGACTTCGAGATCGTCCAGGCGACGAGCCGGTCGAAGGAGAACAAAACAATTGGCCACGCTCACCCGAATCTCCGCCACCTCGACCTCAGATTCTCGCACCCCGAGGACCTGGAGAGCGTGGACGTCCTGTTCGCAGCGACGCCCCACGGCGTCTCGATGGACCGCATCGACGCGTTCCGGGATGCCGCCGACACCGTCGTCGACCTCTCGGCGGACTTCCGGCTGGACACCGAGGCGGAGTACGAGGAGTGGTACGACGGGCACTCGCGGCCAGAGTTGCTCGAAGAGTCGGTGTACGCCCTGCCGGAGCTCACCCGCGAGGAACTCCCCGGCGCCGACCTGATCGCCGCCGGGGGCTGCAACGCGACGGCGACGATTCTGGGACTCAAGCCCCTCGTCGACGAGGGCATCCTCGACGGCAGCTCCCAGCTGGTCGTCGACGTGAAGGTCGGTTCCAGCGAGGGCGGTGCGGGCGGCGGCGAGGCGTCCTCGCACCCCGAACGGTCCGGCGTCGTCCGGCCCTACGCCCCGATCACCCACCGCCACGAGGCGGAGATCGAGGCGTTCCTCGGACTCGACGTCTCGTTTACGGTTCACGCCGTGGACATGATCCGCGGTGCGTCGGCCACCTGCCACTGCTTCCCCGGCCAGAAGGTGACGAAGGGCGACCTCTGGGGTGCCTACCGGGGGGCCTACGAGGACGAACCGTTCGTCGATCTGGTCGCCGGTGGTGGCGGCGTGTACCGCTACCCCGAGCCCAAGGCCGTCGCGGGGACCAACAAGGCGGAGGTCGGCTTCGAACTCGACCCCTCGAACAGGCGCGTCGTGGCCTTCGCGGCCATCGACAACATGATGAAGGGGTCGGCCGGCCAGGCCGTCCACGCCGCGAATCTGGCGCTCGGCATCGAGGAGACGGCGGGACTGGAGTTCCAGGGCCTCCACCCCGTCGGCGCACCCTGACCTGGAGTGATTTTCGTGACAGTAGTCATCAAAGTTGGCGGCGCTCGGGCGGTCGACCCCGCTGGAGCGCTGTCAGACGTCGCAACGTTAGCCAAGGGCGAACCCGGTCAGGCCCACGACCCGGAGTCGGGGGCCGGGCCGACCGACGTGGTCGTCACCCACGGCGGCTCGACCGCCGTCGACGACACGCTCGAACGACTCGGCATGGAGCCGGAGTACGTCGAGACGCCCAGCGGCGTCGTCGGGCGGTTTACGGACGCAGACACGATGGAGGTCTTCGAGATGGTGATGCCCGGCCTCCTCAACACCGAGATGGTCGCAAACCTCCAGAGCGAGGGCGTCGACGCCGTAGGGCTGTCCGGAGTGGACGGCAAGCTGCTGCACGGACCCCGGAAATCCGCCGTGCGCGTCGTCGAAGACGGCAAGAAGAAGATCCGGCGGGGCGACCACTCGGGGAGTCTCAAAGAGGTCAACGCTGACCTGCTGGAGTCGCTGCTCGCCGACGGCTACACGCCGGTGGTCAGTCCGCCGATGGCCGGTGCCGATGACGGGGAAATTACCCCCGTCAACACCGACGCGGACCGCTCAGCTGCGGCCATCGCCGGCGAACTCGACGGGACGCTGATCCTCCTGACGGACGTCCCCGGCATCCTCGAAGACCCGGACGACCGCGACACCCTGATCCGGGACGTCGAGACGCCCGAGGACTGGGAGCGGATGGAAGCGGCCGCCGAGGGCTTCATGGGCCGGAAAGTGATGGCCATCAAAGAGGCCCTGGAGGGCGGGGCCAACGAGGCCGTCGTCGCCGACGCCAACCTCGAGAACCCAGTCCTCACTGCCCTCGAAGGCGACGGGACGCACGTCTACACCAGTGCCCTCGAGGGCAACGGCGGAGCGGAAGGAGGTGACCACAAATGAGTGGCTTCGTCTTCAACGAGAAGCCCGTACAGATCGAGGAGGGCGACGGCCCCTACCTCTACGACGACAGCGGGAGGGAGTATCTCGACTTCGGGGCGAGCTACGCCTGCGTCCCGCTGGGGCACGGCCATCCCGACGTGACGCGTGCCGTCCGGGACCAGCTATCCCGGCTGACCTACGTCCAGGCCTCGTACCCCGTCGAAGTCAGGACCCGGCTGTACGAACTGCTGGGCGAGGTCGCCCCCGGCGACCTGAACAAGGTCTGGCTGTGCAACTCCGGGACCGAGGCCAACGAGGCCGCGCTGAAGTTCGCCAGGGCAGCGACGGGCAACTCGAAGCTCGTCGCGACGATGCAGGGCTTCCACGGCCGGACGATGGGGTCGCTGGCGACCACCTGGAAAGAGACGTACAAGAAGGACTTCGAACCCCTCGCCGGCGACGTCGAGTTCGTCCCCTACGACGACGCCGACGCGCTGGACGAGGCCGTCGACGACGAGACGGCAGGGGTCATCCTGGAGCCGATCCAGGGCGAAGGCGGCATCAACCCCGCCAGCCCCGAGTACCTCCAGGCTGCCCGGGAGATCACCGAGGACGCCGGCGCGGCCCTCATCTGCGACGAGGTCCAGACCGGCCTGGGCCGGACTGGCGACCTCTGGGCCAGCGAATCTGCGGGGATCGTTCCCGACGTGGTGACGAGCGCCAAAGGGCTCGGGAACGGCCTGCCGGTCGGCGCGACGCTCTGTGCCGACTGGATCGCCGACAACAGCGGGTCCCACGCCTCGACGTTCAGCGGGGGACCCGTCATCTCGGCCGCGGCCGAGGCGACCGTCGAGACCCTCGTCGAGGACGAGATTCCCGCCCACGCCGCCGAGGTCGGCGCATACCTCTGCGAGGAACTTCAGCGTACTATCGGCGACGAGGTCCGGGACGTCCGGGGCGAGGGCCTGCTGGTCGGCATCGAGGTCAAGCGCGGCGCCAACCGC
>CAZGAX010000213.1:0-4362 GCA_964523745.1 uncultured Halobacteriales archaeon | reverse complement strand
CCTGTTGTGTTCGTTCGGGTAGTAATAAAACCTCTCTCCAAAATTTCACGTTTGATATTCGGGGGCGGTCTCGGACCCTGTAGCGGTCGATTTGGTCCTCGATACTAAGGCTTATTAGCGACACTCGGTTAGATTAATACATGACCGTCGTCAGCGTCTCGATGCCGGACGAACTCCTCGAACGTCTCGATAGCTTCGCCGAGGAGCACGGCTACACCGGGCGGAGCGAGGTCGTTCGGGAGGCTGCGCGGAACCTCCTGGGGGAGTTCGACGACAAACAGCTGGAAGACCGGAAGCTGATGGGCGTCGTCACGGTGCTCTTTGACTTCCAGTCGACCGACGTCGAACAGCGGATGATGGGGCTGCGCCACGAGTACGACGAACTCGTGGCCTCGAACGTCCACAACCACGTCGGCGACCACTACTGCATGGAGCTGTTCATCCTCGAAGGGAACCTGGCAGACATCTCGACGTTCGTCGGGAAAATTCGGGCGACGAAGGACACCCTCTCGATCGACTACTCGGTGATGCCGGTCGACCGCCTGGACCACGTCGCCTGAGACGGCTCCTTACAGCGAGTCCTCCGGGTCCGCGAACCGGCCGCCGACGTAGCCACCGAGCGCTCCCAGACCGGCGCCGAACGCGGCAGCGAATGCCACTGCCAGGAGGATGACGACGGCGACGAGAACTGCCAGCCCGGACTTCTCGATGGCGAGCAGGCCGAGACTCACCCCGACGAGGACGAAGACCATCACGAGAATCACGGGTGCTGCCGCCACCAGCCCGGACGCTGCCCCGGCCCCGACGGTTCGACCGGATTCGGGCTGTTCGAGGTAGCCCGCGACGGCACCGCCGAGGGCCGGCGAGAACGGCACGAACGACAGGACGCCGCTGACGACGGCGCCCAGCACCGCACTGGTCCAGAAGTAGCTCTGGGCCTCCTCGCCCCCCTCGCCCGCTTCCGGACGACGTCGCTGGGCGACGAGGTAGGCGACGGCGACGACCAGCACGAGACCGCCGGCCAGGAACAGGCCCAGGCCGGTCCAGGTGGCGACCGCCGAGGCCACTTCGACGGTCTGGGCGTCGGTCAACGTGGACTCCACCTGGCCCGAGGCGACGCCCTCGGCGATCATCTGTCGGTCGACGACCACGGTAAGAGCCGTGGCGCCGACGAGCAACGCCAGTCCGACGAGTGCGAGCAGGGCAGCGACCAGCCAGTGGACGAACCCCGGTAACGGGTGCGTGAATGACGACTCGTTCGAGGCACTCTCGCTGGAGGGGGACTCGGGCATGATACGTTTGGAAACGTCTCTCGCAGTGAAGATGGTATCGAAGAGTTTCACAGCCTGAGAACCCGTCGAGTGCCCGCTTTCGGGCCCGTCAGATCAGGGTGCCACGTCGAACTCGACGCGGGCGGCCATCACTGCCGACCCCAGGACGATTACCACGCCGCTCGCCACCAGCGCAGTTCGGGTCGCACCGACCGACCGGTCGGCCAGCGAGACGAACAACCGGACGTCCAGCGCAACCACCAGGAGGGCACCCACGAGGTCGAACACCAGGTCGTATGCCGTGTCCCGCCAGCCGTAGTGGACGAGCACCGGGTCGACGTCCAGCCGCTCGCCGACGTCTCTGGCGACGAGTTCGACCAGTTCCCAGAACACGCCGACGAGGAACGTGAACACGACCGTGAAGACCGCCGCCGTTTCCCAGGAGGCCTCGAAGCCGCTGCCGTCTTGCCCGAGGACGATGAAGCCGGCGTAGACGAGGGCCGCGACCAGGGACCCCGAGACGAGGTGAGTGACGTGGTCCCACCACCAGACGGATTCGTACAGCCCGAGCATCCCCAGGGAGTGCAAAAACCCCGCCGCGGCGACCCAGGCAGTCAGTTCCGGAGTGACAGTGATCGTCCAGCCCCACCAGTAGTCCAGGCCCGAGGCCACCGCCGGCGGCGCCAGCGCCGCTGCCAGGGACACGGCTGCGTTGATACTTGCCGACAGTTCCCCTCGGCGCAGGGCTTCGGCAAGCGTGGCGACGACTGCCCCCACGAGGACCACCGCTGCAACCTCGACGAATTGGCTCATCCAGATCCTCCCTGTGTCCAGTTCTGATACGGCCAACGTCTCTCGGGCCTGTTCCCTGTCGTTACCGATACCGGGCCGGAACGTACGGCAGGACGGTCTCCGGCAGCAGATCCGCCACGGTCGCTGCGAGGTCTGCCAGCCGCTGCCGGAGTGCGGTGTACACCGCCGCGACGACCAGCATCGCCGCCACGAGCCACCGGAACGGTCCGTCGACGACGAGCAAGAGGGGCAAGCCCACGCTCACCGACAGCAGGAGGTCCTGCGGAGAGCCGTCGTAGTCCACCCAGCGCCGTGGTGCTATCCATCGCTCGCGGTGGTGGTCGTACACAGCCCGGTCGGACGTACCCTCCCACGGTCGCAGTTCGAGACCCCCGCCGAAGACGTCAGTCACGCAGTGGACGGCCGCCCCCGTCAGGAACGTCGCCGCCGCCACCGTCGCGACGGTCGGTGACAGCAGCGCCAGTCCCGTCGCGGCCGCCCCCGCCACGGAGTAGTACACCGGGAAGTGCAGCGTCTTCCGGTGGCCGACGTACATGTCTAGGTCCGGGAACCCACCTCCGACGAATCCCCAGAGGAGCGCGACGCCGGCGAACTCGGGGGCGACGGCCGCCACCGGGAGCGCCAGCGCCATCCCTACCAGGGCGTGGGTCGGGAGCATCATTGTGTCCCCTTACAGGCGACATGCGTGTTTTAGCCTGTCGGTCGGGTGAATGCCACCGAAAACTGCTGCACCTACGCCTCACTCCTCGGTTTGCAACGTCTCCCGACGGGTCTCGAACTCCTCGTCGGTCAGTTCGCCGCGAGCGTACGCTATCCTGAGTTCTTCGAGCGCCGGGTCGTTCGGTGTTACCGCGGGGTGGCCGGACAGTCCGCGGTACAGCGCGTAGCCGATGCCCAGCAGGACGAGCAGCCAGACGACCATCATTCCCACGGCCCAGAGGGGCGATGCGCCCCACGCACCGGTCCAGCCCACTCCCATCATGCCCATCATCGGCATCACAAGGACCATCATCAGCACCGGGAATAGGACGAGGACTGCCAGAACGACGAGGACAATTCTGAGCAGCCCGTCGTTCGAACGGTCGGTTGCCATACTAAACGTACGGCCGGTGTCATGAAGAAACCTCTCCTGACTCTCACCGGCCGGGATCGGCAGGGTTCAAACCTCGCCGAGGCCCATGCACCGCTCGTCACGTTCGTTCCTCGCGGAGCATGGGCCCTGGCGGATTTGAACCACCGCTCAATCGGTTATGAGCCGATCGCTTTAACCAGACTAAGCTAAGGGCCCTGGGCCGGAGTTATCTCTCCGGTCGTCTTTAGCCTATCGGGTTTCCATTACTACAACACGTCCCTCCTTCTAAGATGTCGTCGAAGGTCCTCAGCGTCGTTGACGACGAAGTAGTCGTACCCGTTCGCGGTGTAATAGTCCAACTTAGCTTCAAACGTTTGTTCGTTGGGTCTCCGACCGATATACCCGTCAACCTCGATCCAGATGTCGTCTTCGGGGAGATGAAAGTCGCCAGTCCACTCAGTATCGTCGATTGAGGGATGCACCACGTAATTGATATCGTTCTCGGACAACACCGTAGCTACGGACAACTCGTGGACGCTTTCTAACGTGGCCCCTCGCGGTCCCGAACATCGTTTTCCGTGCTTGGTTCCGCACTCGATACCGGCTGCATCACACGCTTCTGACCAGGACCCGAAGAACTCCTTGATGACACTTGGTGGATAGTTACCGTGGTCTGCGTACTGGCGACTCGAAAGGAAACTGGAACTGACACCATCAAAGGCCCGTTGCATATCTTCGATCATCTTTGGCTCCTCGTCCGGGCCGTACGTCCCTGCCACAGTTCCGTCGAGTCCCGCATCTTGTAGGACCGCGTTCCAGCTATCCGTTAGACTGTATATTCGGGCCAGACAGGGGAGTTGCTCGGATTCCATCGCGTCGTCAGTCGTCGGCCGTCGGCCGGCGTTTTCGGCAAATGCAGCGACATCCGCCACGAGATCGTCGTACTCGTATTCGTCATATTCATTGTCCGTATGTTGGTTGCCGCGGAATTCACCCATCGTTGGACGAACTTTGCGGTGTTATCGTACTTGAAGAATAGTTTGCAGCGGAACGACGCCGTCGCCTGTGGTCCGGAAACTGCTCGCGGCTCACTCCGTTCGCCGCTCGCAAAAACTGAGACTCTCGCTCCGCTCGAGTCTCGCAACACGCCGCCGCCAGGGCTCGAACCTGGGACAACCTGGGTAACAACCAGGTGCTCTACCAACT
>CAZGAX010000212.1:0-4389 GCA_964523745.1 uncultured Halobacteriales archaeon | reverse complement strand
GACGTCCGCCCCCGCCTCGTGCGCTGCGATGGCCGCTCGGAGGCCGGCGCCGCCGGCGCCGACCACGATGACGTCGTGTTCGTACATGGTTACCAGAACTTGAGATTCGACTTCACTGCCTCGCGCTTGAGTTCCTGGATGTGCTCGGTCAGCGGGATGTCCTTCGGACAGACGTCCGTACACGAGAACTGGGTCTGGCACCGCCAGACGCCGTGTTCCTGCTCGATGATCCGGAGCCGGTCTTCCTTCTTGCTCTCGCCCTCCCGCTCGTCCATCGCGAAGCGGTAGGCCTTGTTGATGGCCGCCGGACCGAGGTACTCGTTGTCCCCGGCCGCGATGTTACAGGAGGACATGCAGGCGCCACACCAGATACACCGCGTCGACATCTTGACTTTCTCGCGGTTTTCGGGCGACTGGCGCTGTTCTTCCAATTCGCCGTCGGGCGTCTCGTCGGGGTCGAAGTACGGTTCGACGGCGTGCATCTGGTCGTAGAAGTGTTCCATGTCCACAACCAGGTCCTTGACGACGTCCTGGTAGGGAAGCGGCTCGACGCGGACCGGGTCGCCCACGTCGGAAATCTGCGTCTGGCAGGCCAGCCGCTGGCTGCCGTTGATGAACAGCGCGTCAGAGCCACAGACGGCCTGGCGACAGGAGTGCCGGAAGGTTAGACTGGAGTCGTAGGTGTCCCGGGCGTAGATGAGGGCGTCGAGGACGGTCATTCCCTTGTGGAAGGGAACGTGGAAGTCGTCGAACCGCGGCTCTTCCTTGTCTTCGACCTCGGGGTCGTACCGGAACACCTTGAGGAGGATCGTCTCCTCGTCTTCGTCAGTCTCCGGCGTCGACTCCTCCTGTTCGGCCCGGGCCTGGCGCTCGGCACGGCGGCGCTCGCCGGGCGTCGGCTCGGCCGTCTCCTCTACCGATGCTTCGGTCTCGGGTTCGCTCTCGGACTCCGTCTCCTCGGGTTCGATTTGCGTACTCATTGTTTAGACCAGTGACGTCATGGCGATGGCGACGCGGATTCCCTGGGCGACCAGGAGGATGCCGGCAATGGCCAGCACAGCGCCGACGACCTTCTTCTGTGTTCCTTCGAGCCCCATGTTGATGAGTGCGTTGTACACGCCGTTGACTCCGTGGAAGGCTGCCGTGACGAGGAAGAGTACCATCGTCGTGAAGTAGCCCCACTGACTCATCCGTGCCCGGGTTCCCAGGAACGTGATCTCCGCTGCGTGGTTCACGAAGTGGAGCAACACGAAGTGGAACGCCAGCACGCCGATGAGGAAGACGGCGGTGAGCCGCTGGAGCAGCCAGAGCGTCCCGCCGCGCTTGAACGAGGAGTAGTGTTCTGCCATCAGAGCACACCTCCCAGGAACGTCGGGACGCTGGCGACGGTGATCGCCCCCGTCAGCACGACTGAGGCGTAGAAGCTCTTGTCCTGAACTTCCAGGCCCATCCCGAGGTCGACGAACAGCAAGCGGATGCCGTTCAGGATGTGGAAGACGGCGACGGCGAGCAGGCCGACTTCGAGGAACCTGACGATCAGCAGCGCCTCGAGCCCCGACAGCGTGGTAGTGTAGAGGTCCTGGGCTCCGGCTGCGTTCGCCGGATCGACCCCGGTCGCCGTGCTCAACACGGCGATGTGTGTGAACAGGTAGCCCACGAGCACCCAGCCGGTGAACTTGTGGAAGATCCAGGCCCACATGCCGGCGGAAAACTCGCGCCACCGTCCGAAGTCTTCGACGGTGCCTCGGTCGTACGTCTGGCTCATATATCGGACGTTCCGAAGTGGGGGCAAATAGTAGTTTCCGTTCGTGGCTTTTGGGGATACGGAGCCTGTAGCGCCCCAAATGGCCTATGTGCGAAAAAATAATTACCACGTCGCCGCGAGACGGGGCCGATTTCGCCGCCCATCGACCGTTCGTCCACCTGGTGGTCCGGCGTGTCGGCACCCGACCGACCGTGAGTAGCCCGGCTCCCCGAACCGGGTCCAGAAACACCTTTGGTCCCCACCGCGGTCCTCTCGTCCATGTCCGTCGCCAAACGAACTCGGGCCGCCGTCAGGGCCCGGCCTTTTCTCCACGACGCACTCCGGGCCGGCGTCTGTAACTACACCGCCGCAGCCCGGTACCTCGACGTGGGTGACGTCGATGCGGTCAGCGCCGCGCTCCGCCGGTACGCCGAGGAACTCCCCGACTACGAGCCGCCAGCTGGCGAGGCCGACGCCCGGGTCCGGATGGAGAGCGGGTTCGGCCCCGGCGACCCGGCCGAGGCCCTGCTCGTCGTCGGCGACACCGCACTCGTTCCGGATTCCGGCTCGCTGACCGCTATCGTCGCCACTGGTGCTGTCTATCCAGGACTGCTCCGTGACGCGCTCGGCCGTCTGGCGGCTTCCGACGTCGCCGTGGAGGCCGCCGGCTGTGACGACTCGACGCTCTGTGTCGTCGTGGCTCGACGCGATGGCCCGAACGCGCTCCGCGTCGTAGAAGAGGCGGTAGAAGGTACCAGCTAAGTTAGCTATCGGCGTTACTGGCCTCGGTATCGCTCCCGGAGCCGGGGGCTCCCTCGTTTCCGTCGCGACCGTCGGAACCCTCGCCGTCGTCGCCGTCCCGGATACTCACCAGCTCGCTGATCTCCCTCCGTTCGTCGTCGCTGAGAGCCCGATACCGGCCGGAGTCGGGGCTCTGGGTGGCGATGCCGCTGGTGATGATGATACGGACGGCGTCCTCGACGGTCATCTCCACCGACCGGACCTTCTCGTCGGGGATGTGGGCCAGGAAGCCGCCCATGACCGGGTTCGGGGCGAGGGGGAGAAACAGCGTCGTCATCGAGGACTCGTCCGCGGCTTCGACGATGGGCATCGGCGTCTCGTTGGTCTTGAACCCCAGCAGGTAGAGGTCCTCGTCGGGATATTCGACGAGGACGACCTCCTGGAAGTTGTCGACGCTGGACTCCAGCATCGCGTCACCCATCCGCCGAAAACTGCCGTAGATGGAGCCGACGGCCGGAATCGAACTGATCATCGCGTCGAAAAACTGTATGAGTCGTTCGCCGTAGCGGATCCGGGCGAGCAAGCCGACGGTGACGATGATTAGCAGCAGGATGAACAGCGCCGTGATGGTCGTGAGGAACTCGACGACGTTCGAGTAGACCCCGACGGTGATGAGGAAGTCGACGAAGCCGAGGTCTTTCACGCTCTCGATGAGTCCCGCCCAGCGCAGGACCTGGATGAACGGCCGCAGGGCGTTCGCGATGAAGTTGAACGCGGCCTGCAGGACGAACAGCGTGATGACGAGCGGGACGATCACGACGATGCCGGTGAGGATGACGTCTACGACCGACCGGTAGACTGACTTGCCAGCCTCGCGGGCCTTGTTGGCCGGCTCCCCGACGTCCGGACGTGCCATGAATGGTGCTGTCGCGCCTCCTGCATAGTTCGTGTGGCTTCGACCCGGACCGGACGGGCCGGGTTCGCGACCCATCGTCGGCCAGCACACGCCTGAAATGGCTCCGGACGAAACCGTACACATGGCCAGCATCCGCATCGGATCGGCGTTCGGCATCCCGATCAAGCTCGGGACGTCGTTCCTGCTCGTCGTCCCGGTCGTCGCATACATCGTCGGTGCGCAGGTCACACAGATCGCCGAGCTGCTCTCGGTCGCGTTCGACGCACCCCTGGACGGCGCAGCTCTCACTGGCGGCTCGCTTCCGTGGCTACTCGGCCTCGTAGCGGCGCTGGGACTGTTTGCGAGCGTGTTGGTCCACGAGTTCGGCCACTCGCTGGTCGCCAGACACTACGGCTTACAGACCGAGTCGATCACGCTCTGGTTCCTGGGCGGGCTCGCCCAGTTCGCGGAACTGCCGGAGGACTGGCGCGAGGAGTTCGTCATCGCCGTCGTCGGCCCGCTCGTCAGCTTCGTCCTCGGCCTCGGGCTGTACGGCGTGTTCACGGTACTCCCCGTGGACCTCCCCGCCGTCCGGTTCGTCGTCGGCTATCTCGCACTGCTCAACGTGGTGCTTGCGGCGTTCAACATCCTTCCCGGCTTCCCGATGGACGGCGGGCGAGTCCTCCGGGCGCTCCTCTCCAGGAATCGGTCGCGGGTTCGGGCCACTCGGCTCGCCGCCCAGGTCGGCAAAGGGTTCGCGATCGTCCTCGGTCTCGCCGGCGTCCTGGTGTTCAACGTCTTCTGGATCGTCATCGCCTTCTTCATCTTCGTCGCCGCAGCCAGCGAAACCCAGCAGGTCGTCCTCGAGGCGGCCCTCGAAGGCGTCACGGTCACTGACCTCATGACGCCCGCTCCCGACCTGGACACCGTCGACCCCGACGCGACGGTCGCGGACCTCCTCGGACGGATGATCCGCGAGCGACACACCGGCTACCCGGTCGTCGAAGAC
>CAZGAX010000211.1:0-4444 GCA_964523745.1 uncultured Halobacteriales archaeon | reverse complement strand
GGAGGCCCGCCGGGCGCCCACCCCCCCCCCCCTCGGCCTTTCCTGGCCTGGGGGGGGAAAGAAACAACACGTCCATCGTTTTCGGGTTCAGTGCACCCGTCTCACTGACGATGGGCGTACCTGGCGCGGTCTTTGGCGTGTCGTTCGAGTCCCCGGATCAGTCGGTGTAGGTGACGAGCCGGCCCACGTTTTCGCCCTCGAAGGAAAAGACGTCGACGAAGCCGGTGATCTCCTCCCCCTCGGCGTCGAGCAGTCCGCCCCGCACCACGACCTCTGTGGTCGAGTCGGGGCCGTCTTCGGTGCTCGGCACGTAGACCCCGTCTATCCGGTGGGTGGTCTCCGTCTGGGGCCGTTCGTCTCGCATGAACTCGACGAACCGGGCGCTGCCGTCGAGGGTCCGGTCGGGGCGTTCCTGGACGAAGTCGGGGGCGAGCAATCCTTCTAGCAGGTCGTAGTCGTGTTCGTCCAGTGCCCGATAGTAGGCCCGGGCGACTTCGGTCGGCGCCGTCGGCTCCTCGGCCATGACTGGTGTGAGTAGCCCTCGGGGTTCAAGCTCCCGGTCTCACAGCGAGTCGGGGACTCCGTGGCTGCCGCCGCCACCGAGGTCGTCGTCGGGGTCGCCAGCCTGGGCGTCGGCGTCTTCCCCGTCTTCGTCATCTTCGTCGTCCCCGTCGCCTGCCTCCCCGTCGCTGACCTCCTCGTCGTCGAGGTCGCCCAGTCCCTCGCCGTCCGTCGGGTCGGTCAGGTCGAGTTCGATGTCGTCCTCGCTGACGTCGTCGGTCACCTCGCCGACGTCGGGGTCGCCGTCAGTGTCCTCGTCCGGCGCCACCTCGCCCGACAGTTCGTCGCCTGCCGTCGTGCTGTCCGTCGGCTCGGCCTCCTCGGCGCTGGATTCGTCGCCCTCGCCGAACTGTATCTCGCCGGCCGGGTCGTCGTCCGCGGCGCTCTCGTCGTCTTCCCCGATTCCCGCCGGGTCGTCGAGGGTCACGTCGGTCTCCTCGCCCGCATCCTCGGCATCGGCGGCCTTCGCTTCGGCCCGGGCGGCCTCGACCTCGGCAGACTGCTGTTCGAGTTCTGCCGTGATCTCTTCGAGTTCGGCGTCGTCGATCTCGTCCTCGCCGTCGATCTCGTCGCCTTCCTCCCCGTCACCTCCCGTTTCGTGGTCGCCGGCTCTCCCGGTCGCCCTGGTGCCCTGGCCTGACGGCCCGTCGGTCGTCGACGTCGGGCTTCCTCGGGCGCTCGCTGGCTGTTCTGTGGCCGAGTCGTCGCCGCTGCTCGCGGCGCTGTCGGTGTCGGTATCCCCGACCGGCCCCTCGCCGTTCTCGTCGATGTCGAGGTCGAGGGTAGCCGATTCGTCGTCCTCTTCTTCGGGGAGCAACCGGACTGCTTCCTCGCCGTCGTCCAGGTCGGCAGGGTCCTCGTCGGGCGGGAAATCGTCGGGTGCGACCGGCTCGTGGATGTCCCGGGCCGTTTCCAGGGGTCCCTCGGCGTCCTGGCGCATCGCCCGGCCCTCGGCACCTTCGCCGCTGGCGTAGGAACTCGCCGCGTCGGCCAGCCACTCGGCGGCCTGCCAGAGGGCTTCGGCCTTGGCCTCGGCCCGTTCGAAGTAGGTCCGTTCCTGTTCGTCCTCGGCGAATCTGCCGGCGGTGTTGAAGTGGTCGGCGGCCTCGTCGAACTCCTCGTAGGCCCGGGTGAAGTCGCCCTGGGCCATCATCCACTCGTCGTCCTCGAAGCCGTGCATGGCGCTGGTGAATGCCCGCCGCCCCTCGACGTAGTGGGCGTGGCCGACGCGATACCGGGCCCGGGCGGTCTCGTCGCCGCCGACGCTCCCGACGGCCTCGCGTATCTCCTCGACCGGCGGGAGTTCCTCGAGATCCTCTGTCGTCCAGGCGTACTCGACGTCGCCGTCCGGGTCGACGACGACCACGGCGCGGTCGACCAGGTAGCCCTCCGCGCCGTCGGCGTCGGCGACTCCCTGGCGGGCCACGCCGTAGCGCTCGGCGACCTCGGCGCCGGGGTCCGAGAGCAGCGGGATGTGGAGGTCGTACTCGTCGGCGAAGGCCCGGTGGCTGTAGACGCTGTCGGCCGAGAGGGCGAGGATGGTGACGTCCTTTTGCATCGTAAAGAGGTCCAGTTCGTCCAGGTCCGTCGACCCACGCTCGCAGGCCGGGTTGAAGTCCGCCGGGTAGAACGCCAGCACGACGACGTCCTGCCCCAGGAAGTCACCCAGGCCGACGCGGTCGAACTCCCCCTCCACCACCGCCGGGAGTTCGAATCCAGGCGCCTCCGCGCCTTCCTCGATCATTGTCTCGACTTTCCGACTGTCCCACTTAATTCTGCTGGGCGTATCGCCGCCTGACAGCCGCCTGCCGGGCGATTTGCTTTTGTCTCGGCGCTCGTTAGCTCCCCCGTGGACCTCCACGTCCGGTACGAGGGCGACGACGACCCCGAGAAGTGCACGGCCCGCCGGCTGGCGAAGTTCGGCCACGCCGAGTTGCACGACTCTCCTCGGTCCGTGCCCCCCGGCGTCGTCCTCAATCCCTTTGCCGAGCAGGCCCTCTCGCCAGCGGACCGGAAGGGAGCAAACGACTGCCTCGTTGCGCTGGACTGCTCCTGGGAAACCGCCGAAGCCGAGGCTTTCGACCTGCCGGGGATTCAGCGGGCCCTGCCCTTCCTGGTGGCGGCGAATCCGGTGAACTACGGGAACGCGTTTCAGCTGACGACCCTGGAGGCGCTGGCCGCCGGGCTGGTGATTCTGGGAGAGCGCGAGCAGGCTGAAGAGATTGCCGAGGTGGTTCGCTGGGGTGAGGTCTTCCTGGAGTTGAACGACGAACCGCTCCGGCGGTATGCCGAGTGTGCCGATTCGGCGGAGGTCGTCGCGGTGCAGGAGGACTATCTGGCAGACGAAGAGGAGTGACGGCTGTTTTTCGGAGTACTGTCTACGACGGCAGTAATGGCGTGACCAATTTTAATTGAATAGTTGTTCATATGTTTATCTGGTATATCAGCGGGTGTTACAGACGATTTTATCCGCTATTTTGCTCTTTCAGTCCCGCACAGTAGAGAAAGCCCTCGACCAGATGCTATACGATTCAGTTGCTGCTGGAGTTACCACAACCGCACAGTAAGGAAAGCCCTCGGCCCGCTGGCGGTCGTTGCATCGGATATCTTCGCTCCCTCCGGTCGCTCGATAGGGCCGATGCAACGACTATATTGAACGCCACCGGGCCTCACGGGTCGCTTCGCTCCCCGTTCGGCCATTTGGTGACTCTCCCTGCGGTCGAGTCACCCGGGCCTCGCCCTTTCAATCCGCCAGGACCGCCCCGCAACCGCACCGCACCACGACCCTCCCCAGCCGACTCCTTCACTCGCTTCGCTCGTTCAGTCGTCCCTCGCGCGAGTCGTTCCCTCCCTGCTCACGGGTCGCTTCGCTCCCCGTTCGCTATCGAGGCCTCCCTCCGGTCGGCCTCGCACCGGTCGTGGAACTCCCGCGCGCCAACCGCCGATTTTCGGCCCAGTCTCTGACCCCCTGGCGGACTGAAAGGGCGAACCTCGGTCGCGTAGAAGGGGAGTCGCTGAGTTAGATATCCTCCCTCGCTGCCACTCGGTCGGATAGGGCTAACTCAGCGACCGCGACCGAGGTGAGGGCTTTCTTCATCGTTGTCGTAGCGGCCGCGGTAACGTAGCAGACAGTACCTCAGTACAGTCCAAACCCGGGCGAATCAGTCGACACGTCGAGCGGGCTCACCGGAAGCCCCGGATCAGGCTCCGGGTCGTTGTAGCCGCCGGGAGCGACGTCGTTAGGCGAACCCGGATAGCACAGACTCGCCAGGGCCTGAATCTGCCCTCTGCCGACGCCCAGTTCGAACTGCCCGCCGCCGTAGAGCCGGATCCCCCGCTCCTGGCAGAACTCGATCGTCTCCAGTAGCGACTCCACCGTTCCGAACCTGGAGGGCTTGATATTCAGCCAGTCGGGCTCGATTTCCAGATCCCGGATCGACTCGATTCCCGTGATCGGATAGTCCCAGCTCAGCCGGTGTTCGTTTCCGTCCAGGATCGGTCGCGTCTCCTCGGTAAACCGGGCGTCTTCGACTACGGCGTCGGGAAAGCCATCGAGAACCCGCTCGTAGAGGTCGGGGTCGGCGGGGTTGTCCACGTCGGTGCCCTGGTAGAAGCTCTTCAGGTCGACGACGCGGACGGCATCGGTCGCCGCGAGGTCCGCGATGAACGCCTCGTCCCACTCCGGCGTCGGGTCGAGCTTGAACTCCATTTCGGGGTTGCGGTCGAGCAGCCGGTGGATGGGCGCTGCCGATACTTCGCCCGTCTCCCGGTCCCGGAGCGCCCGGGAGACGACGAAGCGCAGCGGGTCGTAGCTGCGGTCGACAGCCGCGCCGAAGTCGGTGCCGTCCTGGCGGAGGGCGAGGTCGAGGGCGGCGCTTTCGAA
>CAZGAX010000210.1:0-4456 GCA_964523745.1 uncultured Halobacteriales archaeon | reverse complement strand
TCGCTGTCGTCGATCTTCCTCGATGACCCGGACCCCCCGTTTTCGAGTTGTAAGACGTTGGGGCGGTAACACACCTGGTTCGATACTCCCACCCTCACGTTATAAGGAGAAGTGAGTCTCGAAGCAAAATCCACATAATCTGGATTTTGTGAATGATGCTTCGGGTGATACGGTCTTACTCACACTCCCCGTTTTCGAGTAGTAAGCACCAGAATAGTAGCGAAAGAACGATGCTCGTAGGACCTGTTCACGAATGAGAGTAATACCGGGTTTCGGACATGATTGCTGGCGAAGCCGCTTTGGTGATCTCGAATGGTTCACCCCCTCCCCCCTTTTTCGAGTTGTAAGTCGATGGGAACAGGCCACACCAGACGCCATGTAACGAGCGTTGAGTTAACAGAAGCTGGCGTAGAGGCGATGAGACGTGATATACTGCCGATTCGCACCACGAACAACAATCCTGCTTTCTCTAATACAAGCACAATTGTTTTACGTTCAACGGTAGTTGGATCAGGTGATGTCGCGTGTATCGCTGCCTCACGACGCGAAGGCCGGTCCGACGAAGCCGGAAGTCCGGTCGGTCCTGCTCGGCAAACTCGACCTCGGCCCGACGGACCACTTCGTCGAGATCGGCTCCTGCACCGGCGCCGTCACCGTCGAGGCGTCCCGCCGGGCGGGACGAGTCACGGCACTCGAACGGAAGTCTGCTCGGCTGGAGAAGACGCGGAAGAACCTCGCCGCAAACGACGTCGACGTCGAGGGCGACGTCGAGCTTCGAGCGACAGAAGCGCCGGACGGCCTGCCCGAGGACGCCGATGCGCTGTTTCTTGGCGGGAGTCGCAATTACGAGGCCGTCCTCGACCGGGCGGTCGAGACCGGCGTCGACCGGGTAGTCATGAACGTTTCGCGGCTCGAAGTAGCCGGCGAGGCCGTCCAGGCGTTCAAGGACCGCGAGCTACTCGAGGAAGTCGTCCAGTTCCAGGTCAGTCACGGCTACGAACTCGCCGGCGCGACGAGCTTCGAATCGGACAATCCGGTCTACATGCTCGTCGGCAGTGCGAGCGAGAGTGAACCGGTCCCAGCCGATGGAGGGGTCGAATGACGCTCTACGGCGTGGGCCTGGGTCCCGGCGAGGCCGACCTGGTGACCGTACGGGGTCGACGGGTCCTCGACGCTGCGGACGTCGTGTACTCCCCTGGTCGCCTCTCGCGGTCGGTGGCGACCGAACACGTTCCGGACGAACGCATCGGCGACCTCGACTTTCCGATGACCCGCGACGAGGAGAAACTGCGCGAGGCGTGGCGGGCTGCCGCCGCGGAGATAGCACCCACGGCACGAGACGGGACGGCGGCATTCGTCACGCTGGGTGACCCGAACGTCTACTCCACGTTCGGCCACCTCCGGCGGACGATGGCTGCGTTCCACCCCGACGTCACCGTCGAGGTCGTCCCGGGCGTCAGCGCCGTCACCGCCTTCACGACGGCGCTCGGCGTCGAGATATCGGCGGGTGGGAACCTGTCGCTCCGGGAGGCGGCGGGCGGTGACGCCCCGGTCGGTCCGGACCGGATGCTGTTGTTCAAGGTGACCGACGCACCGGCGACGCACGAGAAACTGGTCGAGGCGGGGTACGAAGTACGGTACGGGCGGCGGCTGTACATGGAACAGGGCGAGACGGTCGTCACCGACGACCCGGCCGACGTCGCCGAGCGGGACTACTACACCCTGGCCTACGCAGAACGACCCGAGGCTCGACAGGAACGAGCGACCGACGCGTTCGACGCCGAGACGGTCGACTCCGACGCGGCTACCGCTGACGGTGGCCGCGTCGCCGGTGACGGACCCGACGAATCTGACCAGGTAGCGCTGGAGCGGTCGGAGGCCGAACTCTCGGGCGACCACATTCCACCGGCCGACCCCGGGAGGGACGTCGTGTGAGCCGGGAATCTGACGCTCGCCCCACCGCCGGCGACGTGCAGGAGGGCATCCCCTTCGTCGGCGCCGGACCGGGTGACCCCGGCTTGCTGACGGTGACCGGGAAGGACCTCTGCGAGAGCGCCGACCTCGTCGTTCACGCCGGGTCGCTGGTCAACAGCGAACTCCTCGACGCCTACTGCGAGGGTGCCGAACTGGTGAACTCCATCGGCAAGGACCTGGAGGAACTGGTTCCGCTGATGGCCGGTGCGTACGAATCGGGCCGCGAAGTCGTCCGGCTCCACAGCGGCGACCCGGCGGTGTACGGCGCGGCCCTCGAACAGATGGACGCCCTGGAGAACGAGGGCGTCCCGACTTACTTCCTGCCCGGCGTCACGTCGGCCTTCGCCGCCAGCGCCACGCTAGGGACCCAACTCACGCTCAACGAGGTGGCCAACCACGTCGCCTTCACCCGACCGCAGGGCAAGACGCTCGACGAAGACGAAGACCACGTTAGCGAGTTCGTCGGGATGGGCGACGTGACGACCTGCATCTACCTCGGGACCCACGCCGTCCGGGAGACGATGGACCGGCTGCTCGACGACGGCCACGACCCCGAGACGCCTGTCGCGGTGGTCTACCACGCCTCCTGGCCGGACGAGGACGTCATCACGGGCACCATCGGCAGTATCGCCGACGAACTGGAGGACGCCGGCTACCGCGCCTCGGCGATGGTCGTCATCGGCGAGGCCGTCACCGGCGCCGGCTACGAGCGGTCATACCTCTACGACGGCTGGGCGAATCGCGGTTCGACGGAGGCAGACGACTGACTCATGAGCGCTGACACAGGATCAAACACCGACGAGAACGCAGACGAATCGAGCGGCCACTGTTCGACCCCCGATAGCGACGGGGAAGTGGCCGAGGAGATAGCCATCGTTGCCTTCGAGCGAAAGATGGCGACGGCCGAGGATATCGTCGACGGCATCGGCGACCGCTACGAGTCCGTCGACGTCCTCGAGTACCACGGCGAGGTGTTCGCCGAGCACTGGGGCGAATACGACTGCTTCGTCGGCCTGATGGCATCGGGCATCGCGATGCGCAAGACGGCACCGCTGCTCGACGACAAGTGGGACGACCCCGCCGTGGTCGTCGTCGACGAGGAACTCACCTGGGCCATCCCCATCACCGGGGGCCACCACGGCGCCAACCAGGTCGCCGACGACCTCGCCTCGATGGGAGCAGTCCCGGCGATGACGACCGCCTCGGAGGCCGCCGACAAACAGGGCGTCGAGAAACAGGCCAAGGCCCTGGACGCCCACGTCGTCAACGGCGATTCGACGGTCGCGACCAATCTGGCCGTCCTCGACGACGAACTCGGCCCTATCGAGCGCCTCGACGGCCCGAAAGCGGTGCTGGTCGGCGACGACGTGACGGTGCTCAAGCGCAACACTGATTCGGGGGTCGTCCTCGGGACCGGGAGCGTCTCGGGTGCCAAGAAAGACCAGTTCGTCGCCGCCTGGAAAACTGCCCTCGAAGGCACCGACTACGACCTGGCCGACGTGGAGTTCGTGGCGACCGGGACCCGGAAGGAAGACGAACCCGGGCTGCTCGAGGCGGCCGAGGAACTCGGCCTCGGCGTCGTCAGCTTCGAGAAGGAAGACCTGGAGCAGTTCGAAGGACCGACTCCTTCCAGGTCCAAGGAACTCCTCGGCTGGCCGGGCGTCGCCGAGGCAAGCGCTATCGCCGGTGGCGCCGACCACGAACTGGTTGCCGAGAAGTCTCGGTACGAGGAGGCCGTCACCGTGGCGGTGGGGCGATAGGATGGCCACGAGTGACGACGCCGACGAGACTGGTGACCGGGCCCCCGCCGAACGACCCGGTGACTACGGCACCCTGTACGTCGTCGGCATCGGCCCGGGACTGCCCCACGCGATGACCCAGCGAGCCAAGGACGTCGTGGCGACGGCCGACTGTGTCATCGCCTCGAACCTCTACCAGAACTTCCTCCGGCGGGACGGCACCCTTCCGCCGGAAGACCGGGTCGAAGACGGCGTCGCGACCCGGTCGGACGGCAGCGAGGTCGAGATCGTCCGGTCGACGATGGGTCGGCAGGTCGAGCTCGCCAGGGAGGCCTTCGAGCGAGTTAGAGCCGGCGAGGACGTCGCCCACGTCTCCGGCGGTGACCCGAACGTGTACGGCAAGTCCGACCTCATGTTCGTGATGGCCCAAGAGGAGGCCGCGACGGACGTCCCCATCGAGATCGTTCCCGGCGTCACGGCGGCGCTGGGCGGGGCGGCCAACCTCGGCGCGCCGCTGTCGAACGACTTCTGTACGGTCTCGCTGTCGGACAAGTGGCGCGGCTGGGAGGAAATCGAGGAGAAGCTTCGCGCCGCGGCCATCAGCGACTTCGTCATCGTCCTCTACAACTGCTGGCGAGACTACCAGCGCGCCATCGACGTCATCCGCGAGGAGCGGGCCGACGACGTACCCGTCGGCATCTTCAACGACGCCGGCCGTGGCGACGCCGGCCGGAACGTCGAGG
>CAZGAX010000209.1:0-4459 GCA_964523745.1 uncultured Halobacteriales archaeon | reverse complement strand
TTACTATGCTGATCCCTGCGGACAACCGCAGGTGATGACGGAGCACCTGTCAGAAACCGAGATGGAGCGGATCCGAGAGTTCGCGAACACACCGATGTACGAGAGAGAGCCCGAGCAGCTCTTGCCTGGCGTCGGAAAGAGTAGCGACTGACCTGTTCCTTCGCCACCGCCAGCCCGCGGACTGACCAACCTCGCGACGTTTCTTCGGGCGTCACGTCCGCTCAGTGCCCGGCCATCCGTACGGCCGGGGTTCGCTCACGTGGCCGTCGAATTCGCCACGTGACCGGCGTGTGTCCGTAGCCGACGGCCTCTCTGTGGTCGACTACCGACCCGTAGCCGAGGACCGTACCACTTTGGTGCGACGGGAAACCGCCGCGAGTCGGCCAGGTACCCACCGCAAGCCGTTAGCTACTCTCGTCCCCCGTTCACGAGGCGACTCGAATCCACCACCACGGGAGCCGGTCCGTTGCTGCAGGTGGTGGATACGCAGACGAGCGAGCGGCTGTCGAATCGGTGATGAGCTTACCGATTAGGCCGTCGCCCTTACTCGATTCGGCCGTGTTTAGCTGGCGTATAACAAAACGGGTTTCGAAGCGATGGGGTTGCAATGGCGTCGCACGACACGAACGCTTCAGCACGGTCCGAGCCCGTACAGACCAACCGGTGTCGGAACTGTCACTCGTACGTCTCCCAGCAGTTCGCGAGGGTCTTCGGTAACAACGAGGACGAAGTCCACGCCTGCATCGAGTGCTCGACGTTACACGCACTCCGTGAGGGGGAAGGCGGGTATCGGGGCCACTAGCGTCGTCGCTGGAGTTCCGGCGGGACTTCGGGGCGAGACGACGCCCAGTACAGGTAGTGTGCCGACGCCGAGATCAGAAAGCCGACGACGATGATGACGGCCATCGCCGTCTCCGAGATGTCGGCGAACACCGAGACTTCGAAGGTGGTCAGTGCCAGGAGGACGGCACTGATCGCCGCGAGAGCCAGGTAGAAGCGCTGCCACGGGATGCGCCGAGTCGGCTGGACGAGGTACTCGTCGACCTCGGTCGCCCGGTTCGACAGTGCTACCAGGCCCGTGTCCTGGTCGTACTCCACGATGCCCGATTCGTTTAGCTTGGGCACGTGAGTCTGGTACAGCGAGACGTAGACCCGCTTGCGTTCCTGGTCGGTGAGCTGCTCCGGCTCCGTTTCGTTCTCCCAGGCTGCGACCTGCTCAGCGAGTGAAGTGAGTTCCACCGGCTCGTCGACCTGGCGCAGGTAGTACAGCACGTACCGACGCCGGGGGCTACTCAGAATGTCGAAGACGACGTCCTGGGACAGTGAGGATTCTCTGGAGCCCATTTAGTCCAACCGGTGTTGGAGCCACGTACTGCTAGTGCCTGCCGAGCGATGCTCTCCCACGACATGGGACTCCCCACGTCAGCACTTTGTTACATCCCAGTTACCGGACATACCGGGGCAGCAAGGGCTCCGTACCGTCCGAGGGCGCTCGCCTGTAGCGGAGTTGGGCAGGCGGGTCAGCTACCTCGGCCCCTCGACCGTCGAACCCGATATGTGGCTCGCTGGTCGGTCTACCCTGCCGCTAACGCTCCGTCTACTGCGCCGCAAGGACGGGATAACAAAGGTAACGCTCGACAACAGCCGCACGTCGAGCACGTCGCGTGGTTGCCCCCGCGACGAGCAGTGGCAGTGTCGAGGTGACACCATGGGTCAACGATCTTACAGCCAAACAGCCCCGTACGACAGCGACGTACCGCCCGACGAGACACGGGCCGCCTTCCAGGACGGCCGGGTCCCAGTGACCGTCTACGGGCTCGGAAAGATGGGCCTGCCGCTCGCGACGGTCCTCGCGGCCGTCTCCGGATCGGTCACCGGCGCCGACGTCGATCCCGACGTCGTCGCGGCGGTGAACGACGGCGAGTGTCCGGTCGACGGCGAGCCCGGCCTTCCCGACGCCGTCGAAACGACCGTCGCCAACGGTGACCTCACGGCGACGACGGACACCCGGGCCGCCGCCAGCGAAGCCCGTCTGCACGTCATCATCGTGCCGACGGTCCTCGACGAAGCCAACAGGCCCGACCTCTCCGCCCTGGAAGCGGCGGTTTCGGACATAGCCAGCGGGCTCGAAGCCGGAGACATGGTCGTCGTCGAGTCGACCGTACCGCCGAAGACGACCGCCGACGTCGTCGCCCCCGAACTCGCTGCCGCTAGCGGCCTCGACCAGGACGAATTCGGTCTCGCGTTCTGCCCGGAGCGAACGTCGAGCGGCCGAGCCCTCCGGGACATCCGGGGCGCCTACCCCAAGGTCGTCGGCGGCGTCGACCAGGAGAGTACCCGGACGGCACAGGCCATCTACGATGCAGTGACGGACAACGACGTCATCCCGGTGGCCGACGCGACCACCGCGGAGTGCGTGAAAGTCTTCGAGGGCTTTTACCGCGACGTCAACATCGCACTCGCGAACGAACTCGCTCGACTGACCGACGAACTCGGCGTCGACGTGCGGGAGGCCATCGACGTGGCCAATACCCAGCCGTTCTGTGAGATCCACAACCCCGGTCCGGGCGTCGGGGGCCACTGCATTCCCTACTACCCGTACTTCGTCATCGAGGGCTGTGAGACGGACGTGCCGTTGCTGGAGATGGCCCGCGAGGTCAACGAAGGGATGCCGACCTACACCGTCGAGGCGGTGACGCGACAGCTGGACACTATCGGCGTGGACGTCGCCGAATCCACGGTCGTCCTGCTGGGCGTCACGTACCGCCCGGGCGTCGACGAATCGCGGGCGTCGCCGGCCTTCCCCATCGCGGACGAGTTGTCGGAGGCGGGTGCCGAAGTGTACGCAGCAGACCCGGTCTGTACGGACCTCTCGGGACTGGCGGCGACTCCCATCACCATCGACCTGGTTCCCGCCGTCGACCCCGACGCGGTCGTCCTGGTGACGGCTCACGATGCCTTCGACTCGATCAGCTGGGATGCGCTCGAGGACGTGGTAGTCGTCGACGGACGCGACGCTCTCGAAGACGTTCCCCATCCCGTGTACACGATCGGAAGCGGCCACCGAACCAGTCGGGAGCGGTCCCGCTCGAAGGTACGCAGCACCACCGGGTCCGCAACCAGCGCGGACACGTCGCCGAAGACGCCGGATACGGAAACCGATCGACGGGACAGTTCCGGAGAGAATTCGTGAGTATGGTCCCCGATACGTCGAAGCAGGCAGGGACTTCTGTTATGTATACAAAGAACAACAATTAAATAGCGATGTACCGAACAACGCTACACCGCGTATCCATGCGGTGCCTCGAATGCGTGAGAGGGGGTTCACAATGAAATTGTCCAAATCGGACGAAGACAAGGTACCATCAACTATCGGATCGTCGGTCCTCCAGGCCGTCGGCATCGGACGCGATGGCGACGGCGACGACGTGGCCCAGCAGACGGGTCGGGGGACAACAGGGGCCGTGACGGGCCCGGAAAGTGTCGAACGAACGGACACCGTCGAAGAGACGGCCACGGAAGAACTCGAAGAACAGGAGGAAAGCGACAAACTACCGCTCGACCAGGTGTTCGAAATCCTGAAAAACCAGCGGCGTAGGGAGGTCCTTCACTACCTCAGGGACCACGATGGCCAGGCGTCGCTGTCCGACCTGGCCGAACACATCGCCGCGATGGAAAACGACACCACGGTCGACGCCATCTCGTCGAGTCAGCGCAAGCGAGTCTACGTCGGCCTCTACCAGTGTCACCTCCCCAAGATGGACGACATGAACATCGTCGCCTTCGACCAGAACCGGGGAGACGTCGAACTCTCGGAGAACGCCGAACAGCTCGAGACGTATCTCCACGACACCGGTTCCGGCCGACGCTGGCACCGGCTGTACCTCGGGGCTGCGCTCGGCGCTGGCATCCTCGTGGGAGTGGGAGAACTCGGCGCAGCAGCCTATGGCCTGACAGCGACGCTCGTCATGGCACTGTTCCTCGTCGGGACGATACTCGTCGCGAGTTATCACACCTACCGGGTAGAACTCCTCGACGACGACTGAGTTCTCGGTTCACCTCGGTTTTTTGTCGCTCCGCCATCCGCCAGCGGCTGCACTCCCCAGAACTGTCGCCGCCGACGATCTACCCGCCGCTGGTCGTCCAGTCAGTTCGGCCATCAGTACGTCTGAACGGCCGTCGGAAGTGGCCCGCTCCGTCGACTAGCGAGCGTCTTCCAGGGCGAGAAACGAGCCTTCGCGGGCGGAAATCCACGTCGACATCCGGTCGACGCCCGAGGACCCACGGGGATAGATCGTACACTGGTCCGGCCGGTCGTCGTACTCTTCGACTACGGCACAGAACACGACGTCGTCGTTCGGCAACCGTTCACGGCCGTCTTCGGGTGGGCAACGTTCGCGACTCATGGGGTATCCACACCCGCCTGGGTCTCCCGCCCCCTTGGTTATACGGCGGCTAC
>CAZGAX010000208.1:0-4528 GCA_964523745.1 uncultured Halobacteriales archaeon | reverse complement strand
GGATCACGGACAAGCGTGGAGGCAATGTCGGCCTGCCCGGGGTCCCACCTGGAATCGCCCGCTTGGGGTCAGTCCTGGGGCGTGACGCAGCTATCGTCTCGTTCCTAGCGGGGGTGGTGACCATCAGTGTGTCCGTCCTCGAAGCGCTGGCGGACCTGGACGGTACCAGGACGCCGTCCGCCGAACTCCTGTCGAACGTCCAGGGCTGGCAGGACCAGCTGGACGACTCGACGTGAGCGTCGGCCGCGTAAGGAGGGGATAACCAAGCCGCCGTCCCCGGCAGTCGGGGGCATGGCCTTCGCACTGGTCCACTTCACGCTCGGGTTCGTCTGTACTCTCGCGGTCCTGGCGCTCCTCCCGGGCGACCGGTTTCGCCTGGTCGGCGCCTACCTCGGCGGTATCTGGGCGCTCCTCCCGGACGGCTACCACGTCGTCGACGGCCGGCTCGGCGACCGTCTCCGGGCGATACACGACAGTTCGACCGCCGACGCATTCTTCTGGCACCACACGCTCGACTCGCCGGCGGCCCGGGCCGCGAACACGGAACTCACGCTCCTGGCCCTGGCCGTCCTCGGGACGACCGTGCTGGCCTACGATACCGGGCGAGCGCTCCGAGCCAGTACTACCTGACCGTACGTGGCGCCGACGAGGGTAGCCTCGTCGCCGTTCGGCGCCTCCGAACCCCGGTCACTAAAAAACGTGGCAACGTAGATACAATTAGATGAGCCTCCGCGCCGTCGCCAGGAAGGAGTTCCAGGACGCCGTCCGGACGCGCACCCTCCGCGGTCTGACGATCCTGTTCGTCTGTTTCGCCGGCTTCCTCGCCCTGCTCCAGTTCGTCCCGCCGATCCACCAGGACAGTACCGTTCCGACGCCCACGCTGGCCCTGTTGAACAGCCTCCGCCAGCCCACCATCTTCCTGGTGCCGCTGGTTGGCATGGGTATCGGCTACGCCGCCATCGCCGGAGAGCGCGAGACGGGTAGCCTGAAACTCCTGCTCGGTCCGCCGAACACGCGCGGCGAGGTCGTCTTCGGGAAGTTCATCGGTCGGACCGCCGTCGTCGCCGTCTCGATACTGACCGGCTTCGCGGCCGCCGCGCTGATTGCCCTGCTCACCTACGAGTCGTTCGCACTGTGGACGTTCGCGGTCTACACGCTGCTGACGCTCGCCTACGGAGCGGTGTACATCGCGATCGCGGTCGGCATCTCGGCGCGGCTCTCATCAAAGGGACGTGCCCTCGGCGTCGTCGTCTGCCTGTACGCCGTGTTTCTCCTGTTCTGGGACGTCGGTCTCCTGGGGTTACAGCTCCTCACGGTCGGCTCGGAACTGCCGCCGGGCGGCCTCCCCGACTGGATCCAGCTCGTCGGCGTGGGCAACCCATCGACGGCGTTCGCCTACGCCTCCCGGGCGGTCATTCCGGAGTATCACGAGCTGACGATATTCCCGGAGTCCGACGCGTTCTACCTCCAGGACTGGATCGGCTTCGTCGTCCTGGCCGTCTGGCTCCTCGGGTCGCTCGCCTACGGCTACGTCCACTTCCGCCGGGTCGACCTCTGACTTCACGTCCGGGAGACGGGCGTCTCTACCTCGAACGGTGACGGAACCGGGGAGAAAGCACTGCCTTCTGCCGGCGACGTGACCGAACCGTCACCATCCTTTTCGCCGTCAGCGGCGCACGCAATTCTATGGCACAGTCTCCCCGAACGAACTCGCTTCGCACACAGCTCGAGGGCGGCGAGGTCGCCCTCGGAATCCTCGACGACGCGTACAGCCCGACGCTGGTCGAACTCTACGGCGAGATGGGGCTGGACTTCGTCTGGCTCGACTTCGAACACGGCGGTCCGAGCCCGTGGGACGGCGACCGCCTCGCGGACCTGCTCCGGGCGGCAGAACTGACGGGGACGGAACTACTCGTGCGCATCCCGGTGACGGAGTCCGCGCTCGTCCGGAAGGTCCTCGACGTGGGCGTTCGGAACGTGTTCCTCTCCCGCGTCGAGACCGCCGCGGAAGTCCAGCAGGCGGTTCGGGCCGCTCGCTTCGAGTACGACGGCGACGCCGGTCGGCGCGGGCTGGCGAATCCTCGCGCCAGTCGCTGGGGCACCGCCGACGACTACGTCGCCACGGAAGACGAGGAAGTCGTCCTCGGGGTCACGATAGAGAACCGCCGGGCCGTCGACGACGTTGACGCAATTCTGGACGTCTCAGAACTCGGCTTCGTGTTCATCGGGCCGCTCGACCTCTCGGTCGACGCCGGTCATCCGGCCGAACTCGACCACCCCGACGTTCAGGAGGCCGTCGAGACGGTCCGGGAGGCTGCCGTCGAGAAGGACGTCCCGGTCGGCGGCCTGGGCTTCGGCATGGACGACGTGAACGAGAAGGCGGGGAACGGCTACCAGTTGCTCAACCTGGGGAGCACGTCCGGGGCGCTCCAGGCGACGGTCTCCGGGTGGCTCGAGGACTTCGAGACGCCGTGATCGGCCGGGTGACGTTCGGGCTGGTCCCGAACTACTCGCTGCTCGACGTTCGTCCGTCGACGGAGCGTCTACCCTGCCTGTGGGGCGTCCGGTGTGTGGGCCCCGGTAGCTATGTGCGAGTCCGTACCTAGTGAGAGTATGGAGACCTTCGAATCGAACGCCGAACTGTTCGAGTGTGGGACCTGTGGCAATCTCGGGCTCGGCCAGGGGGCGCCCACCTGCTGTGAGGGGGCCATGGAGCCCGTGAGCGACGACGATTTCGGCGCAAGCCAACCGTCGCTGGAAGACGTGCTGCGGAGCGTCTTCGAGATGTCCGAGACCGAACTGGACATCTGCCTGTGCGTGATGGAAGGAGGCGAGCAGACCGTCCCGGACCTGGCCGCGCAGATCGACTACGACAGGAGCGTCATCTCTCGCCACCTCCGCCACCTCGTCGAACTCGGCATCCTGGACAGGCGTCGGCGGTTACTCGAGGACGGCGGGCAGGTGTACGTCTACGTCCCGCAGCCCCCCGACGTCGTAAAACGGAACCTCCAGCGGGCCTTGCTGACGTGGACCCGGCAAGCGACTGCGCTCGTCGACTCGCTCAGCCGGCACAAAGTCGAAGCGATGGTGGAACACACCGGAGACGAGCCCCAGTGGAAGCTCTACCAGCGGTAGCACCGCTGGTACCCGGCGACCGTTAGATCCTGTGTCGAACCGCGGCGTAGACGCCGCCGAGTACGAGTCCGTACACCACGTGCCAGAGGAGCGACGGCGGCGCGAAGTTGGGGTACGGCGGCGAGGCCGGGGATCCGACGGCATCGAGCCAGACCGGCATCACCAGTGCGGCGAGGACGGCCCAGGTCACGACGCCCCACGCGAGTCCGAGGCCGATGGCCTTGCCACTCGACTCCACTCCCAGCGCGGCGGCGATCCCGGCGAACACGACGCCTAGCACCGCGCCGTGGAACACGTGCACTGCCATACCCACAGCGGGACTCGGTGGCGGTGCCAGTCCGTACAACGACGGAATCGCCACCGCGATGACGGCGTCGTTCATCGCGAGCATCAACGCACCCATGACGAGTCCGCCGGCGATCCCTCCGATGGCACCTGCCGAGAAGTTTCCACTCAGCGCATCGGTACGTACGCCGTGACCTGTTTCTGAGGCCATACCAGGGAGACGGCTCGGGTTCGAATAACGGTGAAGAGAGCGTGCGAGACGAACCCACGCTCCCGATAGGTTTATCATGGTGATCGAACGGGCTGACGAGCAGAGGACCCACGCGCTCGTCCGAATGAACTGGAACCGTGTCGAGATGGTCAGGCGGGCTCGACGGACAGGTCGATGGCCGTCGCGTGTCTGATGTTGTCCGAGACCGGACACCGCTCCTCGACGCGCTCGCCCCATTCCTGGATGGTTTCGGGGTCCGCGTCGGCCTCGGCGGCGAGCGTCACGTCGATGTTCTGGACGGCGGTGCGCTCGTCGGGCTGTTCGGTCTGGAACGCATCCAGGTCGAACTCGCCCTCGATCTCGATTTCGAGGGATTCGAGCGTGACGTCCATGTCCGCGGCTACCTGCGACGCCGTCACGTTGAGACAGCCGGCCTGGCCGGCGAGCAGGTACTCGAGGGGATTCGGACCCTCGTCGGCACCGCCCATCTCCTCGGGCTCGTCGACGACCAGCTCGAAGTCGCGGGCTTCGACGGTCGATTTCGTCGGATTTTCGCGCTCCGCCTCGACTTCCACGGGGATGACGTCGTCGGAGTCGCTCATGCCGCCCGCGACTAGTGGATCGAGCGCCGTCATTCCTGTGGTGGGGACGGACGAAGTGGACGACCGTCGGGCGAGTCACTGGCAAAAAGCGGGATCTGAAGCCGTTCAGTTCCACGCCGCTTCGGACCTCGTGTGGCTGCGAACGGAGCCCCGACTGCCCACTCACGTTCGCCGTCGCGAGTCGCCGGCCCCGGTGTACCGTTCGAACTCCGCGGGGTCGATCGGTTCGCCGTCCGGCAGGGCGAGGCGTCGGCCGGGTAGCGACAAATAACTCTTTCAGTACGCGCTGGGGGGG
>CAZGAX010000207.1:0-4778 GCA_964523745.1 uncultured Halobacteriales archaeon | reverse complement strand
ATGGTCCCGCGCTCCCCCCGCCAGACCGGTCGGGGTCCCGAGAGGTCGGCGCTTAAGTACGCCGACGGCACCCGTCTCCAGGTGAAACTTACCGGTTCGATGGCCGGTCGGTCGCCGATTCGGCTCGCCCGCGCTCCCCCGGTCGTCGCTGTACTGCGCCCGCCGGTCGAACGCCATTTGTGGGAGCCCACCGAATCGTCCGGCGTGTACGTCCTCGAACTGGCCGGTCAGGACGACGACTTCGCCGTCTACGAGGCAGCGACCGTTGCCTCCGACGTCGAGATCATCGCGCCGGGACTGGCGACCGCCCGGGGTCTGGGCGACCGATTTGCCAATCTGGCCTACACCCACCGCGCCAGCCACCTTCTGGGGATGTGTGACCCCGAGATTCCCAGTGCCCGCACAGTCCTGGAGGCCGCCAGTGACGACCGCCAGGGCTCCGTGGCTGTCCGGGCCATCGACGTGCGCGGCAAGACCGGCGTGGACACCCAGGTCGCCGAGCGCGAACTGGGCCAGGTGCTGGTCGACCGCGGCCTGTCGGTCGACCTCGAGGAACCCGACCACGAACTCCGGGTGCTCTTCGCGGAGGGAACGGCTGCCCTCGGGTGGCTCGAACGCGAAACTGACCGGGACTTCACCGACCGCCAGCCCACCGACCGGCCGTTCTTCCAGCCCGGCAGCATGGACCCACCGCTGGCTCGTGCCCTGGCCAACATCGCCGGCGCCGAAACCGGAGCTACGATTCTCGACCCGATGTGTGGCACCGGCGGCATCCTGCTGGAGGCGGGGCTGGTCGGTTCCGACGTCTACGGCGTCGACGCTCAGGCGAAGATGACCGACGGCTCGGCCCGGAATCTCGGCCACTTTCTGGACGGCGACGACGGGACCGGCGACTGGGCCGTCGTGCGAGGTGATGCCCGTTCCCTCCCGCTCTGTGGCGACGTCGACGGCGTGGTCTTCGACGCTCCGTACGGCCGGCAGTCGAAGATCGAGGGAGACCTGATGGGGCTCGTCGAGGGTGCACTCCGTGAAGCGGCACGGTTGGCCGACACGTGTGTCGTGGTGGGCGACCGACCCTGGGCCAGAGTCGCCGGCCAGACCGGCTGGCGAACCGAGGCGGCCTTCCATCGGCGGGTGCATCGATCGTTGACGAGGCACATCGTCGTGCTGGAACGGCGGTGATGGACCTTCTGTCTCCTGGTCCTCGACACCGTAGCGACACAGAAAACCCTCGGTCCGCTCGGAACGCCCGACCGGGAGGGCGGCGGAGCCACCCTCCTGTAACGTGACGGCGAGTGCGCGGCGGTTTCACCGCCGCGATTGCCGAGACGGCGAAGCCGTCTCGCAGCCGTCACGCGGCCCTCGCCCTTTCAGTCCACCAGGCTAGCAGTGTGTGCCGGCCACCTTCGTAGATCAGGTCCTGGCGGAATGAAAGGGCGAGCCGAGGGCTTTCGAGACGTAACTGTCGGATACCCCGCGAAAGGTCGATCCCCTCACTCCACGCCGAGCACGGACCAGAGACGCTCCGTATCACCCTCGAATCGCGACAGAAGCTCTCGGGCCCCCACTTTCGCCTCGTCGTCCACCGTCGCCAGCACCATCCCCTCGCCTGGCTGGCCGTAGACGACGCTCGTCCCGTTCGGCGCCACCACCATCGCCGGCAACGCCGCCAGGTCCTCCTCGCCGTCGACGACGAGCAGCGTCGATTCGCCGGGAGCCCGCCCGATGGCAGTACGAAGCGCCGCCAGCAGGTCCTCGGTCAACGTCGCCGGCGGATTCGCCACCTCGATCTCGTGGTCGAACCCGCCGATGGCGTCCCGGATTTCCTGGTCGACGGCCGTTCGCTCGGTCCGTCCGTCGACTAGCGCGACGGCGGGAGTGTGGTCGGCCTGGAGCAGGTGGTAGGTGACGATGTCGCCGACGGCGACGACGGGGCCGTTCCTGGCGGCGAGCAGTGCGTCGGCGTCCTCGAAAATCCGGCCGAGTGGCTCCTTGAGTTCACTACGCAGCTCCGCTTGTAGCTCGACGACCGTCGTCACGTTAGCGGACCTTCAGCGCGTACTTCCCGGGTTCGGTGACGCCCATCTCCTCGGCGATGTCGCTGCGCTCGGGGTGGGAGATGACGACGTAGCCCGCCCAGTCCTCCGTCAGCGACGTCGACCCGCAGACCTCGCAGGAGTCGGCCTCCGCGTTGGACTGCACGCGGTGGCACTCCCGGCAGACGAGTCGGTCTGCCATCAGCTCTCACCCGCTTCGGCCTGGGCCTGGCGCTCCTGGCGCTCGGCCTCGAGCCAGCCGTGCTTGCCGAGGCCGACCTGCTTTGCCGTCAGGCCGATCTTCGAGTCCCGGGGGTTGCGCTCGTCGATGCTCTTGGTGACGATCCGCGCCCGGACGGCGTCGCCGACGCCGAGCGTCCGGTTGGACTCTCTGGAGGCGAGCTGCTGGTTCTCCTCGTCGTAGGCGAGATACTCGTCGGAGATCTGGGAGACGTGCAGCAGCCCGTCGACGGGACCGATGCCCACGAAGGCGCCGAAGTTGACCACCTCGACGACCTCGCCGTCGACGACTTCCTGCATCTGGGGGTCGAAGGTGAGCGCGTCGAACTCGGCCTCGTAGTAGACGCCGGGCTCGTTCGGGACGACAGCGCCCTCGCCGATGTCGTGGACGTCGACGACCGAGACGACGGAGCCGACCTCCTCGTCGACGCGTCCCTCGAGCTTCTCCTGGAGCAATCGCTTGACGAGATCGTCAGTGACGTCCGCCAGGTGCTCCGGCGGTACCTCGACCGTATCGCGAAGTCTAACCCGTTTGTACATTATTGAGTGATGGCGAGTTTGTTCCCGCCCCTTAAACCAATTACTGGAACGTTCTCGGCGCGAAGCCGTGCCTGGAGCGGCTCGTCGTTGGTCACGACGTGGCTGTATTCTCCCGTGCGAGCCAGCTCTACCACGGCGTCGTCGGCGTAGTCGGCCTCGGTCTCCCGGGCTTCACACCGGTCTGCCAGGTCGCGTCCGACGCTGGCGGCCGTCGCCTCCTCGCCGGCCCCGTCCTGGAGCTTCTCGAGTTCGGCCACGACCGGCTCGGGCACCACGCACTCGACGTTGCCGAGCAGTCGCTCGAGTTCGTCGAACAGACGGACGTCACATTCGACGGGCATCATGAGTGCGTTGGTATCCAGGAGGACGGTCATCTCGACAGGGGCCTCCCTCTCGAGATGTCTATCATCGTACCTGCCGTTTCTCACCATGGTACGCGAATAAGGATTTCGAAGGCGGTTCGAGGATTCGCCGCTGGCGACGGTCTCGACACTACGTCGAGCTTTCGTCTATCGCGTGGGTCGATTCGTGGTGGTACTCGAGGTCGGGGTCGGCGACCACGTCACAGGCCGTCTGGCTGTACGACAACGAACCTTCTTGGATTTGGACCCTTGCTCCCATTTTCTTACCCGTGGGTGCCATTTCACAGGAGCGAACGTCCCACTCGAACGTCTCCCACTGACCACCCTCGAAGCGAGCCCGTACCTCGTACCGCATTCCTTCCTTACCGATATTGCCGAACATGAGTCCTGTTTGTGGGAGTATCTCGTATCGGCCGCTCTCTATCTGTCCGTTTCCCGCTCTGCCGTCGGGTTCTGTGATGGAAACCTCGACGACGTAGCCCTGTTCGTCGAAGTTCTCGAGGTAGAACTCCTCGACGCGGTCCGGTGCCGGCGTGTCGCTCGCCGTCCCGCCACCGTCTGTCCCTGTTGTCGCGGTCGGGTCGTCCGGGTCCGTCGGCGTCCCGGGTGACTGCCCGGAATCCAGACCGAGACAGCCACCGATGGCGCCGACGAAACCGGCACCGATGGCCAGGAATCCGCGCCGAGAGAGGGTTTTCATCGGCGGGATTACAGCGCAAATTTACAAAAGTCTTCTGTAGCGACAACGTCCGACTCTCGCCGAGGCGGCCCGCTACTGCAGCGTGCCGTATCCAATCAGCCGCCAGCGAGCGCCGACGCGGCGGTTGATGGCGATCTTGACGCCGGGCTCGGCACAGACCGGCCGTTGTAGCGCTATCTCCGCCTCGCCGCTCCGGGCGCTGGTGACCGACCCGACAGTCGTCGCAGTGCCAACCGTCAGCATCAGCGGCTCGCCGGTCGAGATCTCCTCGACCTCGCCGTCGCCGCCGACGATTCTGTCCAGGAGTTCGACGTCCATCGTGAACTGCTCGTGGACCGGCGGCAGGCTGCCGGGCGGGCCGGCGACCTGGCCGGCCAGCGCGTCGCCCTTCGTGATGGCGGGGTCGAGTCCCGTTCCGACGCCGAGGAGGCCGCCGGGGGTGGCCTCGTCGACGGTGTCGCCGCCGGCCTGGAGCGAGCGGACGGTGGTCTGGACGGATTGCCACTCGGTCTGGCCGCCTTCCTCGACTTCCCGTCCCGGTCGGAGTTCTATTTCGTCGTCGACCGAGAGCTTGCCGGCGACGAGCGATCCGCCGAGAACGCCGCCGGTCAGGTCGTCCCAGGTGGTGCCCGGGCGGTTGATGTCGAAGCTCCGCGCCACCAGCATCTGGGCGTCGGCGTCGGGGTCCCGCTCGGGCGTCGGGATCTCCTCCTCGATGGCCTGCATCAGGAGGTCCATGTTGACGTTCTGGCCGGCGCTGACCGGGACGATCGGGGCGTCCTCGGCCACCGTGCCCTCGACGAACTCCTGAATCTGCCGGTAGTTCTCCTCGGCCTGCTCGCGGTCGACCAGGTCGATCTTGTTCTGGGCGACGACGATGTTGTCGATGCCGATGATGTC
>CAZGAX010000206.1:0-4782 GCA_964523745.1 uncultured Halobacteriales archaeon | reverse complement strand
ATCCTCCTCGAGTCCCTGGCCACGTCCATCCAGCCCCACCTCCAGGTGCCGAGCGCCGAGGCCTTCCCGGACTACTACAACGTCGCCATCCGGACGCTCGGGCCGCTGCTGGCACTGTCGTCGAACTCGCCGTTCCTGCCCGCCGACTGGTACGACGAGTCCGAGACCGACGCCCGCTCCCTCGTCGAAGCCACCCACCACGAACTCCGCATCGCCGTCTTCGAGCAGTCGGTGAACCACACCGAGTCCGACAAGGTCCGGGTCCCCCGAGACATCCGGGACACCACGGAGGTCGTCGACCGCGTCGTCGAGGACGACCTGTACGCGCCGTTCCTCCGGGAGTGGATCGAGGACGACGAGCGCGACGGGCTCGGCGACGACGTCTGGGAGTTCGACTACAAGCGCGGCACCTACTGGCGATGGCTCCGCTGCGTGGTCGGCGGCGACCCGGTCGACGGCGCCGGCGACGACCACTCGCTGCGCATCGAGTACCGACCGATCCCGACCCAGCCCACTGTCAGGGACGTCGTCGGCATGCAGGCCCTGACGGCGGGACTCATCAGAGGTCTCGTCGAGGGTCACCATCCCATCGCGAGTCTTCCCTGGGAGGACGCCGAGGCTTGCTTCTACGCTGCCGCCGAGCACGGCCTCGACGCCGAACTCGCCTGGGTGACCGCCGAGGGTGAACGGACGAGCGACCCCGTCGTCGTGTTCGGTGAGGTCTTCGCCTACGCCCGAGAGGGGCTCGCCGCCGCCAGGATTCCAGTCGAGGACATCGACGCCTACCTCGCTCCGATCGAAGCCCGCTGGAACGCCGGAACGACCCCCAGCACGTGGAAGAAAGAGCGGGTCCGCGACGGCCTGAACGAGGGACTCGACTTCCAGCGTGCCATCGAGGAGATGCAGCGCGAGTACATCGAGCTGGCCGACGAGACCGAGAGCTTTGCCGACTGGCTGTAGGCGAGTGCCAGGCAACCGAATTTTTCGAACGAGGGCAACAGACCACGTGGCGCGCGGGAGCTTCCGACCGAGCAGAGCGAGGGAGGAAGCGACTCGCGCGAGGGATGAGCATCGGAGCGAACGGAGTGAGCGAGAAGCGCAATCGGCTGGGGAGGTAAGTGGAGCGGTGCGGTTGCTGGTGGTCCTGACGGATGAAAGGGCGAGGCCCGCGTCGCGGCGGAGCCGCGACGGTAATAGGAGGTCGGCGGAGCCGACCTCCCCGGTGGCGCTCTGTGTAGTCGGAGAGCGACCCCTATCGAGCGACCAACGGGAGCGAGATATGTCGCTCTCCGGCCAGAGAGGGACCTTCGGTCCCTCAGGCAATCGGCGCTTCGCGCCGACGACGCCAGCGGGCTGAGGGCTTTCCCGCCACGTTACGTCGAAGCTCTCCTCAGTTCCCAGGACCAAATTCTTCGAAGAAACCGTCCAGCGGGGGCTAAGGAAATAGATGAACAGATGAACAACTGTACAATTGAACAGTACGTATCGAGTCGCGATTCCCGAAACACTCGAATTACTCCAATCGACCCGAACGAACGGCGCCCGAGTACGACCGAGTCACACCAAAAACAGAACGCAACAGCACAGTTTCACGCGGTCCATCGGGGCGTTTACGTACCGGCCACTACCAGTACCATCCATGCTGGTGACCCTGGAGGGGCTGGACGGCAGCGGCAAGACGACCGCCTGGGAGGCCCTGCAGGCCGACGACGCCGTCGACGCCACGTTCACCCGCGAGCCGACGGACTCGTGGTACGGCGAGGCCGTCCAGCGGTCTATCGACGACGACGGCGCCGACCCCCTCGCCGAACTCTTCCTCTACACCGCCGACCACGCCGCCCACCTCTCGCAAACTGTTCGGCCCGCCCTCGACCGGGGGGAGCTGGTCATCTCCGACCGCTACTCCGACTCGCGGTACGCCTACCAGGGAGCCACGCTCGACGGCATCGTCCCCGACTCGATGGCGTTCGTCCAGCGGATCCACGAACCCTGGACCCGCCCGCCGGACGCCACTATCTACCTCGACGTAGACCCCGAGACGGCCGCCGAGCGCAGCGGCGCGACCAACAAGTTCGAGACCGCCGACTACCTCGCCGAAGTGCAGGCGAACTACGAGCGACTCGTCGAGGCCGCGCCCCGACGATTCCACCGCATCGATGCCACGCAGTCTCCCGAGGACGTCGCAACAGCCGTCCGGGCGACGGTGCTCGAGATGCTCGACTAGCGCATCCGGCGCCGGTCCGGGTCGCGCTGTTCCTCCCGAGCAGTGGGCAGGTCGACCTCGTCGGGGGAGGGCATCCAGAAGTAGTCGAACGCCACCCCCAGGGCAAAGGGGAGGACGACGGTCAGGCCGATGACCGCCGCCGGACTCCCGAGGTCCGGACCCAGCAGAAAGACGCCGCCGAAGACCAGCGTCGAGGCGAGTAGCACCACCGGGAGTACCATCGCCGTGTAGATGGCACTCCCCCAGCGGGTGTGGAGGCGAACGCGGAAAAAGCGCGTTCCCAGGGCCGTGATCGCCGTGTGGACGAAGACGATGACGAACAGCCCCAGGAGTTCCAGCGGTGCGACCATGCTCGGGCTTGGTCGCCTGCCGCCTTTGGCGTGACGGATCCCTCCGGGCGGGTCCTGCCGCCTTTGGCCTGCCCGGGCGGCTCTCGAGTCGGCCGCGTCCCGATTGCCACCCGGTCATTGCAGGCAGACGACCTACCCTCCCGTGGACGGTAGGAACTCTATCGACGGACAGCCTCGACGGACAGCCGGTGAGACAGCGACGGACCACGAATCGCCTGCCGGTGTGCTTCAATCCGGCCGAGACACACGACTCCTGTTCGCCAGTCCCATGCCTTCGACCCCTCTACCTTCCCCGTCCCCGAACACATTGTGGCGCGACGAGCACGCCGGAGGCCGACCGTGAAGCGAGACCTGTTCAGGCTGGCACTGGCCGCCGTCGTCCTCCTCTCGGTCGGGGCCGTCGTCGAAGGGGCGTTCTCCAGACCCCCGACCGCCAGCGCCGACGAGACGCCGCGGCCGGCACCCCGACCGAATCCGACGGTCGTCACCGAGTCCGCCCAGTTCGGCACCATCATCGCCTGGCACGAAAACGGCAGCCTGCAGTACTACGGCGACGAGCACACGAAGTACTACGACGTGGACCCCGTCGGCGAGGGCGAGTGGACGGTCGAGTACGCCGCCGTCGACACCATCCACAACCCGGGACCCAACTGCGTGGACCCGCCCTGCACCCGGAACGTCATCGAGCGGCTCAACCTCTCGACCGGCGAGAAGCGGGTGGTCTACGCCCGCTACGACGGCGCCGAGTGGGGCGCCGAATGGCACGACCACGTCAGGGTGGACGACGAGCACGTCCTGATAGCCGACATCGTCCACGACCAGGTCTTCATGGTGAACACGACGACGGACCTCGTCGAGTGGCGGTGGGACGCCCAGAGCGACTTCGACGTGGCGAACGGGGGGCCGTATCCCAAAGACTGGACCCACATCAACGACGTCTCACTCCTCGACGACGGCCGGATCATGGTCAGCCTGCGCAACCTCGACAGAGTCGTCTTCCTCGACCCCGAGACGGGCCTCAAGGAGAACTGGACGCTCGGCAACGGCAGCCACGGCGTCCTGTTCGAGCAGCACAATCCCGACTACGTCCCCGCCGAGCGGGGCGGTCCGGCCGTCCTCGTGGCCGACTCCGAGAACGGCCGTCTCCTCGAGTACCAGCGAGTAGATGGAGGCTGGAAGCAGACCTGGCAGTGGCGCGACGACAGGATGGCCTGGCCGCGCGACGCCGACCGGCTGCCAAACGGCCACACGCTGGCCGTCGACACCCACGGGAACCGGATTCTCGAAATCTCACGGAACGGAAGCGTCGTCTGGGAGGTGCCGATGAGCCACCCCTACGACGTCGAACGGCTGGGGACCGGCGGCGGGAGCGACGGGAGTGACGTGAGCGACGGGGGCGACTGGAGCAATGGGAGCGGCGAGAACGGGGTCGTCGAGGAAGAGAGTACCGGTGAGAGCGCCCGGCGACTCGGACTCGAGGATCGGACGCCAGAGACGACCTACCACGACCGCCAGCCCATCGAGGCGTTCGTCCGACCGCTGGAGGGCATCGCGCCGTCCGGGCTGGTCAACGCAGCCGTCTACCTCACGCCGGTCTGGGTCGGACGGACGGAACTGGCGGCCATCGCCGTTGGGTCGCTGGCGGGGATCACCTGGCTGGCTGCCGAGGCGTGGTGGCGGCTCCCCGGACTGGGCCTGCGCTTGCCGGTGTACCGCCGGCGTAAGTAGGATTGCCGACACGATGCGGCGAAGTTAAGCCGATCAAACCGCAAGCAAGCGCCACTGTGGGAGCCTACCTCGGTGGCCACGTCGGGTTCGGCCTCACAGCGATGCTTACCCACGCCGTTCTCGGCTACACGCTCGGGGCGCTCCTGTTCGACCGGCCGAGAGCGGGCCTCCTCGCCGGCGTCATTCCCGACTGCGACCACCTCCTCGGCCACCTGCTCGGGTCACCGTTCGTCCACCGTGGCGTGACCCACAGCGTCCTCGCCGTCGGTTTCGTGGCCGCCATCGGCATGCACAGCGGCGACCGGGTCGCCGGCGCGGCCGGCGTCGGCTACCTCTCGCACGTCCTGCTGGACGCGACGACGCCGATGGGAGTCATGCTGGCCTATCCCGTCTCGACGGCGTCGCTCGGCGTCGTCTTCAACGGCCACGCTCCCCGGGCGACGGCGATCATCTGGGTCTGCTGTCTCGGTGCCCTCTGGT
>CAZGAX010000205.1:0-4822 GCA_964523745.1 uncultured Halobacteriales archaeon | reverse complement strand
GAGTCGGAGAAGCGGCTCTATCCGAGGGAGCGGTAGCGACCGAGGATATCCGCTTCTCCGGCCGCCACCGGGCCGAGGGCTTTCCCTACTGCACGGTTGGGAGGAAGCAGCAACTACATCGTACGACCAGTGGCCCGATGGCATTCTACACTGCTCCCTGAACTTTATCACCCAAACCGGGACCAGCCACCACATGGTCTAACCCCAGACCCGGGTCGGCCGAGGCGGGAGCGTGACACACCGGCCCGGGAGCAACAGTGTCGCCTGTTCGCCAGCCTCAGGCCCGCTTCTGGATCTCCTCGCGGAGCACGTCGCTCACCGTGTCGCCGTCGGCCTTCCCCCGGAGTGCTCCCATGCACTCACCCATCAGGGCTGAGAAGGCGCCCATCCCCTCGTCTTCGACCTGGTCGGCGTTGCGCTCGACGACCTCGGCGACGGCATCCCTGACCTCGGCCTCGTCCACACCGCCGAGGTCCGCCTCCTCCACAGCCTCCTCGGCGGTCAACGAGGGATTCTCGGCCAGTTCGGTCAACAGGTCCGGCAGGCCCTCCTGGGGGACCTCGCCGTCCTCGACCAGATGGAGGGAGTCGGCCAGATGCTCGTCGGTCAGACGCTCGACGGGCACGTCGTCGCGGCGGAGTTCGGTCAGCGTCGACTCCAGCGTCCCGGCGGCGAGCGTCGGGTCGACGCCATCGTCGACTGCCTGCTCGAACAGCACCATTCGTTCGCCGTAGGCGACCTGCTCGGCCAGGCCGGCGTCGAGGTCGTACTCGGCCTGATACCGCTCGACTTTCTCCGTCAGAAGTTCGGGCTGCTCGACCTCGGTGACGTCGGGCTCGACCGGCGGGGCGTCGGTCTCGGGGTACATCCGGGCCGCGCCAGGCAACGGACGGAGATAGCGGGTCGTCCCGTCCTCGTTGGCACCGCGCGTCTCCTCGGGGACGCCGTCCATGGCGGTCCGGGCCCGGTCAGCGACGGCCTCGATCGCCAGGCTTGCCGTCTCGGGGTCGTCGGCAACCAGGGCCACCGCGTCGCCCTCGTCGGCGTCGACTGCATCCCGGAGGGCGGCGACTTCTTCCTCGGTAACGCCGTAGGCAGGCAGTTCGTCGGTGTGGAAGATACCGCCGGCGCCGTGGCGCTTGGCGTGGTCGGCAAACTCGGTGCCGAGACGCCGGTCGGGCTGGATCTCCCGGCCGACCTGGCCGTCGAAGCCACCCAGGCGGACCGCCATCGCGATCCCATCACCCGAGAGCGCACCGCCGATGACGCCGCTGTCCGTATCCTCGAAGACGTGACTGACGTCGCGGGGCTCGCCGACGTCAGCTCCGCGCTCGCCGAGTTCGTCGGCAATGTCCAGCAGTTCGACCTGTCGACCGACCTCGTTGCGGACGATGTCGTCGATGTCGTCGAGGCTCTGGACGCCCTTGATCTCGACGCGAGCACCCTCGGCGATGGAGACGTTGACGTCCTGGCGAATCGTGCCGAGGCCGCGCTTGACGTGACCGGTCGAGCGCAGGAGCATCCCGATCCGCTCGGCAGCGTCCCGGGCCTGTTCCGGCGTTCGGATGTCGGGGCGGGTGCCGATCTCGACCAGCGGAATTCCCAGCCGGTCGAGACTGTAGCGGACGCCCTCGTCGGTCTCGGCGACGCGCTGGGCGCTCTCCTCTTCGAGCATCAAATCCTCGATCTCCACGGGGCCGTCGTCAGTCTCGACGACGCCGTCCGTCGCGACGAGCATCGTCCGCTGGAAGCCAGTGGTGTTCGAACCGTCGACGACGATCTTCCGCATCACGTGACCGGCGTCGACTGGCGTCATGTCCAGCAGTTGGGCAATCTCCAGCGTAACACCGAGGGCTTCGTCGTCGACGTGCCGTGGCGGTTCGTCGTCGGCTTCGACGAGACAGGTCGTGTCGTAGGCGAGGTACTCGAACTCCCGGTCGACCCGGCTCTCTTCGAGGGCGGCCTCGTCTATCTCCCCGAGTTCGCTCGCCGTCGGGTGGAGGTAGCGAGTGAACCGCCGCGTAGCCTCCTCGGGCTCGCGGATTTCCGTCGGACAGCTACAGAAGAGTTTGGTCTCGGTGTCGAGTTGCTGGTGGATCTCCAGCCCCGCGACCAGCCCCAGGTCGTCGTAGTCGTACTCGCTCATTGGTTCGGCTTCCGGGGGCGGGGGGCAAAAAACGCACTATCGCCGCAGCCCTCCCGACTCGAGTCCGTTCGCCTCAGACGACGCCGAGGCGACGAAAGAACGACACCTGGCGGTACATCCGACAGCCGAGACAGATTCCCGTCGTGGCCGCCAACCCCGCGAGGGCCGCGACCGCCCCGGCGATTGCGTATCCGGCGAGGGGCAGTCCGGCCAACAGGAGAGTGCTTGCCAGTGCTGTTCCGAGTGCTCCCATGACTCTGGCAAATCGATGGGGTGCCGCCGGCTCTCGCTCGGCCGGAGTACCGACCACCGGCACAGCGACCCGTCGCCAGAGGACGGCATACAGGTCCAGCCGCCAGCCGGACGCGACTGCAGCGACTAACACAACTGTGACTGCGTAGATGGCAACAGGTGCGTCGAAGACGATTCCCGCCGCAAGCCCCAGCGCCGTAAGCGACTGACCGAAACGGGGCGCTCGGGGGTCGACCTTCGCCGTCGCACTCTCCGTGCGGTCCGCCGAGGGAGTCGACGAGGTCGGAGAATCGGACTGTGCAGTCGTCGGTGACGTCGGCATCGATTCGTCTAGGACCGAACGATACATTCCCGGCACGTTTCGGGCAAGAACGGCTGTTGCCTGCGACGAACTCGTACGGCCGGATTTCGGCCCTTCCGGCTGGTAGACGGTTCCTACCACCCCAGTGAAGCAGTGAGAAGCGTCACAAACCGGTCGCGGATCTGGTAGGTACCCGACAGGGAAACAGATCGTACCTGTGACCGACCACGTTGAACACGGCAAGCTGAGAAAATACGGAGAGGTGAGACAGTGTGGCCGCCCAGGCGGCGTAGTGAGCTGGTCCAGGTCGTGGAGGGCGGCCGGCTGCCATCGAGAGCCCCGCTACCGGAGACGCGACGATGACACGAGCAACCGCACGACGGACACTCCGGAGCGGGCGCTTCGAGAGAGCGGTCGGGACCAGTATTAGTATTCGGCGCCTGCACACCGGAAGGTGCCAAGTAGCGGCCGTCCGGTCGTGAGTCAGACGGCCGGGGTGGTCAGTCGTCGCCGAGGATGCCGCGCTCGGTCATCTTCGCGGGGTCCAGCACCTCGTCGACCTCGTCCTCGTCGAGGTATCCTTCTTCGAGCACCACCTCGCGAATGGTCTTGCCTTCGGCGAGGGCCTTCTTGGCGACCTTGCTGGCCTTGTCGTAGCCGATGGCGGGGTTGAGCGCCGTGGCCAGCGCCATGCTCTGCTGGACGCGCTCCTCGCAGTGTTCCCGGTCTGCCTCCAGCTTGGCGACGAACTTCTCTGCGAAGACCTCGCTCCCGTTCGCGAGGAGCTTCGTCGACTGGAGGAAGTTGTGGGCGAGCACCGGCTTGTAGAGGTTCAGGTCGAGCTGGCCCTCGGCTGCGCCGGCGTTGACGGCGGCGTCGTTGCCGACGACCTGCTTGTGGACCTGATTGACCGCCTCGGCGACGACGGGATTGATCTTGCCGGGCATGATGGACGAGCCGGGCTGGTTTTCCGGCTGGTCGATCTCGCCGAGGCCGTTGCGGGGACCGGACGCCAGGAGCCGCAGGTCGTTGGCGATCTTGTTGAGGCTGCCGGCGATCGTCCGGAGAGCGCCGTGGGCCTCGTTCATCGCGTCGTGGGCGGCCTGGGCCTCGAAGTGATTGTCGGCCTCGCGGAATTCGAGACCGGTTTCTTCGCTGATGTAATAAGCGGCCTTCTCGGGGAAGTCGGGATGAGTGTTGAGCCCGGTGCCGACGGCTGTCCCGCCGAGGGCGAGTTCACCGAGGTGCTGGCTGGTGTTCTCGGCGCGAGTGATGCCCTTTTCGACCTGGGTACGGTAGCCGCCGAACTCCTGGCCGAGGGTGACGGGCGTGGCGTCCTGGAGGTGGGTCCGGCCGGTCTTGACCACGTCGGCGTACTCGTCCTCTTTGGCGGCGAGTGCGTCGGCCAGGGTTTCGAGGGCCGGGACCAGGTCCTTCTCGACGGCTTCGAGGGAGGCGACGTGCATCGCCGTCGGGATGACGTCGTTGCTCGACTGGCCGAAGTTGACGTGGTCGTTCGGGTGGATCTCGCGAGCGCCGACCTCGCTGCCGTAGATTTCTGCAGCCCGGTTGGCGATGACCTCGTTGGCGTTCATGTTCGAGGACGTGCCCGAGCCGGTCTGGAACACGTCGACGGGGAACTGGTCGTCGTGTTCGCCGGCGATGACCTCGTCGGCGGCCTCGACGATACAGTCCGCCTTGTCCGCCGGAATCATTTCGAGATCGCGGTTCGCCTGCGCGGCCGCTTTCTTGACGACACCGAGCGCTCGGATGAACCGCCGCCCGAAGGTCACGTCGCTGATCGGGAAGTTCTCGACGGCACGTTGCGTCTGTACGCCCCAGTACGCGTCGGCTGGCACCTGCATTTCACCGAGACTATCCTGCTCTGTCCGGTACTCGTCGGTCATACGTCCGGGGGGTGGTCCGCCCGGTCGTAAAACCCACCGGTACGAGTCGGGACACCACTCGGCACAGGACTATGGCTGCCGTGACAGTCGCCCACTGGGCACCACGAGTCCCTGGGAACAGTAGAGACCGTGGGGCTCAGAACCCGTGACCTGGATGAACGTGTATTATCATTCGGAAATATTAAGTAGAATCTCTCTCCACTTACGATGAGTTCG
>CAZGAX010000204.1:0-4834 GCA_964523745.1 uncultured Halobacteriales archaeon | reverse complement strand
ATATGTGTCTAGTTTATTGAGTCCGTAGCGACGACCGCTGGGGTCGTGGGGAGCGGGGGCGACGGGAGGCGACGAGAGTCGACGGGGGAGGGGTTGACGAGAGTCGACGGGAGGTGACGCGTATCGACGCATCCTCCCGCGGCGTTCAGTCGTCGGCCTGGCGGTGGAGGCGGTCGGCTCAGTCGTCGGCGGTACCTCCTGCGTGGTCGGGACCTCGGCCCCTGTCCTGGGATCGATTGCGTTCGTCACGTTCCCGACTGCGGTCGTGGTCGTCCTCGTCCCATTCGCCGTGGTCGTCATCGTCGTCCTCGTCGTCGCCGTTCCAGACGCGTCCGAGCAACCCACGGAAGTCTTCTCCGGTCAGGCGACCGTCGTCGTTGCGGTCGAAGACGCTCACCAGCGGTCCGTCGCCGGTGACCGTCCCGGCCGATTCGACGGTGAGCGTCGTCGACAGGTCGCCGACGGAGAGCTGGTAGGTCCCCGACTCGACGACCTTTGCCTCGATGGCCGGGACGTCGCCCGGCACGACTTCCAGCGCCGAGAGGTCGACCGGTATCTCGACCGTCTTCGATTCTCCTGGGGCAAGCGACACTCGCTCGTAGCCGACGAGTCGGCGCATCGGCTGGAGGACCGACCCGAACGACTGGGTGTTGAACACGTCGACCACGTGGTCGCCAGCCGTCCCGCCGACGTTCGTGACGTCGACGGTGACCGACACGTCCCTCTCTCCGGGCTCTGAGACCGTCGACGGCGAGACCGCGAGATTCGCGTACTCGAAGTCGGTGTAACTCTGCCCGTGGCCGAACTCGTACAGCGGCGTGTTGTCCGTCGCCCCCGTCGAGGTCGGAGGATATCGGTTGTACGGCACCGGCGTCGTGCCCAGCGGTGTACCGGGGTTGCCCGGCCAGCTAAATGCGAGTTTGCCCGACGGGTTGTTCTCGCCCACGAGGGTTTCCGCGATGGCGACGCCGCCGTCGCTCCCGGGCTGGCCGGCGAACAGGAGCGCGTCGAGATGTTCGAACGTCTCCGGCGAGCCACGCGGACTCCCGGCAAGCATCACCCCGACGACGGGCGTCGAATTTCCGGTCTCCTCGTTCACGACGTCGAGGAGCCGCTGCTGGGCCTCGTCGAGGACGAGTTCGTCGCGGTCGCCGAATCCTTCGTTGTGACAGCCCTCGCCGATGACCACGACGACGGCGTCGGCCTTCGGCGCGGCCGCTCTGACGGCGGACTCCTGTTCGTCGGTGAACGCGAAGTCGCCGTTCTCGTCGCTTTGCTGGTTCGAGCCGTCGCCCTGTCCGGCCCACCAGGTCGCGTTGTCGTAGGTCGTGGGAACGTGCGTGAGGCTACCGACCCGGCTCTTCAGTTCGTCACGGAGGAGGGACTGTCGCGGGAACGGCCCGCCGGCGCTCGGCCCCTGCCAGCCGAGCGTCCAGCCGCCGTGTTGCATCAGCGGCCGTGTGTCGTTCCCGTCGCCGTCGACGCCGGGGCCGGTAAGCAGGACGTGTTCGCTCCCGGACAACGGGAGGGCTCCGTCGTCGTTTTCGAGTAGCACCATCGACTGCCTGGCCAGTCGTTCGGATTCCTCGGCCCCGCCGCCGAGGACCGATCCGATCCGTGAGTCGTCGACGGTCGGGTCCGAGAACAGTCCCAGGTCGGCTTTGAGTTCCAGGACGTTGCGGACGGCGTCGTCGATGCGTTCCATCGGAATCTCGCCGTCTTCGACCAGGCTCACGACGGTGTCGATGAACCGGACCGGACCCGGCGCACTCCCGCCGTTGCCGATCATGTACATGTCGATGCCGGCGTTGATGGCCTCCTTCGTCGCAGTCCGGAAGTCCGGCACGTAGTCGTGATTGGTGATGAGTCGGTTGATGTCGTCCCAGTCCGAGACGACGAGTCCATCGAAGCCGTACCGCTTCCGGAGTACGTCGGTCAGGAGCCAGTCGGAGGCGTGGGCGGGTTTGCCGTTGACTGCGCCGCTGTTGACCATGACCGTCCCGGGTTCGGCCTGGAGTGCCTCCCGGTAGGGCGGCAGCAGGTCGGTCCGCAGGTCGCGCATCGACGTCGACGCCGGTGCGCGGTCGTTCCCGTTGTTCGGGACGGAGTAGGCGCCGAAGTGTTTGACACAGGCCGTCAGGCGGTCGTCGTCTTCGAGGCCGACGACGCGTGCTCGGGAGACATCACCGGCGAGTTTTGGGTCTTCGCTGATGCCCTCGAAGAACCGACCCCAGCGGGGGTCGCGCTGGAGGTCCGTCGTCGGGGCGAACGTCCAGTGGGCCCCCATCGACGCCGTGGCGTCGCTCGTGTGGCGCTCCGCTCGCTTGACGAGGTCGGGATTCCGCGTCGACCCCATGTTGATCCGCTGGGGCAGCGCGGTCGCTCCTTCCAGGAGGACGTTGCCGTGCGTGGCGTCGACGCCGTAGAGGAAGGGGATCCCGTGGTCGGTCTGCTCCAGATTGTACTCCTGGAGCGCGTTGACTCCGGAAACGACTTCCTCGGCGTCGAAGCTGGGTGGCTCGGCCCCGCCGGAGAGGATCGACCCGACTCCGAGTTCGGCGAAGTACTCGCCGAGCGTGTCGACTCCAAAGCTATCCGGGATCGCGTCCGATTCCGGGTCGAACGTTCCGACCGCGACCTGCGTCATCTGGCCGACTTTCTGCTCCAGCGAAAGCGAGTGGAGCAGCCTTTCTACGTCCCCGTGCCGGCCGTCATCGTCGTCATCGTCGCCCCAGCCGTCCGCTGCCGCTTCACCGGCACCGAGCGTCGCTGCCGCCGTCGCTGCACCCGTCGCCTTGACGAACGTTCGACGGGAGGTCCCGTACTTCGATTCACCATGCGGACCGTCTGTATTATCCGCCATAGCGCCACGACGTACCAAGGGGGATGAAATTGTTATTCACTTCGTAATTAAAATATCCAATTTCGATTCCGGTCGGTTAGCTTCGCCGTCGACGTACGCCCCGAGCGGGCCGTCGCCGGTATACATCTGGCGACGAATTTGCAGGACAGCACCCGGACCGATCGAAGCTTCGAGGCATCTACTCGTCACTACTCCTCGCAAAGTCGATTGAAACGACCACACAAATTTATTTAGTGCCGGGTAAAATTTCAAGAACTTGCGCACCGAACCGACGGTCCCTGGATCACCGACCTGGGTGAGTACGCGTCCTCAGCGGTCGTCAGTGGCCGTAGAAACGGTCGTCTTCGTGATAGCGCGACCGTCAGTCGTCGGCCTGGCCGCGAAGGCGGTCGGTGGTCTCGGCAGTCGGCGTGGCGGGTTCGGGCAGGTCCTGGCGGACGTCGTCGCGCTCCCGGTCGGCGATGACCTCGGCGTAGGCGTCCGGCATCACCTTCGTGAAGTTCTCAATCTCGGCGTTCCAGTCTTCGAGGAGTTCCTCGGCGCGGTCGGAGTCGGTGTATGCGGCGTGGTTCTCGACCAGCCTGGTGAGCATGTCTCGGTCCGACGGCTCTAGTTCGTCCATCAGCGTGACCATGCCGGTGTTGGCCCGCTCCTCGAAGGTGCCGTCGGGGTCGTAGACGTAGGCGACGCCGCCGGACATGCCGGCCGCGAAGTTCTTGCCCGTCTCGCCCAGTACGGCGATGGCACCGCCGGTCATGTACTCACAGCCGTGGTCGCCGACGCCCTCGACGACGCCCCGGACACCGGAGTTCCGGACGGCGAAGCGCTCGCCGGCGACGCCGTTGACGTAGCACTCGCCCTGGGTCGCGCCGTAGAGGGCGACGTTGCCGATGACGACGTTCTCGTCGGCGGCGTAGCCGGCGTCGGTCGGCGTCTGGACGATGAGCTTCCCGCCCGAGAGCCCCTTGCCGACGTAGTCGTTGGCCGTCCCGACGAGTTCCATCGTCACGCCGTCCTGGAGGAATGCGCCGAAACTCTGGCCGGCCGTCCCGGTCAGGTGCGCGGTGATGGTGTCCTCGGGGAGCCCCTCGACGCCGTACTGCTGTGAGATGCGGTTCGAGAGCGTCGCACCGACCGTGCGGTGGACGTTGTCGACCTCGGTGTCGATAGTGACCGGCTCGCCGCGCTCGATGGCATCCTCGGCCTCCTCGAGCAGTTCCCAGTCGAGCTGTTCGTCGACCTCGTGGGTCTGTTCGCCGGTCTTGTAGCGGTCGACGCCGTAGGGGTTGGCCGGCTCGGCCAGAACCGACGAGAGGTCGAGCTTCTTCGCCTTCTCCTGTTCGACGTCGTCGCGCTGGGCGAGCAGGTCGACGCGGCCGACCATCTCGTCCACGGTTCTAAATCCGAGGTCGGCCATGATCTCCCGGAGTTCCTGGGCCATGAACGTCATGTAGTTGATGACGTGCTGGGGCTCGCCGGGGAACCGCTCGCGGAGCTTCTCGTTCTGCGTAGCCACGCCGACGGGACAGGTGTTCTCGTGGCACTGGCGGGCCATCACGCAGCCAGAGGTGACCATCGACGCCGTCCCGAAGGCGTACCCCTCGGCGCCCAGCAGGGTGGCGATGGCGGCGTCGCGGCCGGTCATCAGGCCGCCGTCGGTCGTCACCTCGATCCGGTCGCGCAGGCCGGTCTCGACGAGCATCTGGTTTGCCTCGGCCAGGCCGAGTTCCCAGGGCACGCCGGCGTTCTTGATGGAGGTCTTGGGCGAGGCGCCGGTCCCACCGGAGTGACCCGAGATGTGGACCTTGTCGGCGTTGGCCTTGGCGACGCCGGCGGCGATGATCCCGACGCCCGCCTCGGCGACGAGCTTCACGTTGACGTCCGCCTCGGGATTGGAGGCTTTCAGGTCGTGGATCAGTTGCTTGAGGTCCTCGATGGAGTAGATGTCGTGGAGCGGCGGCGGCGAGATGA
>CAZGAX010000203.1:0-4865 GCA_964523745.1 uncultured Halobacteriales archaeon | reverse complement strand
AGATCGAGTCCGAACTCGTCGAGTACGCCTGCTTCAAGGGCGACCGCGAGACCGTACTCCAGAACAGTGCACTCCAGTACCCGATGTTCGAGGTGCTCGTCGGCGTCGCCGGCGAGGCCGAGAAGGGGACGCTGACGGCCATCGCCGCGACCGACGGCGAACTCGAAGCCGTCCAGATCGTCGACGGCGAACCCCGGCCGGCCACCATCGCCGTCACCGAAGAACCCCGCGACGAGGACGCCGCAGGCGGCGTCAACTGGCGGGACAACAAGTTCATTTCGTAGTGACGGACCGTGGGGTTCGTCGACTCGATCGCTACGCCGTCAGCGACCGGTCACTACGTTCTCTCCGCTTTTCCCGGCCGTAGATTTAACCTAGCCGCGAACAGGTAGCGATGCCGACACTGCCCCGACCCCACGCAGTCGGGCTCTCCGATTCTTTACGTTATTGCCACCGATCAGGTTCGATCTGTCGATATAGATGGCCGAACGTATACCTCTACTAGTTCAATACCTTTATTCGTCCACCGGGAATTGTGATGGTCGTTCATGACGGAGTACGACCGACGTCGATTCCTCGAACGGACGGGAACAGTGGCAACGGCCGGCTTCGTCGGCCTCGCGGGCTGTTCGGGTGGCCCCTCCGGAGACGGGTCGACTGACACCCCGGACTCGTCAGACGGGTCCGATGGCGACTCAGACAGTGACTCCGACGATGGGGGGAGTACCCCTCAAGAGACGACCCACGTCGGCATCGTCTACGGGACCGGCGGGACGGGCGACGGGTCGTTCAACGACCAGGCGCTCAACGGCGTCAAGCAGGCAGCCGAGGAGTTGCCCGTCGAGTACAACCAGGCCGAACCCGACGAGGTGCCCCAGTTCAGCAACTACCAGCAGCAGTTCGCCAGTTCGACCGACCCGGACTACGACCTGGTGTCCTGCATCGGCTTCCTGCAGGGCGACGCGCTCACCGAGTCCGCAGAGCAGTACCCCGACCAGAAGTTCCAGATCGTCGACAACGTGGTCGACTCCGACAACGTCGCGAGCTACGTGTTCCGGGAGCACGAGGGCTCGTACCTGGTCGGCGTCCTCGCCGGACTGTTGACCTCGCGCAGCTTCGAGGCGGGCGCCGGGTCGACGGCGAGCGATTCCACGAACGTGGGATTCGTCGGGGGCATCGAAGGTGCCACGATCAAGAAGTTCGAGGCCGGCTACATCGCCGGCGTCACTGACGCCAACGCCGACGTCGACGTCCAGACCACCTACGTCGGCAGCTTCAACGACCCCAGCGGCGGGCAGGAAGCCGCGCTGGCGATGTACAACTCGGGAGCAGACATCGTCTATCACGCCTCGGGGAACACCGGGACCGGCGTGTTCCGCGCCGCCCAGGAGAAAAACAGGTTCGCCATCGGCGTCGACCGCGCCCAGTCGATAACGAAGCCCGGGTTCTCGGACGTCATCCTGGCGAGCATGACCAAGCGGGTAGACACCGCCGTGTTCAACTGCGTGAAGGCCGTGGTCGAGGGCGGCTTCTCGGGTGGCGAGACGACCACGCTCGGCCTGAAAGAGGAGGGCGTCAACGCCGTCTACGGCGACCAGATCGGTTCGAAGATTCCCGACGAGGTCAAGACTGCCGTCAGCGACGCCCGTGACGGCATCGTCTCCGGCGACATCTCGGTGCCGAAGAAGCCGTAACGCGCTGGGACTACCGGACACGCTCAGCCTCTCTATCGCATGCCAAGCCAGGACACTGCAGTACGACTCCACGGCATCACCAAGGAATTCCCCGGCGTCGTCGCCAACGACGACGTCGACCTGTCGGTCGAGCGGGGCACCGTCCACGCACTGCTCGGCGAGAACGGGGCCGGCAAGACCACGCTGATGAACGTGCTGTACGGTCTCTACGAACCGACTGCCGGGCGCATCGTCGTCGACGGCACGGAGCGGTCCTTCGACTCGCCCCGGGACGCCATCGACGCCGGCGTCGGGATGATCCACCAGCACTTCATGCTCGTCGGCCCGATGACCGTCGCCGAGAACATCGTCCTCGGATACGAGCCTCGCAAGTGGGGCGGACTCGCCGTCGACCGGGCAGCCGCGACCCGCGAGGTCCGTGACCTCACCGACCGGTTCGGGTTCGACGTCGACCCCGACACCACCGTCGCCGACCTGAGCGTCGGGGTCCGCCAGCGCGTCGAGATTCTGAAGTCGCTCTACCGCGGGGCGGACGTCCTCGTCCTCGACGAGCCGACGGCCGTATTGACCCCCCAGGAGGTCGACGACCTCTACGACGTGATGGCGGAACTCACCGCCGCAGGGAAGACGATCATCTTCATCACGCACAAACTCGGCGAGGCGATGCACGCTGCCGACGAAATTACCGTGCTCCGCGACGGCAGGACCGTCGGGACCGTCGACGTCGAGGAGACGACGCGCGAGGAACTCGCGACGCTCATGGTGGGCCGGGAAGTGGTCATGGACCTGGACCCGACGCCGCCGAACCCGGGCGAGGAGGTCCTCCGCGTCGACGACCTCACCGTCGAGACGGACCGCGGCGTCGAGGCGGTGTCGGGTGTCTCCTTCTCGGTCAGAGAGGGCGAGATACTCGGCATCGCCGGCGTCGACGGCAACGGCCAGTCCGAACTCGTCGAGGCGGTGACGGGCGTCCGCCAGCCCGACGCCGGTCGTCTCACCTTCGACGGGCAAGACTGCACAGACGACTCGCGGCGCGAACGGATCGACAGTGGGATGGCGTACGTCCCGGCCGACCGGCAGGAGTCCGGACTCGTGCTGCCGTTCGACCTCGTCTCGAACGGTATCCTCGGCAGCCAGCACGCCCGGCCGTTTGCGAACGGTGGTCGCCTCGACTGGGACGCCGCCCGCGACCACGCCGACGACGTGGTCTCGACCTTCGACGTTCGACCGGGGGACGTCGACGTTTCTGCCGGGTCGCTCTCGGGGGGCAACCAGCAGAAGTTCGTCGTCGGTCGGGAGTTCGAACGGGACCCGCGCCTCCTCGTCGCCGCCCAGCCGACCCGCGGCGTCGACGTCGGGGCGACCGAGTTCATCCGGTCGCGCCTGCTCTCGATCCGTGACGACGGCGCGGGCGTCGTCCTCGTCTCCTCGAAGCTCGACGAGGTGCAGGCGCTCGCCGACCGCCTCGGGGTGATGTACGAGGGCGAACTGATGGCGGTCGTCGACCCGGCCACGGTGACGGAAGAGGACCTCGGCCTGTTGATGGCCGGCGAATACCCGGCCGGGATGGAAGCGGACGAATCGGCCCGCGAAGCTGCGGAGGTGACCGAATGAGCCTCAGGGACCGGGCCCACGCCGCACTGGGCCGCCTGGTCCGGGCCTCGCCGGCCGAGCGCGTCCTCATCAGCACCTCGGCACTGTTGCTCTCGGTGTTCATCGGCGGCCTGCTCGTCCTCGTCGCCGGTCGGATGACGTCGTGTGGAGCGGCGGCCTACACCATCGCCTTCCCCGGTCCGTGGCTCACCGAGGTGTTCGGAGCGGTCCTGCCCAGACAGCCCGCGTTTTCGATGGGGTTCTGTTACGACCCCTTCTCCCTCTACGACAAGCTGTTTCTCGGTGCGTTCGGGCCGATCTTCTCGAATCCGATGAACGGTCACCTCGCGACGACGCTCGCCGAAACGACGGTGCTGCTGTTCACGGGGGCTGCCGTCGCCATCGCCTTCAAGGCGGGCGTCTTCAACATCGGGGCGCAGGGCCAGCTCGTGCTCGGCGCACTGGTGACCGGGGTCGTCCTCGCACTCGTCGCACCCTGGTTCGTCGGATTTGGCGTCGTTGCGACGCTCGTGCTCCTGCCGGTCGGAATCCTGCTCGGCGCCCTCGCCGGGGGTGCCTACGGGGCACTGCCGGGGGCGCTGAAAGCCTACGCGGACGCCAACGAGGTCATCACGACGATCATGCTGAACTTCGTGGCGACGGCCGTCGCGCTGTACCTCGTGTCAGACTGGTTCAAGGACCCGGAAAGCGTCGCCAACCAGACGGTCCCGTTGCCCGGCTTCGCCAGGTTCCCCACTGTCCCGTTCAGCCCCCGCTATGACTTCTCGCTCGTCGCCCTGCTGTTCGGCCTGGCTGTGCTCGTCGGACTCTGGTATCTCCTCACCAGAACCGCCGTCGGTTACGACCTCCGGACAGCCGGCATCCAGCCGTCGGCCGCCGTCTACGGTGGCGTCGACGCCAGTCGGACGGTCGTGACGAGCATGGCGCTGTCCGGAGCGCTCGCCGGTGTCGGTGGGGCAGTCTACGTCATGATGGTCCTCGGCAACTTCGAGGTACCCGTCCCGGCGTACGGCTTCGACGGCATCACCGTGGCCATCCTCGCCGGCAACAATCCGCTGGGCGTCGGCTTCGCCGCCCTCCTGTTCGGCGTTCTCAAGAGCGGCTCGATCATCGTCCAGACCGGTTCCGAGGTACCGCCGGAACTGGTCGGCGTCCTCCGAGGCCTGATCATCCTGTTCGTGGCGATGCCGGAGTTCTTCCGGATGGCCGGTCGGCGGTTCGGCTCGTTCGCACCCACGGAGGAGACGCCCGTCGCGGCGGACGGCGGCGGAGGTGGGGACGATGCGTAACCTCCCCGGCGTGCCGGCAGTACTCGACCCGGTCACACGTCGCTACCGCGCACTGGACCGTCTGGAGCGGGCTGTCGTGCGAACCGTCCTCGGAATCCTCGCCCTTCTGACGGTCGTTGGCGTCACGTTCCCGTCGTCCAGTGCCGGAACGCTGGTGTACGTGTTGACGTCGAACGCGACCATTGCGGCGACGCTCAGGCTGTCCGTCCCCATCGCGTTCGCAGCTCTCGGTGGCATCTTCGCCGAGAAGAGCGGCGTCATCAACATC
>CAZGAX010000202.1:0-4872 GCA_964523745.1 uncultured Halobacteriales archaeon | reverse complement strand
GGGTGGTCCGCCGCGTCGCGTTCTGGAAGGTCTGCGTCGGCTTCGGCGCGCTGGCGGTCATCGGCGGCGGCCTGCTCGTGCTCTGACCGTCGCCGTTCGACGAACTACGCGACTTCAGCGGCTGAAACCGACTGCAACACTCAAGAGGCGCCGACCCGTCGGAGTGATTCGATGACCAGTTCGACGCAGACCGGGCCCGGAGCGGTGTACTCGTCGTTCTGTGCGATGTGGCGGATCGTTCCCACCTGGGCGATCGTGGCGATCGCGGCGGTGACCATCGCCGTCTCTCGACTCGTCGCGGGCCACCTGGCCCTGGACGGGCTGGAACGGCGACTGGTGCTATTCTCGCTGACGCTCGTCCTGTTCCTCGGACAACTGACGGTGGCGAACTACGCCGTGGCTCGTGGGTCGTCGTGATGGCGGGGTCGACCGATGCCGTCGTCGGCGACCACGTTCGCCCGACAGACGGGACGCTCGAGCCGGGCGTCTACCGCGTCGTCGGGACAGGCGAGGACGTGGCGTTGCTGCGAGTCGCCGACGCCGACGGGCGGCGGGTTCACAGCGGTGACCTGTGCCACGTCGACGCGGAGACAGTCTCGAACGCCTTCGAACCGGCCCGGGATCCTGACGCCGGCTTCTCGCCTGTCGGCTTCGGAAAGAACCTCCTCCAGGGCATGTACTGGTCAGTCCGGCGGTTCGTCTGAGGCCTTGGGGTCGTGTCTTGTGTCGGGACTTATATACCTTCGAGCCACTACCACCCGGTACGATCGGGCCTCATGAGCGAAGGGGAACAGAAGCTGGTCGACACGTCCGGCGATTATCTCTACGCCGTCAAGGACGGCCAGCCGCTGCCCGACGCCGACTGGCGCTCCTGTCGGATCGTCCTTACCAACGAACGCCTGGTGCTCGCGACCAACGGCGGCAAGCGGGCTATCGCCCACAAACAGATCACGCTCCCGGCCGAGGACGACGACCCGATTCCCGAGGACCTGGCGGTCGGATCGGCCCTCCCGCTCCGGATCGGTGACAACGTCGTCGCCGTCGACGCGGGGAAGGTCGACGACTTCGAGTCGGAGTACTGCCGTGCGGCGCTCCACGACGAGGTCATTCTGGTGAAACACCGGGCCATCGTCGGCGGCGTCGTCCAGGACGACGCGAGCTGGTCGAAGGCCCGCTTCCGGTTCGAGGACGACCGCATCACGCTGGGGCTGCCGGGAGGTCAAACAGCCACGTTCGAGATCGAGGACGTCGGCACCGTCGAGTCGAGCCAGGGAACCGTCAACGGCGACCAGCGTACCGTCGTCGCCGTCGAACACACCGACGACGAGGACCGGAGCGTCGAGACGCACTTCTCGGGCACAGACAGACACACCCGGGCCCTGGAAACCCTGCTGGGCAAGGTCATCGAGGACCGCGAAGGCGACTTCGAACTGAGTAGTACGGAAAAGGAAGTCCTGATGGCGCTGTATTCGGGCGTGAGTCCCTTCGAGATAGCCGGCTTCGTCGGCATCGACGTCGACGAAGTCGAGGAGATCTACCAGAAACTGCTCGACGTGGGGGCCGTGGACAAGGTTCGCGAGCGGACCGAGGTGACGCTGAACGCCCAGGGTCGGAACCTGGCAAGCGAAGCGATGAGCGAGGAGTAGGCGACCGTTTCCCGACTCACCGCCGGAGCGTGACGTTGGTACTCCCGCACTCGGGACAACTCGTCAGTCGGCCGAACGACGGTGATTCCACGACGTTCCAGTCCTCGCCCCCGGTGTCGGCCTCGAACCCACACGCGATGCAATGTGAAACCGACTGCTGGCTGTCGGTATGTGGCATATGTGATCATATAGCAGGCAGAATGATAGGTGTTGTCATTCGTTCCTCTATCCGTGGAAGTCACGGCGGTCCGACCGTGCCACGACGCCCGGCATCCATCACCAGCCGTTCACCACTATACACGGGGCGCGAGCCAATATTCACGGTTGATAGACGGGGGAAACGCCTAATTGCGGGCCGGCGGTAGTGTTGGCACTGACAGCGGGCCATGAGCGACGAGAAAAAGATCGAGGACACGCGCGGCAAGTTCATGCAGGTCGTCAAGCACGGCCAGGAACTCTCGGACGCCGAGTGGCGCCAGTGTCGCATCCTGCTGACGACAGAGCGCCTCGTGCTGGCGGCCGACGAGAAGCGCGTCGTACCGCTCGCCGACATCGACCGCCTCGGCGAGCGGTACGACGTCAACCAGGCCGCCAAGTCCGAGACCGGCTACTCGACGCTGTACGTCGGCGACGACGTGCTCCTCGTGACCACGCCCGACCACGACACCTTCCAGACGAACTTCTACCGGGCGTCGCTCGACGGCGCCATCGTCTACGTCAAACACCCGGCCGTCAAGGGCGGCGTCGTCCAGGGCGAGGAGTTCCAGCGCGGCCGACTGAAGATCACCGACAGCGCCGTCTTGCTGGTCCTCGAGGACGGCAACAAGTTCGACATCGACCGCGACGACATCGGCGACATGGAGACCGACGAGTCGATGGTCGCCGGCGAGGAGCGGGCGGTCATCGAAGTCGAACACACGGACGAAGACGACCGTAGCGTCGAGACCCACCTCTCCGGTCGCGAACACCACATCTCGGTGTTGCAACGGCTGCTGGAGGAGGGCGCCGAGCGCAACCGTGCCGACCTGGATCTCGATCCCGTCGAGCGGCGGGTGATTATGGCACTGTACTCCGGCGTGAGTCCCTTCGGCATCTCCGAATTCGTCGGCATCGACGTCGAGAAAGTCGAGGAAATATACGACCAGCTCATCGAACTGGACGTGATCGAAGTGGAGCGCGAGCGGAAGGAGGTGGCCCTGACGGCCCAGGGCCGGAAGGTGGCCGGCGAGGCGATGGGCGAGCGCTAACACCACCGCTAAGGCCCGGCGGGTCCCCTAGCACTGGCAATGGCTACCGACGAATCCAGGCGCGCCAGCCAGTTCGACGCCGTCTTCCGGGACCCCCATACCCTGACGTGGGTGCTCGACGGCGACGGCTGTCTCGAGCGTGCCAACGAATCTGCCAGGGGCCTGGCCGGGGACGCGGCCCTCGGGGTCGACGTCCCCTTCTGGGGCCAGCCCTGGTTGGCGGCCGACTCCGTCGAGACCGTCCGGACGGCCGTCCAGGAGGCCCTGGAGGGGTCTTTCGAGACCGCCGAAGCGGCCGTCGACGGCGCGAGCGGAGCGCCGCGAACGTTGGAGTTGACCGTCCGCCCGGTCGAAACCGGCGAGGGCGTGACCACGGTGGTCGTCGACGGCCGAGACGTCACCGAACGGAATCGACTGGAACGGGAACTCCGGGAGTCCGAGGAACTCCACAGGGTAACGTTGAACAACATGACCGACACGGTCCTCATCACAGACGACGAGGGCCGGTTCACCTACGTATGCCCGAACGTTCACTTCATCTTCGGCTACACGGCCGAGGAAATCTACGACCTCGGGACCATCGACGCGCTCCTGGGCGACGTAGTCGACCGGGAGAACCTCGCCGCTGAGGGCGTGTTGACGAACGTCGAGTGCACCGCCGAGGACAAGGCCGGCCGGGAACACACGCTGCTCGTCAACGCCCGCGAGGTCTCCATCCAGGGCGGCACCGTCCTGTACAGCTGCCGGGACGTCACCAAGCGCAAGGAACGCGAGGAGGCGCTGACGGCGCTCCACCGCACGACGCGAGACCTGCTGTACGCAGAGACCGCCCGTGAGATCGGTCGGATCGCCGTCGACGACGCCGCGGACGTCCTCGACCTCGATGCCAGCGCCGTCTTCCTGTTCGACGACGACGGCAGCGTCCTCGAACCGGTCGCCCACTCGCCGGCGATGAAACGGCTCCACGGCCCGTTGCCGACGCTGGACGCCGCGCCCGACAGTCTCCCAGGTCAGGCGTTCGTCGCCGACGAGACCGACTTCTACGCCCACGTCCACGAAACCGACCTGCTCACCAACCCGGCGACGGACGTCCGGAGCTGCGCGGTGGTCCCCCTGGGCGACCACGGCGTCTTCCTGGCCGGCAGCCCCGAGGTGGGCGTCTTCGACGACGTGGCCCGGGAGCTGACCGACCTGCTGGCGGCCACCGTCGAGGCTGCGCTGGACCGGGTCGAACGCGAGAGCCGGCTGCGCAGCCAGGAACGAGAGCTCCAGCACCGCAACCGCGAGCTGACCGCCGTCAACCGGATCAACGAGTTCATCCGCGAGATCGACGGTGCGCTGGTCGGCGCCGAGACCCGCGAGGAGATAGAGCGTGCGGTCTGCGAGAAGCTGACCGCCGCCGACCGGTTTGCCTTCGCCTGGATCGGAGAGCGCGACCAGACGGCCGACGCCGTCACGCCGCGAGTCTGGGCCGGCGAGGGCAACGGCTACCTCGACAGCGTCGACCTGGGACTCGATGCTGGGCGTGACCCGGCGGTCCGGACGGCCCGCGAAGCGACCGTCACGGTCGTCGACAACGTCACCGACGACCTGCGCGGAGCGGCCTGGCGCCCGGAGGCGCTGGCACGGGACTACCAGTCGGTGTTGAGCGTTCCGCTGGCTTACGACGAGGTACTCTACGGCGTCCTGACGGTCTACGCCGGCTCTGCCGGTGCGTTCGACGACACCGTCCGCGCGGTGCTGGTCGAACTCGGTGAGACCATCGCCTCGGCCATCAGCGCCGTCGAGCGCAAGTCGGCGCTGCTGTCGACCGCCCACACCAGGCTGGTCGTCGACGTCGCCGACGACGGCTTCGTCCTCCAGCGTCTGGCCGCGGCGACCGACGCGGCCGTCACCTACGAGGGCGGCGTCCAGCAGGCAGACGGCAGCGTCCGGCTGTTCGCCTCGCTGGCCGACGCCGACGTCGAGACGGCCCGGGC
>CAZGAX010000201.1:0-4980 GCA_964523745.1 uncultured Halobacteriales archaeon | reverse complement strand
CCCACTACCTGATGCGGGGCAACCGCTGGTGGCGCTACGCCCTCTCGCTGGAGGGGGCCCGCATCGTCCACGACGCCCTCGAAGAGAACGGCGTCACGCCGGTGTTCGACTCGGGCGTCGACCGCTTCGAGACGGACGACGAGGGGCACGTCGTCGCGGCCGTCGACCCCGACGGCGAGCGCTACGAGGGCGAGTTCGCCGGCGTCGCCATCGGGCTGAATTTCAACACGGAGTGGCTCCAGGGCTCGGGCGTCGAGACCGATAACGGAATCGTCGTCGACGAGTACATGCAGACCAACGTCGAGGACGTCTACGCGGCGGGGGACATCACGCAGTTCCACGACGTGCTCATCGGCCGGCGCACCCAGAACGGCGCCTGGGGCTCCGCGAAGGAACAGGGCGCGACGGCAGCCAAGAACATGGTCGCAGACGAGGCAGTCGAGGAGTTCCGCTGGGTCCCCTCCTACTCCATCACTCACTTCGACTTCCCCTTCCTTTCCTTCGGGCACCCGACAGAGGGCGACGACGAGGCAGAGCGGGCCTACGGCGACAACGAGTGGCGCCGGCTCACCTTCCAGGACGGTCAGCTCATCGGCGGCGTCCTCATCGGTGACCTCTCACAGCAGTCGACGTACAAACAGCTCATCCGCGAGCAGCGCCAGGTCGCAGACCAGAAGGAGATTCTCCTCGAAAAATCTGTGGACCTGGACAAGCTCGAGCCGGCCCCGCAGGCCGAGTAACGCTACGCCGTTCCCGATTTTAGCGTTCAGCCGTCGAGAAACCGGTCCGGAATGTGTTCCCCGAGCCACGGCGGCGCCCGACGGGCCGCCGCCTCGGCGTAGTCGGGCAGCTGTTTTCGCACGAGGGCATAGCCGACGGAGCAGGCCAGGAGCGTCGCCGCAAGCCCTCGGACGGTGCCCGTCGTTCCGACTATCACAGGAATCGCGAGGGCGCCGGCCAGCGCCAGGTCGGGGAGCGAGCCGTCGTAGGGGATCCATCGCCGGGGTCGCCACCACCGCCCGTGGTAGTGTGAGTAGACGGCGCGGTGTGTCGTCTCGGCCCACGGCCGGAGCGAGAGCCCGCCGCCAACCACGTCGCTGACGGCGTGGACGGCCCCGGCGAGCAGGAACGCCGCCACCACGACGACCGCCACGGAGTCGACCACCAGCGCACCACCGAGGGCGACGACTCCAGCGACCGACCCGTAGACCGGAAAGTGCAGGTCCCGGCGGTGGTTCCGGCCCATGTCGAGGTCGGGGACGAAGCCGCCGACGGCGCCGGCGAGGACGACCGGGACCGCCGCCTCGGGAGCCAGGCCCGCCAGTCCGAGGCCGACGAGCATCCCGGCCAGCGCGTGAGTCGTCGCCATCATGGATTGGCCATTCGGGCCGCTGGCGATTTAGGCGTGTCGTCAGACGAGTCTGAACCGGGACTGTCGTCGGGGACCGACACCGTTTTGCGGCCGTCCCGCCGACTCTGGAACATGGACGGCGGCAGCGGCGACATGACTCTCGCCTTCGACCTCGAGGCGCTCAAACAGCTCGCACACCCCGATTCGGTGTTCAACGACGCCCGCCAGTGGAGCCAGTACGTCGGCGTCATCTCGGAGAAGCCGACCTACGTCGTGACGAACTTCACCCGGAAACACCGGATTCGCCAGGACTTCTTCTCCGGCCCGCGCGGCCGGGAGGAGAGTCTGGCGAACGTGCTGGAGCAGTTCGGGACGGAACGCCACGTCTTCGTCGGGACCGACGAGGAAGACGAGAAACTCGCTGACGAGGCCGGCTGGGAGTACCTGCCTGTTGAGGACGCGGCCGACGCGGCAGGCTGGGAACTGGGCGAGGCCGAGACGCCGACCCAGAGCCAGGGCGACGACCGCGACGACTGGCCATAACGTTCTGTTATCGCTCTCTGTTGTCGGCTCGACGGCTACTTCCCTCGTGTGAAGTATTGCCAGCAGGTTGCGTGTGATCAGATCGACACTGCTCTCGGCCAGGGGACGGCTTCTAAGGCGGATTTCCTCGCACCGCTCGGAATCTCCCGCGCGCCAACCGACGGGTAACTGCCACAGGGGTTGCCGTCCCTGGTGGACTGAAAGGGCGAACCTCGGTCGCGCTTCGTGTAGTCGCTGCGTCGGCACTATCCGAGGGAGTGTCACGACCGAGGATATCCGACACAGCGACCGCGACCGAGGTGAGGGCTTTCACCGCCGTCGCGGTGGCGGTGTCTACGAGACAGACTCACCCACCAACATCGTATCGCGGCCCTTATGCGACGGACTCCCCAACCTCGTAGCAATGGCACAGCCGGGTGTCCCGGGCAAGCGAGAGAAGACGCTCGACTTACCCTGCGGCGAAACCGTCCACGTCCACGACCTCGACCTGGGCCAGCGGGAGTACCAGTGTTCCTGCGGCGAAATCCACGCCGTCGTCATGGACGCGCACCCGCTGGGTCGGTTCGTCCCCGAGTTCCTGGCCGACGTCCTGCGGGAGACCGTCGACACGGCCGACGACTTCGAGGAGTTCACGCTGGCCCACGTCATGGGCATGGTCCTGGAAGAGTTCCCGGAGCAGGTCGCCAGCGCAGACGTCTCCGACGACGGCCAGGTCGGCTACGCGCTGGTCTGGATGACCGACTTCGACGCCCGGCGGCTCCACGAGATTATCGTGGAGTTGCTGGTCGAACTGATGGAACACGCCATCAGCCACGCCGAGAGCGGGGAGGCGATGACCGAGTTCGAACAGCAGATGCTCGAATTCGACGTCGCGGCGTTCGTCGAGGAGTACCGCCAGGAGCGCGACTTCGAGTCGGAGCACGACACGGCCGTCTGAACCCGGGCCCGCTCGCTGTAGCGCCGACGTGTCGATAGACAGGATTTTCCCCGAGGCCTTCGGACGGTGGGCCAGGAATGGCATTCGACATCGAGGACGCCCTGCGTGACGGGCTCGACCGGACGCTGGAGCGCAACGCCCTGGTCCTGTTCGCGGTCTTCGTCGCGATCTCGCTGGCAAACACCGTCGTCGCCCAGTCGCTGGCCCAGGGCGTTCTCGAATCGATCGACTACCAGTCGTTGCTGGTCGACCTCGACCCCTCGGTGGCGGCAGAGATCCGGTCGGCCGTCGAGGAGGGAACCAGGCTGGCGTTCCTCGACTTGCCAGTCGCCGTCCTCGCCCTGGCGATCGTCGCCGTGTTCGTCGTCCAGTTTGCCGTCAAGGTCGGTGCCATCCGGACGCTCGTCAGCGACGAAACCGAGCGCCTGCCCCGGAATAACTTCACTCGCCGGCTGGGCTGGGCGCTGGCAAACCTGATCGTCGGTGCGATCCTCTACGCCATCGCCGTCTTCATCGGCCTCCTGCTGTTCGTCCTCCCCGGAATCTTCCTCGCGGTCGCACTCTTCTTCTACAACTACGAGATCCTCGTCGAGGACAAGAACGTCTTCGAGGCGTTCTCGGCGAGCTGGGAGCTGACAAAGGGTAACCGGTTCCAGCTGTTTGTGCTCGGTCTCGTCGTCGCAATACTTTCGACTATCGTCGGGTGGATTGCCGGCATCGTCGGTATCGCCGGCCCGACAGTGCGCATCGTGGCCCAGTCGCTCACCGGGGCAGCCGTAACGGTGTTCGGTATCGCCGTCGCCGCGCAGGCCTACCGGCAACTGACCGCCGAACCGGACGTCGAGAACGACGACGAGGTCGGCGCGCTCGGTCCGGACGACCTGGCCTGAACGGTACGACGTGGCCTGATCGTCCCGCCGTCTTGCGTCTGACGCTCGTCTGACGCCCTTTCTTGTCGCCCCTGGCCGACGGGTAGTCCATGTCAATCCGGCGCGGCGATTTCGAGCGCATCAGGGACGTCCTGGCGGAAGTCGACGCCGACGAGCCGTTGACGGCGGCCGAAATCCTCCGCCTGCTCGAAGAGCGCGGCGAGGAGTTCGACAGCGCCCACCGCGTCGCGACGGTCCTCGGCCGCCGGGCCGGTTCCGACGAGGTCGAAGTCATCGAAGACCAGCCCTACCGGTACCGCTTCCCCGGCCTGGAGAACTAAGGCCGGCCGACGGGTCCGACGAGCCGCAGGCTGCATCGAACGAATTTTCACGGGTCGTCCCGAGCCTCGTGACAGGTGTCCGGCCGACGTGGGCCCTCATCCCGCGGGGCTCCCGGGCCGTCGTTGGACCGCGGAGTCGACAGTGGGCCCGACCGACGGCCGTGACCTGTGACCGCCTCCCGTGTGAGCCGGTCGCATTTCGATATTCGTAACTCCTCTACGATCGTCGCAATCTTTCGCCGGGCTTATTACGATGTGTCGGCTCTGCCCGTGTAATGACACGGGGCGACGACCGCACCATTCTACTCATCGGGAGCGGACCGATCCAGATAGGACAGGCGGCGGAGTTCGACTACTCGGGAGCGCAGGCCTGTCGGGCCTTGCAGGAGGAGGGGGCCCGAGTCGTCCTCGTCAACTCCAATCCGGCAACGATCATGACCGACCCGGAGATGGCTGACGAGGTGTACATCGAACCGATCAACACGGAGGCCATCTCGGAGATCATTCGGGAGGAACAGCCCGACGGCGTCATCGCCGGGCTGGGCGGCCAGACGGGGTTGAACGTCACGGCCGAACTCGCGGAGGAGGGCGTCCTGGAGGAACACGACGTCGACGTGATGGGCACTCCCCTGGACACCATTTACGCGACGGAGGACCGCGACCAGTTCCGTCAGCGCATGAAGTCCATCGACGAGCCGGTCCCGGCCTCGACGACCATCGACTCCGTAGACGAGGTGGAAGCGGCCGTCGAAGAGGTCGGCGGCCTGCCGGTCATCATGCGGACGACCTACACCCTCGGCGGGGCCGGGTCGGGCGTCATCGACGACATGGACGAACTCAAGGAGGCCGTCCGCAAGGGGCTCAATCTCTCGCGGGACAACCGCGTGATGATCACCGAGTCCATCGACGGCTGGATCGAACTGGAGTACGAGGTGATGC
>CAZGAX010000200.1:0-5014 GCA_964523745.1 uncultured Halobacteriales archaeon | reverse complement strand
ATCAACCTGGACTACGCGGACATGTCCACGATCATGAATCAGGGCGGCGTCGCGGTGATGCTCGTCGGGGAGACCCAGGACAAGAACAAGACCCGCGAGGTGGTGAGCGACGCGATGAACCACCCGCTCCTGGACGTCGACTACCGCGGCGCCTCGGGCGGACTGGTCCACATCACCGGCGGCCCCGACCTCACGCTGAAGGAGGCCGAGGGCATCGCCAACAACATCACCGAGCGCCTGGAGGCGAGCGCCAACGTCATCTGGGGCGCCCGCATCCAGGACGAGTACAAGGGCAAGGTCCGCGTCATGGCCATCATGACCGGAGTCCAGAGCGCCCAGGTGCTCGGCCCGACGACCCAGAAGCAGGCCAACAAGTCCCGGCAGGCCATCGAGGGCCCCGAGGACGGCGAGGCCTTCGACGCGGCCAGCAACTTCCAGCAGGACAACCGAGAGTTCGGCCACACCGACGGCGGCCAGGAGGCCGTCGAGCAGAACAACGGGCTCGACGTCATCCGGACCGACTGACACCACACCGTACCTCGCCTGACACTACGGAGCCGCCTCACCGCGGCTGCTTTTTTATCGACGACAACGGGAGCAGTGTTAACTGACGGCCGGTCGAAGCGTCTCGTATGACGTTCGACCGGGCGGGATACCGGACAGAAGCGGGTCTGGGGCCGATGTCGCGGTGGCAACTCGACGCCGTCGTCGCCGTGCTATCGTTGCTGATGGTCGTCGGCGTCGCACTCGACTTCCGGCGCCACGCCCTCTACGGCGTCAGCTTCGCCGAAGAGGGCTTTTTCACGACGGAACACGTCTTCTTCTACTCGATGTTTCTGGCCATCGCAGCCGTCCTCGGCGCCGCGACGGTCCTCCAGCGCCGTAAGGGTGCCAGTTGGGTCGAGGCCGTCCCGACGGGCTACGGCTGGGGCGTCGTCGGAGTCGTCATCTTCGGACTCGGCGGGCTCGGTGACCTGGCCTGGCACACCGCCTTCGGCTTCGAAGAGAGTACGGAAGCGCTGGTCAGTCCGAGTCACCTGGCGCTCGCTCTCGGCGCCGGCCTCTTTCTCGCCTCGCCGTTCCGGTCGGCCTGGCATCGCGGCGAGGCCCGGGGCGTTCGCAGCCTCCCGGTGGTCATCTCCGCCGGTCTGGTGACGACGCTGATCGCGCTGTTCACGCTCTTCTTCAATCCGCTCGCCGCTCCCTATCCGCACTTCGTGCCGCCGGACGGCGACGGTGCGATCCTGCGGGTCGGCATCGCCGCGACGATCACCTATCCCCTGATATACGTCGGGACCGTGCTCGTCCTCGCCCGCCGATTCGACCTTCCGCCCGGTGCCTACACGCTGGTCTTCCTCGCACCGGCCCTCGCCTCGTCGGCCGCCTTCAACCACTTCGAGTACGCCTGGCCGGCAGTCACGGCCGGGATCGTCGCCGACGGACTGGCCCGCTGGCGGCGACCGACCCCGGACGACACACTGGCCGCTCGCCTGGTTGCCGCCCTCGTCCCGATGACGTTCGTTGCCACGTACCACGCCGTGATCGAACTCGGCGTCGGCGTCGCGTGGACGACCCACGTCTGGGCCGGAAGCATCGTGATGGCCGGCATGCTCGGCCTCCTCCTGAGCGTCGTAGCCACGGCGGGTGAGACCTGATGCGGCGGCGGGCTCTCGCGGCGCTGGTCGGGCTCGTAGTCGTCTCGGGCCGCGCCGGCGCCCACGCCGGCCACCGGAGTCACGACGGCGGTGGACTCCATCCCGCGATCCCCGCCGCAGTGTTCCTCGGCAGCGTCCTCCTGCTGGGAACTGCCGTCTACCTTGACCATCGGGGTGACCTCGACCGGACGCTGGCCGACGTCGGCGTGGCGGTCGGCGTGGTGGGACTGCTGGCGGCCGTCGCGCTCCTGTTCATCTGAGCGGAGCGGCCCTACAGCGCTTCCAGCAGACTACAGGCCCGGCAGATCGTCCGGGCCGTCGTCGCGCCGCACTGCTCGCACTCGCCTAGCTCCGCTTCTTCCTGCCCACCACGGTACTTGTCGGCAGCCATCCCCGCTAACTCCTCGTAGCCGGCCATGATGGAGTGGCGCGTTCCCGGGTGGTCCTCCTCCAGATTCAAGAGCAGTTCCTGGACCTTGCCGCGGAACGCCTCGTCGGCGTGAGGACACTCGGTGATGTGGGCCGGCAGGTCCCGGAAGCGAGCGTACAATGCCACCTCTTTCTCGGGGACGTCCCGGAGGGGTTTGGCTCGTGGGACGAAGTGCTCGCTCTCGCCCCGGGTCGGTCCCTCGGGAGCACCCTCGAAGGGGCCCAGACTGGAATCGAACTGCCGGGCGATCTGTTCGACGTCGCCCTCCAGCAAATTCATCAGCGCCGTCTCGGCGGCGTCGTCGAGGTTGTGCCCGGTCAGTAGCTTGTCCGCACCCAGTTCCGCGGCGTAGGTCGAGAGGGCGTCGCGCCGGAAGACGCCGCAGTAGGCACAGGCTGCCATGTCGTGGGGGTCGTCCTCGACGACCTGGTCCATCTCGACGCCGTACTCCTCGGCGTAGCTGACGACCTCGTGCTCGATACCGAGGTCCGCCACCAGCTCCTTGCAGGCGTCGAGACTGGCGTCCCGGTACCCCTCGATTCCTTCGTGGATAGAAAGGGCCACGAGTTCGACGCGGGGGTCCTGGTCGAAGGTCTCCTGCAGAATCGTCGCCAGGACGACGCTGTCCTTGCCGCCGGAGAGACCGACGACCCACGTCTCTGGGTCCTCGGGGCTGGCGTCGTCGGGCAGGAGATTGTCCTCGCGGACACGGCGGCGGACCCGGGTCTCGACCGACCTGAAGAGGTGGTCCTCACAGAGGTGCAGGCCAGAGTAGGCGGCGTGGTAGACCGCGGAGTCGCCGCACTTGTCGCACTCCATTGAAAGGAGGTTGCCGGCGGAGTGGGGAGAGCGTTTCGATGCCGCCCCTCAGGCCGAGGTGGCGTGGAGCCCGGCGATGCCGACGACGATGACGCCCAGAAAGAGCAGCCGAAGCGGCCTGGCCGATTCGTCGAACAGGTAGATGCCGAGGACGGCCGTCAGGGCGGCGCCGATGCCGGTCCAGACGGCGTAGGCGGTGCCGACGGGCAGTTCCTGGACGGCGCGAGCCAGCAGGACCATGCTGATGGCGAGGGCGACGAGGGTTGCGAGGGATGCACGGAGTTCGCTGAAGCCGTCGGTGTAGACGAGGCCGATGGCCCACGCCGCCTCGAAGAGGCCGGCGACGAGGAGGATGGTCCACGCTGTGGCGGTCATGGCTGTGTGGGTGCTTGTGGCCCCGCCTCCTGACTCCATCGACTTCGATGTGATTCTGGTGAGTACGTGCTTGACGGTACCGCCACCGCAACGACGTTGAAAGCCCTCACCTCGCTGGCGGTCGCTGAGCGTCACGTCTTCGCTCCCTCCGGTCGCTCGACAGGGGTCGCTCAGACGACCAAGTAAACGCCAGCGGGGAGGCCGGCGAAGCCGGCCTCCTATAACGTCGCGGCTCCGCCGCGACGCGAGGTTCGCCCTTTCAGTCCGCCAGGAGTTTGGTTGTAACGGGTGCTGTGGCTCGCTGGCTCGGCGCCGACTGCCAGACGCGACCGAAGGGGGCCGTGAGCCAGCGGGCCAACGGCTTTCCCGACGGTGCGGTGGCAGAGCCAGGACCGTACACCCAGGCCCGGCCAGAGAGACAACCGTTTTCCACTCCCGAAGACTACCCATCACAAGATGACCGACTTCGCTCGCGAGGAAGCCGTCGACCGACTCGAGCGACTGGTCGACACCGTCGAGAGCGAGCCGATGCCGGTCCCCGTCAGAGAACTCTGGGTGTTCGGCGACGTCGCCCTCGGCCTCGACCCCGTCGAGCGCCTCGACGTCTACGTCACCAAGGACCTCCTGTTCGGCCGGGACGCCGATGCCGAGGAGGAGTTCCAGGAGTCCCACGGCGTCAAGGGCGTCGGCCAGACCGTCGACGCCGAGTGGGCCCGAGAGCATCCCGAGTTCCTTCGTGCGAATCAGAGCGGTCACGCCGCGCCGGAGCAGTGCCTGGCTGCCCACCTGCTCGACGAGGACGAGCCGGTCCACCTAGAAGTCTGTAACACCGGCTTCGAAGACAACGTGACCCAGCGGCTCAAAGGGGCGATGGCACGGGAATCCTACGAGGAAATCCTCGACCCTCGGGGTGCCTGCCTGTGGATCGACGGCCAGCGCAGCGACGAAGCGTTCGAAAAACTCCGGAGCGGCGAGTACGTCTTCCCCACTCTCGCCGGCGCCCTGGAGATGATCGGTATGGACGAAGACGAGGCCGAAACGGCCGCCGAGGTCGTCGAGGCCTACCGCGACCAGCAGGATGGCACCACCGTCCGCGGCGACGTGGTCTGAACGTCGGCAATGTGGCCCAGCGTCGGCTACGTGACCCGTTAGACGACCTGGAGGTGCTGCTCTCGAAGGTCCTCCTCCGTCACGTCCCTCCCGTGGGACTCCTTCATGTGGTTCCTGGCCAGTTCGATCGCCTCCTGTTCGTCCTCCGATTGGACGATGAACCGGCAATCGTTCTCTGCCGCCTCACAGTCGAGTTTGTGTGCGTCGGCCATGGTTTCTCACTCGGTGCCCGGTCGCGTTTCAAACGGGAGGACCACCTGCCCCTGTCCAGCGGTACCAAGCACCATACGTGAGTACGTCCGGTGCACACAAAGCGGTATGTGCCAAAAGGTTCTGCCGTCGCCCGGTCTACCGGACTGGAGGAGCCATAGCGACGGGACGAACACTCCAACTCAGGCGTCGTCCTCGAAGACAAACTGTCCGTTCTCCTGGACGAACTCGCCGTCGACCTCGATGAAACTGTCCTCGCTCATGTCGACGATCATGTCGAGGTGCATCGCGCTCTCGTTGAACTCGCGGTCGTCCGGCACGCACTCCTCGAAGGCCTTGCCCAGCGCCAGGTGGATGGTATCGCCCATCTTCTCGTCGAACAGCATGTTGTAGGTGAACCGGTCGATGTCGCGGT
>CAZGAX010000199.1:0-5040 GCA_964523745.1 uncultured Halobacteriales archaeon | reverse complement strand
GGAGGACATCAAGGCCCAGATATCCCGGCTCCGGGACGAGCTTTCCCAGATCGAACAGACCGAACAGCACAGACGGGAACACCGCCGCGAGGCGGGCTTCGACCTCGTGGCGCTGGCCGGCTACACGAACGCCGGCAAGTCGACGCTGCTGCGCCGCCTCGCGGAAGACCTCGACGTCGACGAGAACGAGGAGCTCCATCCGGACCTCGACACGACTGCCGAGTCCGAAGACCGGCTGTTCACCACGCTGGGAACGACCACCAGAAAAGCCGAGATGGAGCGCCGGGACGTCCTCGTCACGGACACCGTCGGCTTCATCTCGGACCTTCCCCACTGGCTCGTCGAGTCGTTCAAGTCGACGCTCGACGCCGTCTACCGGGCGGACCTCGTCCTGCTGGTCGTCGACGTGAGCGAACCCATCGAGGAGATTCGCGAGAAGGTCGTCACCTCTCACGACACCCTCTACGAACGGAACGAGGCGCCGATCGTCACCGTGTTGAACAAGATCGACGCCGTCGACGAGGCCGAACTCGAACGAAAGCGACAGGCTCTGTCGGCGCTGGCCCCGAATCCCGTGGCGGTCAGCGCCCGGACCGGCGAGAATCTCGACGCGCTCTGTGACCGGGTCCACGCCGAACTGCCGGACCTGGAACGCGAACGGCTCGTCCTCCCGATGACCGACGAGACGATGAGCGTCGTCTCCTGGATCCACGACAACGCCCACGTCCACGAGGTCGACTACGACGACCAGGCCGTCGTCGACTTCGAGGCCCGGCCGGCCGTCGTCGAGCAGGCCCGGGACAGGGCAAGTAAACTGGTCGAGACCGGCGCAGAAGCGTAGGACCGGGCCCCGAAATTAATCCAGGAGTGGCCTACACCGTCTCCCAGAGCACGCCCGGAATCGCGTCGAGCAGGTCGGTCGCCACGAGGCCGTGGCCACGTTCGTCGACGACTCTATCGCCGGCTGCGCCGTTGGCGTACGCCGCGATCGCCGCCGCGTGTCGGGGTTCGAGACGAGCGGCGAGCGAGGCAGTGACGCCGGCGAGGACGTCACCGGTCCCGCCGACGGTCATTCCGGCGTTGCCGGTCCGGTTGACCCGGGTCGTCTCGCCGTCGGAGACGACGTCGTAGGCACCCTTGACGAGGAACGTGGCGTCGAGGTCGGCAGCGAAGTCGGCGACCAGGTCCTGGCGTTCGCGCCAGTCGTCGCTAGTCCGGCCGCCCATCTCGACCAGTTCGCCCTGGTGGGGTGTGCAGATCAGTTCGGCCGAAGTGGCCGACCCCGGGACGACTTCGAGTGCGTCTGCGTCGACGACGGCCGTTCCGTCGAACGCCTCCAGGAGACCCTGGACGGCTTCGAGCGTGGCCGGGTCGTCGCCGAGTCCGGGTCCGATCAGCATCACCTCGTGCTCGGCCGCCCACTCCATGATTTTTCCCACGTGGGCAGGTTCGAGCTGGTAGCCGTCGACGCGGCGGACGATCAGGTTCTCGCTGTAGATCTGGATCTCGTGTGAGACGGCCGCCGGACAGGCAACCCGGACGAGGTCGGCGCCGGCACGGAGGGCAGCCTGGGCCGAGAGCGCCGGCGCACCGGCGTAGGGTCCGCCCCCGACGACGAGGACTTCGCCGTTGTCGCCCTTGTGGCTCTTCGGATCGCGTTCGATCCGCCTGAGGTCGCCGCGCTCGACGAACAGTTCGGCCGCCTCCGGGATGCCGATGTCCGCGACGGTGACGTCGGCATCGAGGTCGTCGAGGCCGGGCTTCGTATCGTGGAACGTCACGACGTGGTCGGCCTCGACGGCGTTGTCCGCCAGGTCGCCGGATTCGGCGTCGAGCCCCGAGGGCACGTCGACGGACAGGACAGTAGCGTCGCTGTCGTTCGTGGCTGCGGCAGCCGTGGCTTCCGGCTCACGAAGGTCCCCCGCGATGCCGGTGCCGAGCATGGCGTCGACCACGAGGTCGGGGTCGTCGAGTTCGACGTCGGTGGCGTCGCGCCACTGGGTCGTGTCGTACTCGCTCCGTTCGAGGGCGTTCCAGTTCTCCCGGGCGATGTCGGTCGTGATGGTCTCGGGCCGACCCAGGAGACAGGTTCGGACGTCGTAGTCCTCGAGAAACCGAACGGCGACGAAGGCGTCGCCGCCGTTGTTCCCCCGGCCGGCGACGACGGTCACCTCAGCGCCGGGGTCAACGACGTCTCGGATTGCGTTGGCGACGGCATTGCCACTCGACTCCATGAGCTGTTTGCGCGGGACCCCCAGGGCCGCCGCGTTCGCGTCGACGACCCCCATCTCCAAGCCCGTGATCATGGCCGGGCGTTCGCCCGGCCCCGGAATAACTCTGCTGGAGGAGACGACTTCCGCCCCTCCTTCTTTCTCAGGCAAGACCGACGATGACCGCCGTGGCGAGCAGGTTGACGAACGACAGCACGAGCAGGCCCTTCCAGCCGATCTGGATCAGCTGGTCGACCCGGACACGGGGTATCGAGGCGCGAGCCCACTGGGTGAAGACGAAGACGGCCCAGATCTTCGCCAGCATCCAGAAGGCTCCCGGCAGGACCGGCCCGCCCGGCCCGCCGAGAAAGAGGACGGCAATCAGGGCGCCGCCGAGGAAGATGTGCAAGAACTCCGCCAGGTAGAGGAGGACGAAGTAGACCGAGGAGTACTCGGTCATGTGGCCGGCGACGATTTCCTGTGGCGCCTCCGGTAGGTCGAAGGGGTTTCGGCCGACCTCGGCCAGGTTCGCGGCCACGAAGAGGAAGAAGGCGAGCGGATTGACGAAGACGAACCAGTTGGGGATGGAGACGGGGCCGAGGGTGAGTAACGTTCCCGACTGCGCGGCGACGATCTCGCTCACCTGGAGCGAGCCGGCCAGCATGACGACAGAAGCGCCGACGAGGACCAGCGGAATTTCGTAGGCGATGTTCTGGGCGATAGACCGCATCCCGCCCAGGAAGGCGAACTTGTTGTTGGAGGCGTAGCCGCTGACCGCGAGGCCGAGCGACGCCAGCGAGGCGACGGCAAAGGCGTAGAGGACACCGATCTCGGGGTCGGCTACCTGCAATTCCACCCCCAGTACGGTGCCGAACGGGACGACGGCGAAGCCGAGCAGCGCCGAGGCGGTCATGAGCAGCGGGCCGAGGTCGTATGCCGGCCGGTCGACGCTATCGGGGACGATCAGCTCCTTGGAGAGGAGGCGAATGACGTCGGCCGGAATGATCAGGAGCCCCCAGGGGCCGATGCGATTGGGGCCGAGTTTTCCCCAGAACGCGGCCATAATCTTCCGCTTGGCCCAGGGGCCAGCGACGGCCGCGTTTGCCAGGATGACCGTCAGGACGAGCGCAGCGGCGACGGTGCCTCCGACGGCGCTGCCGACGACTCCACCCGCATCCAGGCCGAGGCCGCCGGCGATCCAGTCGGCCAGGGGTGTTGCCGTACCGTCGCTCACGGGCAGTCACCTCTCGTGACCGTTTCGCCTTCCGACGGGGCTGCCCCCTCCCACGGGGTCGTTCCGTCGGGCGATGCCAGTGTCCGACGAGAAGGTGGCGACGTAGCTACTGTATCCGGCATACAGCAGACAGTACGCGGAGACGGGTCCAAATCGTTCGGCCGAGTAGCCTAGGGTATTTTTACGTTACTCCGGAGACGTCTGCTCCTGGTCGTCGAGAATCCGGGCCGACGCCTCCCACTCCATGTCCGGGTCGTCCCGTTCGGCGACGTCCTCGAAGACGACGTGATACTGGCGAGTCGACCCTCGACCCAGGCTCACTTCGCGCTCCTGGCGCCAGGTGTCGGTCACGGTTCGGCTCTCGCCCCCGGTCTCGATGCGCCGAAGGTCCACCTGGAGGACGCCCGACCGACCCTCGCTCGCTCCGTTTTCGACGGTGACGCGCACGTCGACGTCGTGGGGGTAGTCGATTCTTTCGACGCCCTCGCCGTAGGCAACGTACTGCTTGATGGCGACCAGGCCCGCGTCGCCGTCGTCGCTACACCCGGCGAGCAGCGCTGCCGAGCCAGCAGACAGTCCAGAGAGGAACCGGCGGCGGGTCGCAATCATTCGCTCGTCCTTCACTCTCCGCTCGGAGGCCTTGAGCGTTGCCAAGCGACGACGGGTCACCGCCGAACGCGGAAGCCGTCCTCGGCCTGGGGGTCCTCGTAGCTCACCTGGACGTCCTCGACGACAGCGGCCTCGCTCCCTTCGTGGCAGAACTCGACCATCTCTTCGACGGCGGATTCCGGGCCCTCGAACACCGCCTCGACGCGGCCGTCGTCGAGGTTCCGGACCCAGCCGTCGACGTCGCGGTCTCTGGCCTCGTCCCTGGTCGTCGCCCGGAAGTAGACGCCCTGGACCGTCCCGGTGACGTAGACGTGAGCGCGGATTCTGTCGGTCACGTGGCCGTCGTAGGGCCGGCCGCCCCAAAACCCTACGGCCGTTCCGGTATCTGGCGTTGACCCGTCCGCAGGTAGTGAAACACGTAGGTCTGTGGGTAGCCCGCAATTCCGGTACCGAACGTCTCCCGGATGGCACGCGACGTCTCGGCGTAGTTGCCCCGGTCACAGTTCGGGTAGTACTCGCCTATCGTCTGTCGGATCCAGGTGTCGAGCGGAACGGCCTCCAGGAAGCCCAGCGAGAACAGCAGGACGCAGTCGGCCACCTTGTCACCGACGCCGACGAACTGCGTGAGGTACTCCCGGGCGTCCTCGTAGTCCACGTCGGCGGCGTCGGCGGGGTCGGCCACGCCGTCCGCGACCATGTTCGCCGTCTCCGCGACGTAGGGTGCCCGATAGCCTAGACCCAGGTCCCGCAGTTCCGCTTCTGTCGCTTCGGCGAGCTGGGCCGGCGTCGGAAAGGCGTGGAACGTCCGGCCGTCGAACTCGACGGGAGTGCCGTAGGCCTCGCGGAGGGCCTGTTGCATGGCGAAGATTCGGGCGACGCGCATCTGGGCCGAGCAGATGAACGTGACGAGGGTCGGAAACGGTGGGTCCCGGACGATTCGGAGCCCCCAGAACGCGTCGTATGCAGCCTCGACGAGGTCGTCGGAGC
>CAZGAX010000198.1:0-5077 GCA_964523745.1 uncultured Halobacteriales archaeon | reverse complement strand
CCCTCCAGCGAGAGGGCGTAGCGCCACCAGCGGTTGCCCCGCATCAGGTAGTGGGCGTCGATGTCCTGGGCGCCACAGACCGCCGCGAGGTCGATTCCCAGGAGGCCGGCGCCGACGATGATGCCCGTGTCGGCCTCGGCGGCGTGTTCCCGGATGGCCCGGGCGTCCTGGAACGTCCAGAAGTGGTGGATGCCGTCGGCGTCGGAGTTCTCGACGGGGAGCTGCGTCGGCGTCCCCCCGGTCGCCACCAGTAGCTTGTCGTAGTCGATGGTTTCGCCTTCGTGGGTATGAATCTCGTGTGCGTCGGTGTCCACCTCCGTGACGTGCGTGTTGAGCCGGAGGTCGACGTCCCGCTCCTCGTACCACTCCGGTTCGTGGATCGAGATGGGCGCCTCCGGCAGTTTGCCCTTGGCGAACTCTTTGATCAGAATGCGATTGTAGAGTGCTTCACCTTCGTCGGTGAGCACCGTCACGTCCCCTTCCGGGTCTTCCTCACGTACTGTCTCGGCAGCGGAACTCCCCGCGATTCCGTCGCCGACAATGACGTACGACGTACCCATGTCCGGAGTCTTGAACGCCGGGCTTAATGTGGATTTCCATCCACCTTTTTCTTCGTCGGGTGGTCTCGCTTCGCTCGACCACCGCTCCTCGAAAAACGTGGGCGAAAAAGAGCCGGACGCTCAGTCGCTTCGCTCCTTCGCGTCCGGTGAAACGGCTCGCTTCGCTCGCCGTACGCTCACCGCATCGGTGACCTATCGAATACGTCGAGAAATGGCGGGGGTTCCCTCATCCGAGATGCTCAGTGAGGAAGTCTGCCACCGTAGCACCGACCTTCACGTGCTGGCCGACGAAGTGGTGGTCGGCAGACAGTTCCGCGACCGACCAGCCCGCATCGACGGCTCGCTCGACGACCGGTTCCCAGTCCACCGTCGAGTCGCGCTTGCCGTAGACCACCTGGGCCGGACACCCGATTCCTTCGACGGCATCGGTCACGTCTCCCGCGTCGACGATGGTGTTCGGAGGGGCCAAAACGGAGAGTGCGTCCGGCTGGGGGTCGCGGTCGGCGGTCGCCAGTATCGTCACGCCGGCGCCGAAGCTATAGCCGAAGGCAGCGACCGCGTCGAACCGGTCGCTGGCCCAGTCGAGGGCCGAGTCGACGTCGCGTTGCTCGGCCCGGCCCTCGTCCCAGGGACCGTAGTCGTAGCGGAGGCAGGCGACGCCGCGGTCGGTGAGGGCGTCGCTGACGGCCGTGAGTCGCTGGTCGGACCGGGAGCCGCCCATCTGGGGGTGGGGCGGGGCCGCTACGACGACGGCGTCGGCGTCCTCGGGGCTGTCGAGCTCGTCGGGCCCATCGAGGGACGCGGGACAGTCGCGGGGCCCGGGAAGGCGGAGGCGGTCGGCCATGGATACCGTGAGACGTGTTAGACTTTTAAGTAACGCGGCCCGTATCCATCGGGTATGGGCATCCTGTCTCGGGCGTCGTACGTCATCCGGTCGAAGGTCAACGCCCTGCTGAATCGGGCCGAAGACCCCACGGAGACGCTCGACTACTCCTACGAGCAGCTTCGCGACGAGCTGCAGGACGTCAAGCAGGGGATCGCCGACCTCACGACGCAGAAAAAGCGCCTCGAGATACAGAAACGTCGCCTGGAGGACAACGTCGAGAAGCACAACGACCAGGCGCGGGAGGCCGTCCGGCAGGACCGCGACGACCTGGCGCGGCGGGCCCTCGAGAAGAAGAAACAGAAGATGACCCAGATCGAGGAGCTGGAAGCACAGGTCGCGGATCTGGGTGCCAAACAGGAGGACCTCATCGAGAAGAAAGACGAACTCCAGCGCCGCGTCGAGGAGTTCCGCACTCGCAAGGAGACGATGAAGGCCCGGTACGAGGCCGCCGAGGCCAGTACCAAAGTGTCCGAGGCGATGACGGGTGCCGGCAGCGAGATGGAGGACGTCGCCCGGACCATCGAGCGCGCCGAAGCCAAGACCGAGGAGATGGAGGCCCGCGCCGCCGCGATGGACGAACTCCAGGCGACCGGCGCCTTCGAGGACGCCCTCTCGGACAAGGACCAGATCGACCGCGAACTCGAAGAGCTCACCGCCGACAACGAGGTCGACGCCGAACTCGAGACGCTCAAGTCCGAGATGGGCGAGGAAGAAACGGCCGCCGAAGAGAGCGGCGAGACGGACGAGGAGGCGACCGAGGCCGAACCGGCCATCGAGGAAGTCGACGTGGAACCGCCCGAGGTCGACGAGGCGGAAGTCGACGCCGAACTCGAGGAACTGAAGGAAGAGGAAACGAGCTGAGCGGCACTTTTCAGAGACCGTACAGCAGGACGATGCCGACGGGCGTGACAACCGAGAGCAACGCCAGTAGCGGCAGCCCGACCCTGGCGAAGTCGGTGAACCGGTAACCGCCGGGGCCGTACACCATCAGGTTCGTCTGGTAGCCGATCGGCGTCAGGAAAGCCGCGCTCGACCCGAACAGCGTCGCCAGGACGAACGCGAAGCCGTCGGACCCCATCGAGAGCCCCAGGTCGATCGCTATCGGGGTCAGGAGCACGACGGTGGCGACGGGCGTGACGACGGCTGCGAACAGGCTGGCGAGCAGGTAGACCAGTACCAGGGCGACGATGGGCGGGACGCCCGCCGCGACGGTGGCGAGGGCGTCACCCATCGCAGCCGCGCCGCCGGTCCGCTGGAGGGCAACCCCGAGCGGGAGGACGCCGGCGAGCAGAAAGACCACGTTCCAGCTGACGGCGTCGTAGGCGTCAGCCGGTCGGAGACAGCCGGCCACTACCATCGCGACTACGCCGCCCAACGCCGTGACGGGAATCGCGAGCGAACTGAACCCCGCGAGAAACACCGCTCCAGCCAGAATCGCGACGGAGAGCGGGGCACGATAATCGAGGTCCGGGACTGGGCGAACGAGCCGGTCGGCGCCGGGTCCCTCGCCGAGCGTGTCGGTCAGGATGACGTCGCCCTCGTCCTGGAGGTGGGTGAGCGCGGACTCCGTCGTCTGCACGAGGACGGCGTCGCCGGCGGAGAAGGGGACGTCGTCCAGCCCCTCCCGGATCAGGTCGTCGCCACGACGCACCGCGAGGACAGTCGTGTCGTAGCGCTCGAGGAGGCCGGCCTCGCCGGCGGTGGCGTCGCGTAGGCCCGACCCCGGCGGAACGACTACCTCGGCTAGCATTCCAGGGTGGTCGGCGGTACCGACTGACTCCAGTCGGACTGCTTCCCGGGGTCGTTGCTGGAGGGCGAACTCGGAGGCGAACCGGTTGAGTGCCTGGCGATTGCCCCGAACCGTGAGCACGTCACCGGGAGCGATCTGGCGGTCCTGGCCGGCGGCGAACGTCTCGGTGACGGTCTCGGTCCGCATCGTCCCGCCGGGTGACCCCTCTGAGGTGGCAGTCTCCCGCTGTACCTGCAGCACGTCGACGTCGAGTTGCAGGCCGGTGCCGACGAACAGGTCGGTCGGGGTCTGCCCGACGACTGGCGAGTCTTCGCGAACGACGACCTGGGCGAGGTGTCGCTCGAGTTCGTACTCGGCAGTGAAGTCCGTCCGGGGCGGGACTCGGGCGGGTGTCAGCCGATAGCCGACCGTCAAGAGGTAGGTCAGACCGACTGCGAGGACCAGAACGCCCAGCGCCGTGAACTCGAACATGCCGATGGGATGGTCGAGGACGGTTGCGGAGACGTCGCTGGCCAGGAGGTTTATCGACGAGCCGACGAGGGTCAGCGTCCCGCCGAGCATCGCCGCGAAGGAGAGCGGCAGGAGAAACTTCGAGGGCGAGATTCCCTCGTCGCCGGCGAGGTTAGAGATCATCGGGATGAAAACGGCGACGACCGGGGTGTTGTTGACCACGCCGGCCGCGAAGCCCGTCGAGCCGAGCGTGGCACCGAGCAACCGGCGGCCGTCGCCCCTGGTCGCCCGGGCCAGGCGGGCGCCGAGCCAGTCGACCACGCCGGTCTCCTGGACGCCCGCGCTCAGAATGTACATCGCGATTATCGTCACCACCGCCGGACTGGCGAAGCCACGGAGCGCATCTTCGGTGGGGACGCCGGTTAACGGTTCGAGGGCTGCGAGCGAGACGAGTATCGCGATGGCAGTTATGTCCGAGGGCAGCCACTCGGTGACGAACAGGACGAGGGCGACGGCCACGAGGCCAAAGACCACGAGCGCCCCCGTCGAGAGAGCCATGCCGGCACCTCTCGCGGCCGCGACATAAAATCGCCGGGGGCTCGTTGCGGTGGGGACGGGCCCAGCGACGGCTGCGACCGGGTTAGAGCGTCGTGTCCCTGCCGAGTAGCTTGTTCACGGCACAGCGACTGGTGAGCGCCGTCGCCAGAAGCACGACGCCGGCCAGCGCGACGATGGCGCTCCCGGCTGCCTGAGGAATCGGGCCCACTGCCAGCGTCGCGTAGCCGACGTAGCCGAGAATGCCCAGTGCCAGCAGGACTACTCCGCCGATGAACCGTGCGACGCTGTCGTTGCCACCCACGTTCGGTTCCATGCGAGTAAGTGACACGGAGGAGCCGGATAACGCTGGTGGTGAAACCGGGGAGACGACCGCTGCAGGCCAGAACGTGTGGAGGCCGACTCAGGCCAGGAAGTCAGGACTGGTCCGCTTCTCGGCGACCTCGTCGGCGAGGTGGTCCCGGAAGTCGTCGACGTCGACGTCGTTCCGTTCGCGCTCCTGGCGGTCTCGCACCGAGATGGTTCCGTCGGCCTCCTCGTCGTCGCCGACGATCAGCATGTAGGGTACCCGGTCGTCGTGTGCCTGGTGGATCTTCTTGGCGATGGTCCACGACCGGTCCTCGATTTCGACGCGGAAGTCGCCGAGTTCGCGCTGCAGTTCCTCGGCGTAGGGAACGTTGTCGTCGCTGATCGGGAGGATGCGGACCTGCTCGGGTGCCATCCAGGTGGGGAACTTGCCATCGAAGTGCTCGATGGCGACGCCCATGAACCGCTCGAACGTGCCCAGCAGGGCGCGATGGACCATCACCGGCCGGTGTTCCTCGTTGTCCTCGCCGACGTACGTGAGGTCGAGGCGTTCGGGGATGTTGAAGTCCA
>CAZGAX010000197.1:0-5148 GCA_964523745.1 uncultured Halobacteriales archaeon | reverse complement strand
GCCGTACAGCCCCCGGTGGATGTGTTCTTTCAGCGGCAGGGAGTGGCAGTGGTAGAAGTGTGCACCGGCCGGCTGAGCCTTCCACTCGTACGTGAAGTCGTCACCCTGGTCAATGAGACCCGGCCCGTTCTGGGGAATGCCGTCCATCCGCGGATTCACGTTCTTGACGTGGGGGTGGATGGTGTGGGGGTGTTCCTGGCCGTTGACGAAATTGATTTTGATGACGTCACCTTCGGTCACCCTGATGGTCGGTCCCGGGACCTGGCCGTTGTAGGTCCAGGCCGGGAACGTCACACCCGGGGCTATCTCGATGTTTTCCAGGGATGCGTAGACGTTGAACTCTCGGACGCGTTCGGTTCCCCCATCGCCGTCGGGACGTTCGTAGACGCGCTGGTTCTTGTTCGAGATGCTGTCGGTCCCGCCGAAGCCGGTGTTGAACTCCCGGAGGAAGCTATGGGGGTCGAAATCAGTCGACTGGTACTCGCCGACTGGTCCGAAGTTGCCGTGTGCGTCGTCCTCACTGTTCCCGTGACCGTCGTCGGCACTGCCACGGCCGGTAATCGCCAGGGCACTGGCACCGGCGACGCCGATGCCCCCGAGAACCGCCCGTCGGCTGACTCTGGCATCCTCAGCGACGGCGTCGGTCAACCGGTCAGAGAGCGTCCGTGTGAGTTCGGCCGCGTGGTCGTACTCGTCGGGCATCAGGCTACTCCGTCGGCTTCTTCGGCGGCTCCGTCGCCGTCGGCGGGCCGGACGCGAATCGCGGCGGCCACGTCGTCGGGTAGCGAGACCGTTTCGCCGTCAGCCAGGCAGACGGTTACCAGACCGATAGGGGCGATCTCGTCGATGTAGAGTTCGGTCCCGGGCGTGATACCGGCCTCGTTCAGGTACCGGAGTTCCTCCGGGTCCCGGTCCCTCACCCGCTGGACGACGACCGTCTCACCTTCCTCGTGTGCGCCGAGCATCGTGCCGACCGGTTCGTCGACCGGTTCGAGTGCGTCGTTGGGAATCGGGTCGCCGTGCGGGTCGACCTCCGGGTCACCGAGCACGTCGGCAACGCGCTGCTCGAACTCTTCGCTGATGTGGTGTTCCAGTCTGTCGGCCTCGTCGTGGACCTCGGTCCAGTCGTAGCCGAGGTGTTCTGCCAGGTAGGTCTCCAGCAGACGGTGGTGACGGACCACTTCGAGGGCTACCGTCTCGCCCTCCGTGGTCAATCTGGCTCCCTTGTATTTCTCCCGCTCGACGAGACCCCGATCGGCGAGCGTCTCCATCATGCTCGTCGCCGTGGGCGGCGTCACGTCCAACGTCTCGGCGACGTCCGAGGTCGCCACGGGCCCATCAGCCTGTCGCTGGAGCTCGTAAATAGCTTTGATATAATCTTCCATTTTGGCGCTTAGCATGAAAAAGATTAGATGGGCCTAATCCTTGAACGTTGCGGTTCGAAATCTTCGGTACTGAAACCGCTACTGGTGGATGCCGTACTGGCAAACCCGCTCCCGTTCTCACCGGCCCAGGTCGTAGAACTCTTCGTTGGGTCGCATGTCCGCCAGGTGGGCCATCCGGTTCGAGAGATTGAACAGCGCCGTAACGGCACCGACGTCCCAGATCGCCTCATCGGAAAAACCGTGGTCGCGGAGGCGCTCCAGGTCGTCCTCCTCGACGCGGGCCGGGTCTTCGGTCAGTTTCACGGCAAGGTCACACATCTCACGGTGGGCCTCGCTGATATTTGCCGTCCGGTGGTTCGTCGCCAGCTGTTCGGCGAGGTGTGGGTCCTCGGCGTAGATGCGCAGCAGGGCACCGTGGGCGACGACGCAGTACAGGCAGTCGTTGGCGCCGCTGACGGCGACGATGACCATCTCGATCTCCTCGCGTTCGAGCGGCGACTCGTCGATGATGGCGTCGTAGTAGTCGAAGAACGCACGGAACTGACCCGGTCGGTACGCGAAGGCGCTGAAGACGTTCGGCGTGAAGCCCGACCGCTCGGTTTCTTCCTCGATTCGGTCGCGAACGTCGTCTGGAAGGTCAGAACGGTCGGGGACGGGGAACCGCGTCATTGCCTCTTCGGACATGGAAACGACGTGGAACGCCACTCCCCTAACCGTTCCGCCGCTACTACCCGTTCCGGCGCTGGCGATGGCCGAACGCGACGTTCATGCACGTTCCAGCCAAACCGGAGGACGTGCACCGCACTGGACACGTGGGACTGGGATTCCTGGCGTCGATCCCACAGGGACTCGCCGCACTGGAGGGAGGCAGGCCCCGTCTGGCCCTCGCCCTGACGGCGACGATTGTCGTCCTCAGTACGCTCCCGGACGTCGACGAACTCGTTCCGGGCGTCGAACACCGGACGTGGACCCACTCGCTGCCGTTTGCAATTGCTACGGGACTCGCGACGGGATTCGGCTGGTGGCTGGCCGCGACGGCGGTGGGGCTACCCGGACGAAGGGCGCTGGCCGTCCTGGGTGGTACGGCGGGAACGATCGCCGTCCTGGCCCACCTTCTCGGCGACGCCGTGACGCCGATGGGTGTCGCGCCGCTGTGGCCAGTGGCCCGGCGCCGCCGCTCGCTCGACGTCGTCCCGTCGAAGAATACGCTGGCAAATTACCTGCTGCTGACCGTCGGCGTCGTCGGCTGGCTCGTCCTCGTCGGAAGCGACGCCGGACTGGTGCCGTTCGTCAGATGAGGTCCTGGTCCTCGAGCTGTGCCATCACGTCGTCGACGAAGCTGTCGACGTTCTCGTACGGGAAGTTCCCACCGCTGAGCTTCGTGTTTAGCTCCATGGCCGTCATGGAGAAGTCGCCCGATTCGAACTTCGTCCCCGGACCGCTCGGCAGTGCCGGCACGAGGTCCATCGGGCTGTTGATCGGATAGTCGGCGCCTTCGAACGCGTCGACGAACTGCTGTCGCAGGTCGGCTTTGTCGACCATGCTCACACCGTTCGTAGCAAACTCTCTAAAAAGGATCGTGATGGGTAAACATTACCGGTGTTGTGAGTTCAATACCGGCAAGGCCGGCTCACTCGCCGGTCTTTTTGGTTCGTGACAGCGTATCACGGTCATGGCCGAGGACGCAATCGACTACGGCCAGTTGGACGCTGGTCGGGACTGCAACTACTGGGAACTGGACCGGACCCTCCGGTTCGCCGCCGAGCAGGCATATCCCGAGGGAGAGTGGGAGTGGGCCGAGGACCGGCTGGAGGACTGGGGAAACGTCGTCGGAAAGACAATCAGCGAGAACTCCGCTATCGTCGACCGCCACGGGCCGGAGCTCCACACCTACGACCGGGACGGCACCGTCCAGAACGAGGTGGAGTACCACCCGCTCCAGATAGCGGACGAGCGCCTGACGTACGAGTTCGGCGTCGTCGCCGACGCGTTCGAAGCCCCGCCGGACCGAGAGGAGCCGACCGGACTCCTCCACCACCTGCTCCAGAACGGACTCCTCTCGTTTGCCGACCCCGGGTTCGCCTGTCCGGTCGCGATGACCGGCGGTGCCGCACTCGTCCTGGAGAAGTTCGCGGAAGACTCGCCCGACCCGGACCTCCTCCGGGAATACTACGAGGGGCTCACCGCCAGGGACTACGAGGACGTCGTCGAGGGAGCGATGTTCCTCACCGAGAAACAGGGCGGCAGCGACGTCGGTGCCAACGAAACTGTCGCTGAACCCACCGACGAGGAGGGGGTCTACCACCTCCGTGGCGAGAAGTGGTTCTGTTCGAACATCGACGCGGAGGGCACCCTGGTTCTCGCTCGCCGGCCAAGTGCCCCCGAGGGAACGAAGGGCCTCTCGCTGTTTCTCGTGCCCCACACCAAACGCGACGGCGACCTGAACGACCAGGTCTACCGCCGCCTGAAGGACAAACTTGGGACTATCTCGGTCCCCACGGGAGAGGTCGAACTCCACGGCGCCGAGGGCTACCTCGTCGGCGAGCCCGAGCGGGGATTCACGTACATGACCGAGATGCTGAATCTCGAACGGCTCCACAACGCCTTCGCGTCGATAGGGATCGTGGGTCGCTGCCTGCTGGAGAGCAAGGTCCACGCGGCAAACCGGGAAGCCTTCGGCCGGACCATCGACGAATTCCCGCTGATGCGCCGGGACCTCGTCGACATGGCCGTCGACCACGAGGCCGCCGTCGCGTTCGTCTTCCAGGCAGCCCAGGCGCTCGACCGCCGGGAGGCTGCCGACGACGGGACCGACGAACACCAGGAAGCCCACCGGCTGGTCCGCACGCTCGTCCCGGTGGCGAAGTACAAGACCGGCCGGATGGCCGTCGACACGGCGTCCTACGCCTGTGAAGTCCTCGGTGGGAACGGCTACGTCGAGGGATTCGACACCGAGCGGCTCCTCCGGGACGCCCAGGTGCTTCCGATATGGGAGGGTACCTCGAACATCCTCTCGCTGGATTTGCTTCGAGCGCTCGACAGGGAGGACGCCCACGAGGCACTGCTTCCCTTCGTTTCGGAGAAGCTGGAGGCCGCCACGCGGCCGGAACTGGCTGGTCTCACGGACCAGATCAAGGAGGCGTACATTGCGCTGCAAGAGAGCCTGGTGGCCCTGGCGACGGCCGACCGGGACTACGCCCAGCACGAAGCCAAGCAGTTGGCGGACCTGGTCTTCGACGTGGTGACGGCTGCGACGCTGCTGGAGTATGCGCAGGTAGCACTGGAGGAGGACGGTGACGCCCGGAAGGCTCTCGTCGCAAGGTGGTTCGTGGAGTCTCGGTTCGAGAACCCAATGGACCGGGGGATTACTGACGATGAGGCGTTGCCTCACGAGCAGTTCGATGCTATCGTTCGCTACGCGCCGGCTGACCCTGCCGTGCTGGATACGGCGCCGACTCCGGCTGATTAAATCGGGGATAGATTTGGTCTCGACGACTGGGTTCGTGCCACATCTGTAGCACCGCTATCGCTTCCGCAACGACGGTGAAAGCCCTCACCTCGCTGGCGGTCGCTGAACGGGATATTCCCCCTCGCTGCGCTCGGTCGAATACTTGCCCGTTCAGCGACTAAGCAGAGCGCCAGCGGGGAGGCCGGCTTCGCCGGCCTCCTAAAACGTGGCGGCCGGGAGACGGCTTCGCCGTCTCCAATCGAGGCGCCTCCGGCGCCTCGCAGCCGCCACGCGAGGTTCGCCCTTTCAGTCCGC
>CAZGAX010000196.1:0-5198 GCA_964523745.1 uncultured Halobacteriales archaeon | reverse complement strand
GTCGACATCGTGTGGCTGTTCCTGTTCCCGCTGTTCTACATCCTGTAGGTGATCACAAATGGCATCAATCAGATTCTACGTGGCGGTGTTCGGGCTGTTAATGATCCTGTCGACCACTCAGGCCGTCCTGGAGTTCCAGGGCATCCTCGAGGAGGCCTACATGGTCGGCCTGGTGGTCATCCTGGCGTTGTCGTTCGTCAAGGCGCTGTTCGTCGCGGGCTACTACCAGCACCTGCGCCACGAACCCCGTTCGGTCAGTTACATGGTCGCCTCGGCGTTGCTCGTGGTGCTGGCGCTGACGACGGCGGCGGCCTACTCGATCCTGTAAGCCGCTCGGTTTCTGGTGAATTTTCGCGGCCTCTCGGCTCGCTTCGCTTTCACGGTCTGCAGCCGTTCGAGTCGAGGTCGAAGACCTCGCTCTCCACGTTCACGCCGGCCGAGGTCTCACTCCGTTCGACTTCGCACCGTTCGTACGGTACCGGGACGAGAGGTCCCGGCCACGTCGAGTTTCGTTCCCGAGGTTCGCTGAGCGGACGCTATCCGACCGGGTGTCACACAGCGAATAGCCGCGTCTCCGAAGGCCAAGATGTGGGGCGTCTTCGACGTACGGAACGGTAGGACGCTCGGTACCGGTGTATTCTCCCCCGGCCACGTCGTCGGGCTCAGTCCCGTGGAAGACCGGGTTGCCAGTAGAGCAGAGCCACCGCCACCACGAAGACCAGCGTCGAGAGGTCCAGCGAGAGCTGGAAGATCGCACTCGTCAGGGCGGCCGACCCGCCGACGGCAGCCGCCACCGAGGCGATGATCGGGAAGGTACAGCTTACACACGAGAAGAGGCCGATAGCTCCCGAGAGCACGCCGCCGACGGTGTCGAGTAGCGTCGCGAACACCAGGTAGGTCAGCGCCAGGTACCCGACGACGCGGAAGGGAATCAGGGCGAAGTAGCCGTACTTCGTCACGACCATGATGCCGACGTGGCCCGGCGACCCCCGTCCGACGAAGAAGCCGGTCGCGCCGTAGTCGAGGGTCGGGGCGTGGACCCCGACGAGGCCGGCGAGGTAGAGGAGCACCGAGAGGTAAAACAGCGCGATGGCGCCGGCGACGACCTGCCGGCCGGCGGGTGCGTCGGGCAGGTCCGTCTCGAGGACGGCCCAGAGGCCGACGTTGATCCAGACGAACGGATAGAGGGCGTACCTCGTTTCAGAGAGGTCGGCCGGCGTCGCCAGGAAGTAGAGGACGAGCAGTACGAGTTCGGCGACGGTCAGGAGTGCGACTATCTGCGTACTCGACCGGGCAGCGAGCGGTGCGGCGCGTCGGGAGAGCGTTTCACCCATCTCAGGCGCCGAAACTGGTCAGGAGGTACCCCACGACGGCGAGCAGGAAGACGCCACCGAAGGCGGCGACTGCCTCGCCGACGGCGTGGGCGTGGGGGTGGCCCACGGACCGGCCGGCGGCGTAGGTCCCGACGACGAGGAAGCCGACGACCAGCAGGCCGGCGACAGCGTAGATCATCGTAGTCGGGCCGCCGCCGAGCACCGCCAGCGTGATCCCGGTGATGCCGAGCGCGAGCACGACGAAACTCACGATCCACGTTCGTTCGTCGCTCGCCAGCCGCGAGAGCGCCCCTCCGGCGGAATCGACCGACGGCGGCGTGTAGCTCTCCCACTGCCGGCTCCGGGCGGACCAGAGGCCGACGCCCAGGGCAAGCACTCCCATCACGATCATACTTGCGAGGTAGACGGTCGCCATGATAGTTGCTGGCAGCGGCTACTGGCTCCGCCGTAATAACGGTTAAGGAACTGACCTGGCTGTCCGGTCGGCGTCGGTCGGCCGCCTCCGGTCAGTCGTCATCGGCGTCGGTTTCGGCCCGTCGGTCGGCGGCCCGCTCGACGAACTCCTCCGGCAGTTCGTCGATTTCGCCCGCCTGGACGGCCCAGAGATTGGCGTACAGTCCGTCCTCGGCCAGGAGTTGCTCGTGGCTGCCGCGCTCGACGACCTCGCCGTCCTCCAGCACGACCACCTGGTCTGCGTCCTTGATGGTCGAGAGGCGGTGGGCGATGGCCAGCGTCGTCCGGTCCTCGGTGAGGCGGTCGAGGCTCCGCTGTATCAGCATCTCCGTCTCCGTGTCGACGCTGGAGGTCGCCTCGTCTAACACCAGAATCTCGGGGTCACGGAGGACCGTTCGGGCGATGGCGATGCGCTGGCGCTGGCCGCCCGAAAGCTTGACGCCACGCTCGCCGACCATCGTCTCGTAGCCGTCCGGCAGATTCCGGACGAAGTCGTGGGCTTCGGCCGCCTCGGCAGCCTCGCGGATCGCCTCGTCGGTGGCGTCGGGCGTCCCGTAGGCGATGTTCTCCCTGACAGTGCCGTAAAACAGGAAGGTCTCCTGGCTGACGTAGCCGATCTTCTCCCGGAGACTCGGTAGCGAGACGTCACGGACGTCCGTGCCGTCGATCCGGATGGCACCCTCGTCAACGTCATCGGAATCGCGACGCGATTCCGATTGGCGAACGGGAGCTTCGCTCCCGTTAACGTCGTAGAGCCGCAAGAGGAGTTTCACGGCCGTCGACTTGCCGGCGCCCGTCGGCCCGACGAGCGCGACCGTCTCCCCGCCCTCGACCTCGAAGCTCACGTCCGAGAGCACGTCGTCTTCGCCGTCGTAGCCGAAGCTGACGTCGTCGTACTCGACGCGGCCGTCGGTCACCTCCAGAGGTGGCGCATCCGGGTCCTCGGCCAGACGGCCCGGCGTCGCCATCAGCCCGAGGACGCGCTCGGCGGAGGCGTAGGCCCGCTGGTACATGTTTATGATCTGTCCGAACTGGGCCATCGGCCAGATGAACCGCTGGGTGTAGAGGACGAACGCGACGAACTGTCCCTCGCTGACCCGGCCCTGGAACACCCAGAGGCCGCCGACGACGAACGTGAGGACGAAGCCCAGGCCCGACAGCACCCGGAGGCCGGGGAAGAATGTGATGCGGGTCTTGATGGCGCCCCAGTTGGCGTCGTAGTAATCCTGTGAGACGTCCTCGACGCGGTCGGATTCGAAGGGCTCGGTCGTGCTGGTCTTGATTACCTGGATGCCGCCGAGATTGTTTTCGAGGCGCGAATTGAGGGCGCCGACGGAGGACCGGACGTCGGCGTACTTGGGCTGGATGATCTCGACGAACTTCTTCGTGAAAATGGCGATCAGCGGCACCGGCAGCAGAGCCACGAGCGCCAGTTGCCAGTTCAGCGCGAACAGGATGACCGCGATGCCGAGCACCATCACGACCAGCCGGGAGGCGGAGTTCAGTCCGTCGTTCAGGAACCGCTCGAGGCGATTCACGTCGTTCGACAGCACGGACATCAGTTCGCCGGTCTGCTTGTCCGCGAAGAAGTCCATGTTGAGCCGCTGCATCTGGTCGTAGGTGTCGGTCCTAACGTCGTGCTGGACGCCCTGGGCGAAGCGGTTCCACCCCCAGTTGCGGACGTAGTGAAAGACGGCCGCGCCGAGAAAAGAGGCCGCCAGGATTCCGCCGACGAGCCAGAGCTGGGCCTCCTGTCCTGTCGGCAGCCAGGCGTCGGGGACGAGCCAGAGGCTAAACGCCGCCTCGCCCCGGAAGACGGAGTCGATGGCGACGGCCAGCAGTAACGGGGGGAGGAGGTCGAGCAGGCGGGCGAACACCGAGGTGACCAGGCCGACTGTGAAGTAGCCGGCGTGGGGGCGGCCGTACTCGGTGAACAGCCGGAGCATCGGCCGGTCGACCTGCTCGCGTTCGGCCTCGAAAGCCTCCTCGTCGGGGCCGGTTTCGAGGTTCACAGACAGCCAACGGGTCGCCGGCCCAAAAGCCCGTCGTCAGCGCGTCTCTCCGGGCAGTCTCAGTCGGTGACCGGATCAGGGATTTCGACCCGGTCGCCCACGTCGACGCCGGTTTCGTTGGTGTAGCCCCGTGGCACTTCCAGGACGTACCGACCGACGCCGGCGAACTGTCCGTCGCCACCCTGTATCTCCTCGGGAACCGGCGCGTGGTGAATCCGGGTGATCGTCCCGTTGTTCGCCACGAAGACGATGTCGAGCGGGAAGTCCATGTCCTTCATGTGGTAGGTCTGGCGGTCCTGGCGAGGATGGACGAACAGCATGCCTTCGCCCGCTTCCAGCGATTCGGTGTCGCTCAGTCCGACGCGACGTTTGTCGCGGGTGTCGGCGATGCGGACGTCGACGGTAGCGAGGTCGGTTCCGTTGTCGTCGACGAGGGTAACCGTCGTTCGGTCGTACTCGCCGGGGTCGATGAACGCGGCCGGCGGGAAGGCCAACGCGACGGCTACGAGCGTACAGCCCAGCAACGCCACCAGGAGAACGACACCCTCGCGGGCCTCCATGGTACGTGCTGCGGCGTGAGTCGGGTAAGCGTTCCGGGTCGCAATCAGAAAGCGTTATTCTTCGGGGTTCGTTGTATGGAGATGGCGGGTCCGTGGTCTAGTTGGTCATGACGCGGCCTTTACAAGGCCGAAGTCGGCGGTTCAAATCCGCCCGGGCCCATCGAACCGCACCGCGTAGCGGTGCGTGTGAGATGACTGAGAGCAGATTTGAGCCCAGAGGACGAGCGAAGCGAAGTCCTCGCGGTTCAAATCCGCCCGGGCCCACTTCTGACGCCGACTGCGACGAGCGAAGCGGGGAGCCAGCGGCGTCTGTGTGGCCCACGGCGTGATTTGAACAGAAATGATCGCGGGAGACTACTGCAATAGAAGCCTGTCCATGGTAATATCAGGGGTAGAACAATTTTCAACGAAAGTATACGGGGTACTTTCTCTCGATAGCACAATTTCACCAGGTGGACTAACTCTCACTTCCTTGCAGGGAAGGTTCGAGCGATTGCTGTATTTGCACGGAATTTTACTCGAATGCGGCCTCTTCTGGCCTCGAGACAGAACGGTACTATTTCTGTGGGATATTCTATTACAACAAAATTATTATGCTTATTTTCGGTGCCGGTTTTCGCCAATGTCGTAAGCTGAGCATTTGTCCGGGCCCCGAGTAAGCTTCGTGAGTACGCTTCGTACTACTCTCTACTATTGACGGAGGAGCCACATTTCGACAGTTTGGAATCTGAACGATTATTATATAAATATTCAATATCAGCACGATATTTAGCTATAAATCGGGTATAGGGGGATAGAATTGTGTTGTCTGGAAAATCTCAGCGACAGGTAATCAGACA
>CAZGAX010000195.1:0-5200 GCA_964523745.1 uncultured Halobacteriales archaeon | reverse complement strand
CCTTGGGCTCGTTGCCGTCGTCGGGGTTGTGGTAGACGAGGACGTCCTGGAGTTCTTCCTTGGGGAGGAGCTGACTCATCGCCTTGGCCAGCATCGACTTCCCGGTACCGGGAGAGCCGATCATCATCACGTGGCGGCGCTGCTTGGCCGCCTTCTTCACGATGTCCCGGGCGTGGTCCTGCCCGATGACCTGGTCGACGAGGCGGTCGGGGACCTCGATGTCCGCCGAGGAGTCGACCTGCAGGCCGCCCAGCAGGTCGTCCTCGGCAGCCTCCTCGTCGATCTCGACGTCGACGTCGCTACCGAGTTCAGTCTCGCCGTCCCCGGCGGGCGGACCCTCGACCTCGTCGGTGACGTCACCGGCCTGTTCGGCCTCGGCGGCGTCCTCGGAGGGCGGAGCCTCGTCGGTCCGGGGAGCGTCGGCAGTATCTCTTTTGTCACTCATACAAACGTGGCTGACGGCAGAAAACAGGGGCTGTCGCTTGATATACTTTCTCCCCTCAGTCGAAGCTTAATTCCGCCAAAACCGCCATATAGCGGCGGTGTCCCGACCGGCTAGCTCGTGACCAGCCCTGTCGGGACGTCACCGTCGGCAGACACGTCGCCTTTTTGCCTGCGCCGGTCCAGCAAGAGCGTATGAGCACCCGACGGGGCTTCCTGCTGGGCCGGTTCCAGCCGTTTCACGACGGCCACGCCCGCCTGGTCGACCAGATCGTCGACGAGGTCGACGAACTCGTCGTCGGCATCGGCAGCGCCGACGCCTCACACTCGGTACGGAACCCCTTCACTGCCGGCGAGCGAATGGTAATGATCAACAAGGTGATGGCAGACGTCGAAATCCAGAGCCACGTCGTGCCCATCGAGGACCTGGACCGCAACGCCGTCTGGGTGAGCCACGCCGAGAGCATGTGTCCCCCCTTCGACGTGGTGTACTCCAACAACCCACTCGTCGTCCGACTGTTCGAGGAGTCCGGCTACGAGGTCCGCGACACCGGTCTCTACGACCGGGAGGACCTCAAGGGGAGTCGCATCCGCCAGGCGATCATCGAGGGCGAGGCCTGGACCGGCCGCGTCCCGGACCCGGTCGTCGACGCTATCGAGGAGATAGACGGCGTCGGTCGGCTCCGCCAGATCGCCGACTCGGACGGCCACGACGGCGACAGTCACCAGAGCGACGAGTAACCGCCGCCGACCACGGAATTCCCCGCCCTACTCGGGTATCGACATGGTGAGCACGGGAATGACGCCCCCGTTTTCCTCCGGGTTGGCGTTGCGCACCGTCACCTCGAAAGTCGTCCCCGTCGGCCCGCCGAAGCCACCCGGCGTGAACCGATAGCCCGCCGAGCTGTTCGCTGACCTGGAGCTGTACTCCGCATACGGCCCATCGAGCACGGTCCGGACGACGTACTGAGGGCCACGTTCGGTGGTGAACGCCTCCGCGGCCGTTCGGCTCGCACCGGGCGCCAGTTCGAACGTGTTCTCGAACGCCGTCTCCTCGCGGTCGTCGTAGTGGGCTTCGACGTCGACGACGACCGTCGCCGGCGTGTCGGCGGCCAGACCGTCGGTCTCTTCGAGTTGGGCTGTCGTAATGCTGTTTTCCAGCTCGAAACTGAACGTCCGCTCGGCGCGAGCCGTCGGTGTGGCGTCGCCGGTGGGAGTGCCATCGGCATCCGACGAGCCGACAGCCGCGGACCCGCCACCGTTCGCGGCGTTCGCGTCGTCAGTCGGCGTCCTGTTCGACTCGCGGGGGTCGGTCGGCCCGAAGTAACAACCGGCGAGTCCTGCGGTCGCGGCCGTTGCTGACGCTCGGAGGAGGGCGCGTCGGGTCTGACGGGGCACCATACGTCAGGAGACTATACAGTTCAGACGCCAAAAAAGTAGGTTACCGCGGACGGCCCGCGACCGGCAGGCGCCAAGCTACAAGGGTCGTCCCCGTCTATCGCCGGGCGATGATCACGCTCAGTTCGGATTTCGGCTCGCCCTATCCAGCAGCCATGAAAGGGGTGATCCTCCAGCGGACCGACGCCCGGCTGGTAGACGTTACCCACGACCTGCCGCGCCAGGACGTCCGGGCCAGCGCCTTCTGGCTCACCCAGGTCCTCCCCTATTTCCCGCCGGCCGTCCACTGTGTCGTCGTCGACCCCGGGGTCGGCACGGACCGCGATGCCATCGCCGTCCAGGCCGGCGGCCACGCCCTGATCGGCCCCGACAACGGCGTCCTGATTCCGGTGGTCCGGGATCTCGCCGACGACTACCAGGTCTACGCCATCGACTACGACGACCCAAAAAGCGCCACCTTCCACGGTCGTGACGTCTTCGCGCCGGCCGCCGCCAGGGTCCACGAGACCGGCGTTGGCGGGCTTGGCGATCTCGCCGGGTTCGCGGCCACCGACGACTACGTCGACCTGCAGTTTCCGGACCCGACAGTCGGCGAGGAGTACGCCACGGGCGTCGTCCTGGCCGTCGACGGCTTCGGCAACGCCATCACGAACCTCCCGGGTGAGGTCCTGGACCCGCACTTCGGCGAGAGCATCAAGGCGAACGGCGTCTGGGCGTCGGTCCGGCGGACCTACGCCGAAGTCGACGAGGACCACCGCGTCGTCACGGTCGGCAGCCACGGCAACGTCGAACTCGCCGTGAACCAGGGACGGGGCGACGACGCGTTCGGCGTCGAGGCCGGCCAGCGCGTCAAGCTGTCGTGGTAGCCTAGTCGAGGTTCTCGACGACGTCCGGCTCGTGGGCCTCGATTTCCGCCGCGAGGACGTCACGCTCGAAGTACAGGAGTTCGACGAACAGGACCGCCGCCGCGATGGCGACGACGGCGACGAACGTACTCCGCTGGTTCGTGTACAGGTGGAACAGCATCAGCGGGAAGAACGCAAAGGATCCGACCGCGCCGACCGACGGCGGCAGCGGGTTGATGTCGGCCTGGTCCCGCTGGGTGAACGCCAGGGCCGAGATGCCGCCGAAGACGAGGATGAACGCCAGCGACGCGAACGAGGTGATGCCGCCGAGGCTCCCGACGGCCGTCAGCCCGGCCGTAATGACGCCGATGACGAGCAGCGTTCGAGTAGGGACGCCGGATGCAGACGAGTCGCCGACCCGGTCGGGTAGCAGGTCGTCCGTCAGCATGCCCTTGGCGAAGTAGCCCGTCGAAAACATGGTCGCGTTGATGGCGCTCCCGGTCGAGAACAGCGCCGAGAGCGTGATGGCGAGGACGCCAAGTTCCCGGAGACCCACCGGTGTGAGCACCTGCCCTGCTGCGGTCGCCAGCGCCGTGTGAGGGTGGGACTTCAGCGCCTCGGGGACGATAGTGACCGTCACCGTCCCGACGAGGACGTAGATGAGCACCGACACCGGGATGGCGACGTACACGGCCTTGCGGATGGTCGAGACGGGGTCCGCGATGCCGTCCTGGTCGTAGAAGAGTAGCTGCCAGCCCTGGAAGGCGACGAAGGAGATGGCCGCAGCGATGATCGGGCCGGCCGAGGTGAGCCGGCTCCCACCCATGGAGAACGACAGCGCCGAGTCCGAGAGGACCAGGGCAATGCCACCGAGGCCGAACAGGACGAGCACGAGCACCTTCCCGGCGACGAGAACGTTCTCGGTCGTCCCCGTGGCCTTCGCGCCAAGAAGGTTGAGGCCGACGAACCCGGCGACTGCGAGGACGGAGACGAGCGGCCGCGCCGGAACGCCGGCGACCGCCTCGGGGACGACCGACAGCCCGACCGTGAACTCCCCGAACGCGAAGGCGTACATCGCCATCGACCCGACGTAGCCAAAGAGCAGCGTCCAGCCGGTCATCCCCGCCAGCGTCGTGTTGCCGACGAACGACTGGACGAACGAGACGGCCCCACCCTGGTTCCCGTCGTCGACGTCGTTGAGCGTGACGAACGAGTAGCCGGCACACAGCGCGACGACTCCGGCGACGAGGAACGCCGCCCACGTTGCAGGGCCGACGATGCCGGCGACCACTCCCAGCACCGCGTAGATGCCGCCGCCGATCATCCCACCCAGTGCGATAGAAACTGCCTCGGTGAGCCCGAGTGGCCCATCTGACATTAGTCGCGTCTAGCGGTTTCGGGCCCAAAAATAGCAGGTCAGTAAGCGGCGTCGACGGCCGGTCGTCCCGGACCTGTCGACCGTCTAGCTCGAGGAGATGACGTCGTCGATGCGGACGATCATCGTCGCGGCCTCGGTGGCCGACTCGACGGCCTCGTGCTTGACGGCGGCGGGGTCGAGGATGCCGTAGTCGATGGGGTCACCGATGATTCCCGACTGGCCCTCGCTGATGATGCCGGCGCGACCCTCACTCTCGTGTTCAGCCCGGAGGTCGACCAGGGCGTCGATGGGGTCCATGCCGGTGTTCTCGGCAAGGGTGCGGGGCAGCACGTCGACGGCGTCGGCGAAGGCCTCGACGGCCAGCTGCTTGCGGCCCTCGATGCCGGCCGACTCCTCGCGGATGCGGTCGGCGATGGCGATTTCGGTCGCGCCGGCGCCGGCGACGACGCCGCCCTGGTCGAGGGCGGCCGTCACGACGTCGAGTGCGTCACGGAGCGCGCGTTCGAGTTCGTCCACGACGTGTTCGGTGCCGCCGCGGGCGAAGACGGTGACGGCTTCGGCTGCCGCGCCGCCCTCGACGAAGACGAGGTCCTCGTCGCCGTACTTGTCGACGTGGACGCTGTCGGCGTTGCCGAGGTCCTCGGTTTCGAGCGTGTCGATGGAGCCGACGCGGGTCGCGCCTGTCGCCGAGGCGATGGACTTGGCGTCGCTGTCCATGAAGTTCTCGAAGGCGAGGATGCCGTGTTCGGCGAGGTACGTGCCGACGCGGTCCTCCATGCTGCCGGTGACGAAGACGACGTCCGCACCGATGTCCGCGAGCGTGTCGGCGTAGCCGCGGAGTTCGGAGTCCTCGGCCTCGATGGCGGCGTTGAGCTGGTCGACGTTCGAGACGCTGTACTCGGCGTCGATGTTGCTCTCGCGGACTTCGAGGTCACCGTCGATGACGGCGATGGAGGCGTCTTCGACGCTCCGTGGCATCTCGGCGCTGACGGGTTCCTCGTCGATGATGACGCCCTCGACGAGTTCGGTCGCGCTGGAGGCGGCGCCGGTCTGGGCGTGAATCGTGATGTTGTCGCGGTCGACGCCCTTCTCGCGGTCGCCGTCGACGTGACGAATGGCATCGACGACGGTCTCGGCG
>CAZGAX010000194.1:0-5221 GCA_964523745.1 uncultured Halobacteriales archaeon | reverse complement strand
TGGCGGCGGGAAGACGAACGGTCGACCGGCCGCCGGCTTCAAAACCCGTCTATTCGTGGCACAGTCGCTTAGGCCGGTCCTGTGGTAGTCACTCACGTGACCCAGATCGAGCGAGAGCGACCCTGGTTCCGGGAGTACGAATCGTTCGGCATCCAGGAGACGCTTCGGCCGTACCCGGACCGACCGGTGCACCGCCTGCTGGCCGACGCCGCCGAGGAACACCCGGAAGCCGGCGTCGTCCAGCGGGGACGGACAGTCAAGTACCCCGAACTCCACGACCACGTCGAGCGACTCGCGACGGCGCTCCGGGAGCGCGGCGTCGAGAAGGGCGACCGCGTCGCCACGGTGTTGCCGACGTCCGTCCAGTTCCTGGTGGCCGAGCACGCGGTATCCAGGGCCGGCGGCGTCCACATCCCCAACGACGTCCTCGACGCGGAGTCGGACCTCGAATACCGCCTCGAACGCGGCGATCCGCAGGTGCTCGTCGGGAACGCCGCCCACGAGGACCTCCTGTACTCGCTCCGGGACGACCTCGACGTCGACCACCTCATGCTCACGGACGTCGAGGACTACTCGGACGACCCGCCGAGCCACGACGCCCGGGACGACGCCGAGTGGCTCGTGGACGTCATCGAGCGAACGGCGCCCGACCCGCCGGACGTCGACTTCGACGTGGAGTCGGACGTCCACACCGTACTGTTCACCGGGGGGACGACCGGCCGGCCGAAGGGCTGTCTGCTCTCTCACCGGAACGTCCTCGCGAACGCCCTGCAGGGCGTCGCCAGCATGTCCCAACTGGCCACGATGCTCCGGGGGGACGAATCCGCCGTCATGGCGCTGCCGATCTACCACGCCTACGGCTACTCGGTCGCTCACTCGCTGCTCGCGCTGCCGGTGACCATGCTGCTCGTCCCCGACCCACGGGACGCGGCCGAGACGGTCGACCTGGTCGAAGAGCACGGCCCGGTACTGCTGTTCGGCGTGCCGACGCAGTTCATGGAGATCGTCGAGGAGGACCTCGATTCGAGCGTCGTCGGCATCTCGGGATCGGCGCCGCTCGCCAGCGAGACGAAATCGGAGTTTTCCCGCACCAGCACCGGCGTCTCGCAGGGCTACGGCCTCTCGGAGATGTCCCCGATAACGCACTTCGACATCCGGGGGGTCTACGAGATGATGCTCGGCGACGCGGCTTCGGCCGACGCGGCGGGCGAAGACGCCGGCCTCGACCGGCCGACGATCGGCGTGCCGGTGCCAGACACCGAGGTCAAACTGGTCGACGTCGACTCGGGCGGGGAGATACCGTTCCGTCGCGCCATCGAGGAGGGTGCGGCGGGCGAGATGTACCTGAACGGGCCCCAGCGAATGCTCGGCTACCTCGACGACGCCGCGTCGCCGTTCGACGACGAGGGTTTCGTCGCCACCGGCGACGTCGTCAGGGTGGACGAGCGGGGACGGTTCTACGTCGTCGACCGGGTCAAGGACATGATCAACGTCTCGGGGCTGAAGGTCTACTCCGAGGAGGTCGACGAGGTGCTGTACGGGCTCGATGGCGTCCGCCGCCCGGCGACCGTCGGCGTTCCCGACCCCGACCGGCCCGGAAGCGAGCGAGTGAAAGTCTACGTCGAGCCGGAACCCGGGTACGAGGACGCCCTCTCTCCCGAGGACGTCAGGGAGCACCTCGACGGTGAGGTGCCCCGGCACGCGCTTCCCTCGGAGGTCGAGTTCGTCGACGAGATGCCGCTGACGGACGTCGGGAAGACCGACAAGAAACGACTCCGGGAGCGTCACGCTACCGGGGACGAGTCCGCCGAGGCCGACGCCGGGGAGGACCGATGAGGATGTCGTCGCTCAACGAGACGGTCCGGCCGCGCACCTCGATTTCGGGCGAAGAGGCGCGGACGGCGACGCTCGCCGCTGTCGCCGGGATGCTCTTCGCCGGCCTCGCCCTCGAAGTAACGGGCCGTGACCTCGGCGTCGAAGCGTTCGGACGAGCAGTCGGCGCGGGTTACAACGTCGGCTGGCTCGCGTTGCTCGCGCTGAGCGCCGCGTTCTCGCTCCTGTTCGTCGAGTTCCTCTCGCGGACGGTCAACTCGTTCGTCCAGCACGTCATCGCGACGTCGAGCCAGCAGGAACTCCTCCAGAAGCTCCTGGTTCCGCTGCTTCGCCGGTCGGCGCTGACGGTGACGGCAGTGAACCTCGGCCTCGGGTACGGCCTGCTTGTCGGCGTCGCGTTCTACGGCGTCCTGTTGCCGGCCTGGCTAAAGTTCGTCGTCGGCGTCCCCGCTCCGGTGCCCAACGTCGACGTCGTCGGCGTGCTCGTCTGGGTCATATACGGCGGCCTGCTGGGGGCCGTCTACGGCCAGGCGATGGAACGCTAGCCGGGGCAGGCGGTGTATTCGGCAGGAGCCTCTGTCACACCAGTTGCTGGCCGATAGCGGCCACCTCGGGCGGAATCGGCACCAGCCCCTGGTGTAGTCCCGTGATCAATGCCGCTGCAACGGCGAGTTCGAAGCCCGTCACGGCCAGCGTAACCACGTCGGCCCACCGGCTGTCGACGTTGACCCCGACCGGGACGTCGTAGAACTTCGGATAGGGATAGAACAGCGCCATCCCGCGAACGTTGCCCAGGAGATCGAGGACGTAGTGGGTGAGGACGCCGACCCAGACCCAGGCGAGGTTGCCGAACACGACGGGAAATGCCAGGAAGGCGCCGAGCACGAGGAGGTTGTGACCGTGCTTGCGGTGGGTCCCGAACGAGGTGTCGACGTCGGGCAGGAGGGCGCCCAGCATCACCGGGACGCCGACGTAGGCCACCGATTCGAGCGTCGCCAGCGTCATCGAGGGTTCCAGCAGGACGCCGATGCCGACGCCGAGACAGACGGCGTTGACGACGTGACCGCGTTCGTTCATACGATCCCTTCGCCGTCGGTGGGGTAGGTACGTTGTGGCTCGCTGTCTGACGGGCGTCAGACGCCCGGCAGACGGACGACAGGCACGCTAGTGAGACCCGGGCCGACCGAACGGCAGATTCATGGTGGCACCCTGTCACTTCGTCGCTATGGCCGACGACAGGGGTGTCCCGGGTGCGGCGGGCCTCGCTACCTTTCTCGGGGGCCTCCACCTGGCGCTGGGCACGCTCGAACTGCTAGCGGGCCAGCCGTCGCTCCCGGCGACGCTGCTCTCGCTGAACCAGGTCGTCCTGGGCGCTATCCTCCTGCCGACGGCGGTGGGCCTCGCTCGGGGTAAACCCTGGTCTCGGTACCTCGGCGTCGTCGCCTTCGCGGGCATCGCCGTCGTCCAGTTGCTGCCACTGCTTAGCGGAGCGACGCTGGCGGTGCCCCTGCTGGGCATTCTCCTGGGATCGGGTGCGGCGCTGTACCTCCTGTTGGCCCCGGGCGAGTTCCGGGAGGACGAGGGCCGGGTGCTCACCGAGGACACCGATCCCCACGACTTCGTGCGGTAAGTACAGGCCAGTGCGGTCGGTCACGGCTACGTCGTGTAATGCGTTCGACGAAAAACAGTGAAGGCCGTGGCCCGGGGAGGGCGAGGCCAGGGCGAGAGCCGAAGGGTGGGGGTCAGCGGGATGGGCGGTAGAAACACAGAGGCGGGAGATCCCGCCAGACGCCCTCGCGTAGGCCATCCGGAGGCTTTGTTATGGAGCGGACAATTCGATTAAGGTTTGGCGTAGTTCCCTGAACGGTTCGCCGCGCTGGCCAAGGCACACGCTACCCTCACCCAACCGGCACGCCAGCGGAAGGCAGGCCCGACGGCCGGCGGCGCGGGGCTGCCGTCGCCAGCGTTTATCCCCTGGGGGTGCAAGTCCATTGACATGGACGACGCGGTGCGAACGGGCGGCGACGTCGGCGGGAGGTTCACCGACGTCGTGCTCGTCGCAGACGGCGCAGTCACGACCGCCGGATTCGGTGACGTGCTCGAAATCGGCCGCCAGGACCGCCCGGCGCAGTACGACCTCGACGCCGAACGGGCCACGCCCGAGGGCGTCGAGCGGCCGGTCGCCGAGGCGCTCGCCGCCTTCCGGGAGTACGAACGAACGGCGACGACGGCTGCCGACGCCGCGGTGACGCCGGTAATCCGGGATTACCTCGATCGACTGACTCGCCGGGCGGAACGATCCGGCCTGCCGGCGCCCCGCGTGATGCAGTCCAACGGCGGCACCGCCCACGCGGAGGACGATCCGGGGGCCGCGTGGGACGACGGCTCGGAGGTAGACCGATGAGCGCCGACGCCGACGAGCCGGCGGGGACGCGAGGTCGCCGCCTGCTGCTCGTCGGCGTGGCGGCTCTCGCGGTGCTGGCACTCGCCCTCGGCGCGGCGGCCCTGGACGACGCCCGCCTCAGCTCCAGCGGCGGGACCGGTGGTCCCGAATCGACGTACACGCCGGCAGGCGACGCCACCGACGAGGTCCCCACGGGACCACCGAAGGCCAGCGACGCCTCGATGTCGCCGTGGTACTTCCTCGCCATCTACGTGCTGGCGGTCGTGGCAACGCTGCTGATCGGCTGGCACCGTCAGGTCCGGACGGTCTACCTGCTCGTCGGGGCCGTTCTCGCCACGGCGCTCCTGGTGGTGTTGCTCTTCGGCCAGGTTCCCGAACTCCGGTCGCCGACCAACGGGTCGGCCGGCGAGGCTCTCGCACAGAACGACAGCTCCATCGGTGGGGGTGGCGGTTCGACGCCGGGCGAAGCCCCACCGTCGAATGCGTTGCCGACGGAGTTCCTGCTGTACGCCGGCCTCGCCCTCGGCATCGCGGTTATCGTCGGATTCTCCCGGAAGGGGCCATCCGAGACCGACGACGGGGGAGAGGAACAGACCGAGGACGCCGCCGAACGGGTGGCCGACGTCGGCGACGCCGCCGGCCGGGCGGCCGACAGCCTCGCGGCGACCGACCTCGAGAACGCGGTCTACCGGGCCTGGCGCGACATGACTGACGCGCTGGACGTGCCGGCGACGGAGACGACGACACCCGCGGAGTTTCGCGACGCAGCGGTCGCCGCTGGCCTGCCCGAACGACCGGTCGAGGACCTGACGACGGTGTTCCGGGAGGTCCGGTACGGCGACGCCCCGACGACGCCCGACAGACGGGAGGCCGCCCGGGAGGCCCTCCGGGACGTAGAGACCGCTGCGGCTGCGCTGACCGCGGACGAGACGACCGGGTCGACCGAGTCGACGGCGGAGCAGTCGGCCGAATCGACGGAGGGCG
>CAZGAX010000193.1:0-5476 GCA_964523745.1 uncultured Halobacteriales archaeon | reverse complement strand
ATCGACAACACGTTCGTCCTCGTCGGGGCGCTGGCCGTCCTCGCCGGCGTCCTCGTCGCGCTGTACTTCCTGCTCGCGAACTGAGCTTCTCGCCGATTACGCTCCGTCAGCACTCTCGTCGTCGAGTCGCCTGGCCCCGTCGAATCGCTTGGCCCGGAGATACCGCACCCGGTAGCGGTTCGCGGGGTCGTCGAAATCGCCCTCGCGAATCTCGTCGGCCCGGCCCTCGGCCACCGCGTCGACGACGGCGTCCAGTTGCTCGCGCTCTCCCGGCGTCAGTTCCAGTTCGTAAGTCTCGGACTCCTCGCGTTCTCCGAGGGCGAACTCCCGGGCCGCAGCAATGACCAGCGAGCAGGGCTCTCGACAGGGGAACTCTCCATCACCCCGTGGTACGTCCAGTTCCCGGTCCTCGGTTTCGTCCCACTCGCGTCGCTTCAGGCACTGGGAGTCCACGCAGCAAGCCTCGGCCAGCCAGTCCACTTGCTCGCCGGAGAGTTCGTCGACGAGGGCGAACATTCCGGTCTGTCGTTCGGCGGTATCCCGCCAGTGGGTGACGTCCAGGTCGCCCTCCCGTTCGCGGTGCCAGTTGGCGATGGTTGCTGGGTAGAACGACTCGACGGCGGCGACCAGGTCCTCGGGGTCGAGGTCCACGAACACCCAGCCGGTGGGAAGCGTCGGCGCCGTCGCGAGCGGCCGGTAGCGACCTCGGTCGTCGTGCCGGGCGACGTCTCTGACGTCTACGGGGTCGGTGTGCACGTCGAGGTCGCTGACGCGTCCGTCCCCGTCGTCCACGTGACGAATCTGGTAGGCGCGCCGACCGGCCTCGACGGACTGGGCGGTAATCGAAAGCTGGCCCCAGGTCCGGGTGACGCCGTCCCGCAGCGCGTCGCGGCGCTCCGGCACGGACCGGCCGTCGGCATCCTCTACCCAGCGCAGAAACGCCCGACGCTGGTCGACCTGTGGAACCTCGACCTGCCAGAAGTACCACTCTGTGACGTAGTCGCTGTGACGTCTGGCGGCGTCGCGGAGTTCCGCTTCGCTGATGCCGTCGTAGGAGCGGTCCGGGACGGCAAAGGAGTACGCGTCGTCGGTCTGCTCGACGCGGAGGCCGTCGGACTCGACGCCGTCGCGAGCGGCGTCCACCAGGGCGTCGACCTGGGTGCCGTTCATCGCCGCTGCCCTCCCCGTGCCGTCGGGTGGCGGGGTGTCCCGCCGGCAGTCGCAGTACGGCGCCCCGGTGTGGTGGCCATCGATGCCCTGACGGTTTGCACGTCGGCCCCTTAGCGATGTCGTCCGACGCAAGTGACGTGGGGCCTGTCAGTCCTCGCTGTAGGAAGTGACCCTGCCCCAGGTCGACACCTTGCCCCAGAGACCCGACCGGATGCACTCGCACTCGACGATCTGCGAGTTGTCGATGAAGAGGTTCACGTTCGGCCCGAAGTTCTTGATGTACCACTCGAAGACCTGCGGGTCGGCCGCCTCGAAGACGCAGTTCTCGATGCCGACCTCGTTGGCGATCTCGAAGGCGACGTCCGTCCGCCAGTCTCGCACCCGCTCGGTGATACCCTCTGATTCGACCATGATCTTGTAGGCGCCGGCGTCGAGGTGGCGGTGGGCCTCCTCGATGGCGCTGGTGGGGTCGATTGCGGCTTCTTGCTCCAACTCCTCGACGGCAGAGGCGCCACCGGCACCGAACTGGACGTTTATCTCGGGTTTTGCTTTCAGACCGTGGTCCTGGACCAGTTCGGTGAGGGCCACGAGGTCGTCGACGTCGATGGCGAGGAAGCCACTCGAAATCTCGACGATGTCGAACCCGAGGTCCGCCGCCCCGGCCACGTAGTCCTCGACCTTCTCGTTCTCGGCGGCGAGGACGTGCTCGACGAAGCCACCCGTCGACACTTCGACGTCGTGCTCGTGACACACCTCGATGAGTTCCGTCACGGCGTCTTCCGGCATCAGGGCGAACGAGCCGCCCGAAAACTTGTAGATGTCCACCCACCGTCCCATCGTCTCGAGGATGTCCCGGAGTTCGCGTGGCCCCATCGGGTCGTAGTACGGCCCGCGAATCTCGGTGATTCCCCTGTCGCGCGGTTTATCTGGCCGGTCGTTCAGTCGCAGGAAGTCGAACGCTCTATCTGGCATCCTTTTTCCTACGGTCCGAAGGCCCTTAGCTAACAGACCCTTATCGGTGGAGGCGTCCCTTCGCCGGGCGATGGGTCAGCCTAGCAGGTCGACGAAGTCGCGTACGTTCAGATTTTCGAGGTCCCGCACCGAGTCGACGATTTCCTCGCGCCGGTCACTATCGTAGCGCTCTGCGAGCAGCGGGTCGACTTTCCCCCGGAGAGCGTCCCAGTCGATGGGCTTGGTGGGGTGGCCCTGGAAGGCGTCTTTCTCGACTTCGAACACCGTTCCGCTGTCGAGTTCCACCGTCAGGTGAGCGGGCATCTCGCCGGCCTCGAACCGCTCGGTCAGGTCGTCGTCCTCGGCCACCTCGACCGTCCGCAGGAGTTCCTGGACGTCGTCGCGCTGGATGCGCTCGGGCTGGTACTGGGTATCGGTCAGTTCCCTGTCGGCCAGCGCCGCCGCCAGCATGTACGGCAGGGAGTGGTCGGCCTGGGCGCGGGTCTCGACCTCGTATCGCGACCCCTCGCCGCCGCCGATGATAAGCTTCGCCCCGTGGAACGTTTCCAGGTGTATTCGCTCGACGTTTTCGGGGTCCAGGTCCTGGGCCTGTGCGAGTTCGATGATGCCTTCGACGGCGGACTGGGCGTAGGTCTCGGCGACGTAGCGCTTGGTCATCGTGTCGAGCACCCGTTCACAGCCCGGATCGAGGTCCACCTCGAACTCGCCGGAGACGACCTGTTTCCAGCCTTTCTGGCCCTCGAACAGGTCTGTCGGACCGTGCAGTCCGTTTCTGGCGAGCAGCGCCGAAAAGACGGCGTTTCGCGCGGCGTTGGCCGAGGCGATGCCCTTCCACTCGGTTATCCCGCCCGTCCTGGTCACCCGGAGGGCGTTGTGGGCCGTTCCGGCGATGCCGATGGCGTTCCGGAGTTCGTCTTCGTCGAGGTCCAGGATGGCGCCGGCGCCACAGGTAGCCGAGATGACGGTGTGGGTCACGTGGTCCCAGCCCCGGTCTCTGACGGGGGCGTTCCAGGCCAGTTCGCCCTGGACCTCGTAGGCGATGGCGATGGCACGGACCAGGTCTTCGCCGGACGCGTCGACAAGTTCACCGCAGGCGACGACGCTCCCGATGTTGTCACTCGGGTGTGGCGTCTCCCCGGGGGCGAGAAACGAGTCCATGTAGTCGAGATACCGGGTGAGGGCGGTGTTGTACATCGCTGCCCCCTCTGGATCGCCCACCTGGTCCCGGCCCCACAAACTGCAGGGCCCACCGTCGTAGGTCGTGATCGTCCGGCCGACGGCGTCGACGGGCGCCTCGCCCATCGCACCGGCGGCGATGCCGACGCTGTCGAGGACGCGCTGTTTGACGGTATCCACGACGTCGTCAGAGAGGTCGTCGTACGAGACGCCGGTGACGAAGGCTGCCAGTTCGGCTGTCGTGGTCATGTGGACGGTTCGGCCGCCCCGGGTAAAGTGGTATCCCGTGCCGGAACGACGAGCGTCCCGCGCCGGAATGATGAGCGTGCCGCGCTGGTGTTGGTCCCGACGGTCGAGGTCAGCGAGTCGGCCGCACAGTAGCGACACCGGCCGACTCACGGACGTCGGCGAGGGCCGATTCGACCCCGGCGCCGGCGTCGGCCGCCCGTTCGAGAACGACGGCGGCGACGAGGGGTTCGGTCCCGACGGCGCCGGCGTACCAGACGCGGTGACCGTCGACCGTGGCGGGGACGTCGTAGTCTTCGGCCACTCCGTCGGCGACCAGGCCGACGTCCTCCGGAATGTCTTCCTGGGTGTGGTAGCCGTCGGCGACGAACAGCGGGACGAGCACCACGTCCTCGGTCTCGAAGTAGTCGGTGAGGTCGTCTACTTCCGGGTCCTCGTCCATGAACAGCGCCCGGACCTCGGCGAAGCGGTCCAGGGCTTCTATCCGGTCGGCGTGGTACTGAATGGCCTTCGCAGAGTGGGCGTTGCGTTCGGTGCCGTGGCCGACGACGGCGAGGCCGGTATCGGGCCCCACGTTGGGGTCTCCCGTCACGGTTTCGGCCCGCCGGACGACCACGTCGGTCATCGCGTCGTGGGTGCCGACCGGTCCGCAGTAGTGGACGGTCTGGCCGGTGTCGGCCGCCGTGAGAGTGGCGTGCCCGGCGCTGACGCCGTCAGAGGCCCACGCGGCGGGGTCCCAGCCTTCGAGGCGGAGTTCCCGGGGCAGGACCTCTTCGGTGAAGTAGCCCTCGCTGACGAACAGCGGAACGACGTACACCTCGTCGGCGGCCACGGTCCGCAGCACGTCCCGGAAGCCCGGTTCCTCTTTCCAGAACGCCTCGCGAACGTCGTCGAAGGCGCCCGTCTCCCGGATCCGGGCGGCGTGGTCGTAGGCCGGCGTGGCGGACTCCGCGTTCTTGTGCGAGCCGTGGGCGGCGACGACCAGGGCGTCGTCGGTCATCGATGGCGGAGATTGGACCGACGCGGGCTTAGGCACTTCGCCTGGCGAAAGGGTGCGGCGTCGCGGCGGTCGAGACCGGACTGCGTCGGCGGTGTCCCGGCGTCAGGCACCGGCTCCGCCGGTTTCGTTTCATCCGGTTTCGTTCGCCGTGGCGTTCCCGGTCGCATTGTCGCCGGTTTCGTTGCCGGCTGCAGCACCACCCATCTCCGGGCTAGCGTCGATTGCGAGCACCAACTGGAAGTCCTCGTTGACGGGGGCGTCCTCGGGCATCAGGTAGCCCGTCGCGAACAGGGTGTAGACCGTCTCTCCTTCGAGTTCCAGATCGGTCGTCCCGATGGACGCACCGCCACCGGCCATTCCACCACCGGTCGCGTTCGTCGCGTTCGTCGCATTACCGCCTGCGGTACCACCGCCGGCGGCCATGATGTTCAGCGTAACCGTCCCTGCGGGGACTTCGGCGTACTGGCTTGCCTCGCCGAATCCGACGTTCTCGAACACCGTTCCGCCCATCTCGCTGGCGGTCCCGCCACCGGTGGCATTCGTCGCGTTTCCGGTGGCATTCGTCGCGTCCCCCGTTGCGTTCGTCGCGTTCCCCACGCCGCCTGGCGTCGCCGCCCCGCCGGAGCTTACCGAAACCGGCGGCGCGTCGGGTGCCGCGTGGACGAGCCGGATCTTCGCGGTGTCCGGGCCGGGGAGTTCGAGGTCGTCTTCGAACACCGTGACCGTGAACCCGGTGCCCATCCCGGCCTCGCCGGCGCCGGTCGCATTCGTGGCGTTCCCGGTCGCGTTCGTCGCGTTGCCGGTCGCATTGCCGGCCGTCCCGTCCATCGGGAGTTCGCCGAGAGCGACGGCCGTCTGGGGCCCCCGGCCGAGCTGGACCTCATCGTCGAAGACCGGCTCGCCGTCGGCACC
>CAZGAX010000192.1:0-5545 GCA_964523745.1 uncultured Halobacteriales archaeon | reverse complement strand
TCTGCGGGTTATGAGCCCGCCGGAATCTCCTGGCTATCCCATCCCGCTACCCGTTCGTAACTACGACTTCCGTTTAAGGATTGTGATTGTGTCGCCGTCTGTGAACTCCTATCAATTCTCGTCAACGTGGACGCGCCAGGTGAACAGGCTCTCGAACGTGTAGTTGACGACCATCCCGACGCTGATGCCGACCACCTTGGCGATGACGGGCAGGACGTTGATGGTCAGAAACGCCACCGGACCACCGGCCTGGCTCAGGATGGCGACGTAGATGAGGTACTGGGTCGTGCTGCCGGCGGCCCTGACGGCGTGGGACCGGACGGCCCGCCAGAGAAGCGACCGCCGGCCGTCGGCCCCCACCTCCGCGAACGTCCAGTGTTCGTTGATGAGGAACATTACGAGGATGGCTGCTTCGATGCTAACGAGGCCAGCGATGTAGGGGGAGACGTCGAACCCTTCCGTCAGTACGAGCAGCGTCGCCAGGTCGACGACCACGCCTGCGGCACCGACGGAGATGAACTGGCCGAGTCGTTTTGGCGACAACAGTGCGTTTACCCAGGTCCGGTCGAATCGACGCGTGCCGTCAGTCATCTTTGTCGATGAGTGCCGTCGGCTCAGTTCTATTCGCAGCTACTGCACCGTGTATCGGGTCGTCGTCGAGCTGTTTCGCCCGATGGCGGGCCCGGAGCAGTGCCTGGCCCAGCCGGAGCGAGTCCCGAACGGGCGAGACGGTCGAACCAGGCCTGTCGTGCCACTCGATGGGCACCTCCGTCACGTTCAGGTCGAGGGCTCCCGCGATAGCCAGGAGTTCCACGTCCCAGGCGAAGCCGGGCTCGTAGAGGTGTTCTCTGGCGCGGCCCCACCCTTCCTGGGTAATGGCCTTGGCGCCACACTGGTAGTCGTAGAGGGGAACGTCCAGCAGACGCCGGGCGAGCCAGGCGAAGCCGTCGCCCATGTACCGTCGGGCGAGCGTCTGGTGGCTCGCGACGGTCGCCTCGGGGTGGCGACGGGAGCCTACCGAGAGGTCCGCGTCGCCGTCCCAGACGGGAGCGACGACGTCCGCGAAGTCGTCGGCCGGGGTCGACCCGTCGGCGTCCGTGAAGGCGAGGACGTCCGTATCGAGCGCTTCGAACCCGGCGGTGATCGCGGCACCCTTGCCGCGACGCTTCGGGACGGCGTTCACTTCCACGGGGAGGTCTGCGAGGGCGGCCGTCACGTCGTTTTCGGGCGCATCGACCTCGACGCGGATGGTGGCGGCGTCGAGGGACTCGTGGAGGGCGTCGACGTACTCGGCCAGCCGGTCGACGTCCGGCCGGTAGGCCGGGACGACCACACCGACGGCGGCAGTCATTGCACGAACCCACCGGGGCGGCGAGTAAAAACCGTTCGACTCAGACGCACGTCCGCACCACAAGACCCATATCCGGGAATGGAGCGAAGTCGTTCACAAGAGGTTTATCCCGCCGCGACGGCGGTGTCGGTGATGCAATTCGGCCTGGTCGCCCTCTGGCTCGCGGTCTTTCTCCTCCTCGGTCTGGTCGCGCTGCCGGTTTCGACCTGGCTCTTCCGCGACCTTGACGCGCCGGCGCTGGCCATCCCGCTCGCCCTCGCCGTCCTGGGCGTCGTCGGCTTCCTCGTCGGCCACGTCGCGTTCGGCTGGCCGGCAGCGCTGGCCGGTCTACTGACACTCGTCGGCGTTTCAGGCCTCGCAGTCTCTCGGGTCGACCCCGACTGGGACGGGTTTTGGGAGCCCGCTGTCGTCTTCGTAATTGGGTTTCTCGTCGTCGTCGCGCTCCGGGCGGTCGACCCCGTCGCCGCTCCCCTGCCGATCGCTACGGGCGAGAAGTTCCTCGACTTCGGCCTGCTGAAGACCCTGGAGCGTTCGTCGACGCTCCCGCCGGAGGACATGTGGTACGCCGGCAAGCCGGTCCAGTACCACTACGGCGGGCACGTCCTGACCTCGTTGCTCTCGACGCTGACCGGGACCGAACCACGGTTCGCTTACAACCTCGGACTGGCCGGCTTCTACGGTGCGCTCGTCACTGCGGCCTGGGGCCTCGCGAGTTCTATTGCCAGTCCATGTGCCGTCTCGCGTCGACTGGCAGCGGGTCTCGCGGCGTTTTTCGTGGGCATCGCCGGGAACCTCTCGACGACGGTCCGGCTGGTGACCTGGCTGCTCCCAGACGGTTTCGTCAGGCCCCTCGCGGAGACGCTCGGCTTCGACTCCGGCGTCACGGAGTGGGCACCCCGCCAGTTCCACTACTTCGACGCGAGCCGAGTCCTCCCGGTCTTTCCGAACGACCCGGACTCCTACCTCGCCGCGACGGAGTTTCCGCTCTTCGCCTGGGTCAACGGTGACCTCCACGCTCACATGTTAGTCCAGGTGTTCGTCCTGCTCGTCGCGGCGATTCTGCTGGCCTACTGGCGAACTCCGCCGTCGAATCGCAGGCGTCGCTGGCTCCTGCTCCTGGGTGTGGTTCCCCCCGTGGCCGGCTTCGTCAGCGTGACGAACATCTGGTCGTTCCCGACGATGGGCGGGCTCGTCTTCCTGACGGTCCTGTTCGCGCCCGGGAATCCTGCCTCTCTGTTACCTGACCGGCTTCGCGCAGTCGATTGGCTGGCCCCACGTGGGAGTCCCGCCGTCGAAGAGGTGCGCCGGCTGGGGTTTGCCGTCGTCGCCGCGCCGATAGTCCTCGCGCTGGCTATCGTCTGGGTCCTGCCGTTCTGGCTCGGCCCGGTGGCAAACGGCCCAGCCCGTTCGCTGGAACTCTGGTCCCAGTGGTCGCCGCTGGGTCCGCTGCTCGTCGTCCACGGTGCCTTTCTCGCGGCGTTCGTCCCTTATCTCGGTCGGCGCCTCGGTGTGGTGACTGACAATCCTGCACTGGTCTGGGGGGCCGGCCTGGCACTTGCCGTCGCCGGCCTCCTCGTCGGCTTCCCGGCGCTGGGTCTGATGGGTACCATCGGCCTGGCAGCCTGGTGGCTCCTCCGGGCCCGCGACGACGTGGGCTTCGAACTCCTGCTGGTGCTGGCCGGAGCGGGCCTGGTGCTCATGGTCGAACTCGTGACGATTCCCGGCGAGCGGTTCAACGTCATCTTCAAACCCTACGCCGACGCCTGGCTGTTCTGGGGCGTCGCCACGGGCGTGATCCTCGCTCGACTGGTCGCGGGCTGGCCGGCCGACCTGCTCGAGCGTGACCGACCCCGGTGGCACCAGACCGGTGCCCTGCTGGCTATTCTGCTGGTCGTCTCGACCGGTACCTACGCCTTCCTCCTGGTTCCCTCGCACTTCGAACGGGGGACGCCCGCCGTCGAGGCCGAAGGCCCGACGCTCGACGCGACGGCCTACGTGGAGCACGCGTTCCCGGGAGAGGCGCCGGCGATCCGCTGGCTCGACGCTCGCCAGGGCCAACCCCACATCGTGACCGCCGCGCCGGGTGGGTACTGGTGGGTACCGGAGGAAGGAAAAGGAGCGAGTGCTCCAGCCAGCCTGACGGGCCTTCCGACGGTACTGGGCTGGTTCCACGAGAAGCAGTATCGCGGCGCCGAAGCCTACGAGCAGCGACTTTCTGACGTGCGGACCATTTACACCGGCCAGGTACGTCGTGGCGGCGGGGCGGTCGAGGGTGCAGGCGGTCCCGCCGCCCAGGCAGCGCTCCTCAGGGAGTACGACGTCGAGTACGTCTACGTCGGCCCGGCAGAGCGGGCAACGTACGGCGAGATCACGATAGAACAGGTGGATGGCGTTTCAGTCGCGAAGCAGTGGGACGTCGTGACGATATACGCCGTGGACCAGAGCGCGCTCGACTAGGCTCGGGCCTTGACGACGTCGATGGCGTCGGCGTCGACGGCCTCGGTGTCGAGGTGCATCGGGATGTACTCGCGACGTTCGAAGGCCTCCTGTTCGTCTTCGGCCCCGATGGTACACCAGAGCTGCGGCCGGTCGGGGCCGTGCCAGTCGCCCTGGCGGTGGATGGAGAAACAGACGTACTCCTCCCCGTCGTACTCGATGACTGCACCCTTCCGGATGCCGGGGTCCCCGTGGATGATGAGCTTCTGCATGGTCGCTGGTTGGTATGAGGCACACTTAGTGACTTCGAAGGTACGCGAGGGATATTTCTCTGTGACTTGCCATCCCGCTACGGATTGAAAGCTCTCGGCCCTTTGGCTATGGAGTTCAGGTGCTTCTGTGACTGCCGCAACCGCACAGCAGGGAAAGCCCTCGGCCCGCTGGCGGCTTCTGAGCGGGATATCCTCGCTTTGCTCGGATACTTGCCCGCTCAGAAACCGCGGCCGAACCTCGCCCTTTCGTTCCGCCAGGCCCGCACCGCAACCGCGCTACGGGGGCGGTCGGCGTACGCCGACCGCCTAAAACGTGACGGCGAAGCCGTCACGCACCCTCCCCAGCCGACTCCCTCGGTCGCTGGCGCTCCCTCGGTCATCCCTTGCGCATAGAGAGTCGACACCCCTCACTGGCGTTCGGGGGTCGACTTAGCGTGCCACAGCCCGTGGATCAACCGACCCCTGGCGGACTGAAAGGGCGAACCTCGGTCGCGTAAAGTTTAGTCGGAGAGCAGGCCCTATCTGAGCGACCGAAGGGAGCGAAGATATCCTGCTCTCCGACCGCGAGCGAGGTGAGGGCTTTCGTCACCGTTGCGACGGTTGCGGTGCTGTCGAAGACGAAATCCAAATCACATAGCCAGCGAGGTGAGGGCTTTCTTCGTTGTTGTGGTAGCGGTACCGACACACTCGACCGCGACGTAGAACCACCAGAGCACGGGAATACCCCACACAGCGGCGGGAGAGAACCAAACGGGTTTTAAGCGATGGTGTCCAACGACGGCCAAGGTCGATATCTATGGAGATGCCACGCCGATTTAACACGTACTGCCCACACTGCGAAGAACATCAGGAGATCGAAGTCGAGAAGGTCCGTAGCGGCCGCGAAACCGGGATGAAGTGGATCGACCGCCAGGAGGACCGCAACTCCGGCATCGGGAACGACGGCAAGTTCTCGAAGGTCCCCGGCGGGGACAAGCCCACGAAGAAGGCGAACCTGAAGTACCGCTGCACCGAGTGCGGCACGGCCCACCTCCGCGAGGGATGGCGTGCCGGCCGGATCGAGTTCCAGGAGTAACGATGGCAGGGAACTTCTACCAGGTCGTCTGCCCGGACTGCGAGAACCAACAGGTCGTCTTCGAGAAGGCCGCCTCCGAGGTGGCCTGTGCGGTCTGTGGCCACACGCTCGTTCGCCCCACCGGCGGCAAGGCCGCCATCGAGGGCGAGGTCACCGAGACCGTCGAAGCCCGGTAATCGGCGGACTGGCACCTCTGCGACGCGGTTCGATTCTCCGTTTCCTCCCCGCACCAGCGGCGCGAATCGTCTGTGGCTCGTCGACGGCCGAAACAATGAGGTTTTAGCGGCCGGGCGTCGAACGACTGTCTATGAAATTCAGTGGCTGGCCCGAGCCGGGCGAACTCGTCGTCGGTCGGGTCGACGAAATCGAGGACTTCGGCGTCTTCGTCGACCTGCTGGAGTACGAGGACAA
>CAZGAX010000191.1:0-5680 GCA_964523745.1 uncultured Halobacteriales archaeon | reverse complement strand
GTCCGAACGGCTCGCGGACGGCGACACGATCGTGACCCACTGCCACTCGACGGACGTCCTCGCCTGCGTCGAGGCTGCGAGGGACCAGGGCAAGCAGATCGAGGCCTACGTCAAGGAAACCCGGCCTCGCCAGCAGGGCCACATTACGGCCCAGGCGCTCCAGAACCTGGGCGTCTCCGCGACGTTGATCGTGGACGGGGCGGCCCGCCGGTACCTGGCCGACGCCGACCACGTCTTCGTCGGCGCGGACAGCGTCACCGCCGACGGGTCAGTCGTCAACAAGATCGGAACGAGCGGCCTGGCGGTGCTCGCGGACGAACAGGACGTTCCCGTCACGGTCGCCGCACAGACCATCAAGTTCCACCCCGAGACGTCTGACGGGACGGCGGTCGAGATCGAACACCGTGGCGCGTCCGAAGTCGTCGACGAGGCTGCACGCGCCGACCTCGAGGACGTCGACGTCGGCAATCCCGCGTTCGACGTGACGCCGCCGGAGTACGTCGACGTCATCGTCACCGAGCGCGGCCAGATCACTCCCGGAGAGGTCGAAGCACTGATCTGTGAACTGTACGACGGCGTCCCAATGCGACCCTGGGAGGCGCCGACGACCAGTGTCACCGACGCGAGTGACGTGGCAGACGACGCCACCGAGTCGCCATGAGCGACGAGAACACCACGCTCGGACTGACTCGAGGGCAGCAACTCCTCCTCATCGGTGCCATCGGCGCCGTACTGGTGATCGTCGGCGAGTCGATACCTTCGAAGGTAACGCCGGAGTACAATCCGCTCGTCTTCGGTATCGGCGTCGTGATGATAGCCTACGCCGTCGTGACGGCGCTCTGGGACGCCGTGCGGTCCTGACCGGCCCGGCGGAGCTTTTTGGTGGAGCCCGCCGTTTCTGAGTACGTGTCGCAACTCATCTGCGCCGGCCACGTCAACTGGGACGTGACGCTGTTCGTCGACCGCCTGCCCGGGCCGGACGACGAGGCAGTCATCGCGGAGCAGTCCCAGGCCGGCGGCGGCAGCGCCTCGAACGTCGCGGCGGTGCTGGCCGGTCTCGACTGTGAGGTGTCGCTCCTGGGTAGCGTCGGGACCGACGAACACGGCGTCCTCGCCAGGCGGGAACTTGCCGACGCCGGCGTGGACTGTGACTACCTCCGGGAGGTGGCCGGCGCGACCACGGTCAAGTACCTCCTCGTCGACGACGCGGGAGACGTCTCCGTCCTGGCCAACGACGGCGTCAACGAGGCCTTCACCGCGGACGACGTCCCCGAGGCGGCCATTCGGGACGCCGACCACCTCCACCTGACGAGCCAGCGCCCCGCGACGGCCATCGGGCTGGCCGACGCCGCAGGTAGAGCGAACGTCCCGGTGAGCTTCGACCCCGGGAGGCGGCTGGGCGACCGGGACTTTCGGGCGGTCGTCGACGCCGCCGACCTGCTCTTTTTGAACGAACGCGAGGAGGCGACGGCCCGCGAGATGGGGCTCCTGCCGCCGACGGACGGCCTCACCGTGGTCGTCACTTGCGGCCCGGACGGCGCACAGCTCCGGAGCGAACGCCGGAACGTGTCCCATCCCGGCTTCGACGTGGACCCCGTCGACACGGCGGGCGCCGGTGATGCCTTCGCTGCCGGATTCCTGGCTGCCCGCCTCGACGGCGCCGACGACGAACACGCCCTGGCTGTCGGCAACACCTGTGGCGCACTCGCCTCCCGGACGACGGGTGCCCGGACGTACCTCTCCTGGTCGGACGTGAACGCGCTCCTTGACGTCGGTCCCGACTAGGGCTCGGGCAGCGCGTCGGCCAGCGCGTCGAACTGCTGGCGGAACCGCGCTTCTGCCCTGGCCTGGGCGAGGCCCGACGATTCGGCAAACGCCGCTTCGAAGCCGGACATCCGCCAGATCAGCGTCGAGAAGTGGTAGACGGCACGCCGGCGCTCGTAGTCCTCGTCGGGGTCGAACTCGCGGTACTCCCGGTAGCCGCTGTAGAGGCGGTCCCGGAGCCGTTCGCGGGTTTCGGCGTCCTGAAACGCCGGGTCGATGAACAGGAAGTCCGTCCGGGCGAGGTGGTACTCGGGGTCGCCGGCGAGGGCGAACTGCCAGTCGAGCACGGCGGTGATCGGCTCCGGGGCGCTCCGGTCGTACAGCATGTTCGCCGGCCGAAAGTCGTCGTGGACCAGTCGGGGAACGCCCTGGCTGGGAACGACCGGGAGAGCGTCTTCCAGGTGGTCGCTAGCCCGGTCCTGCAAGTCCTCGAACGGCGACCCGCTCAAGTTGTCCACGTAGCCCGTCGCGATGTCCGCGAACGTCTCGCGCCAGTTCCAGGAGAGGTCACGGACGACGAGCCGGTCGTCGGTTTCGAGCGCGAGTCGTCCGAAGCCTTCGAAGGCAATTTCGGCGTGCATGTCACCGAGGATGCGACCGGCCTGCTCGACGACACGGGCGCGGACCTCGTCGTCCAGTTCGCCGAGCGATTCCGCGAGGTTCCGGCCTTCGACGCGCTCGGTGACGAAGTACGGCGGGACGTCGAGGTCGGGGTCGTCCTTGAACACCAGGATCCGGGGGACGGGCACGTCGGTCCGGTCTGCGACGTACTCGTGGAGAAACGGTTCGATGGCGAAGCCGTCGTCGCCGTTGGGCTGGAACTTGACGACGACTTCGTACTCCTCTCCAGCGTGGACGAGGGTCACCAGGAACACTTCGCCCTGGTGACCGGCCGTGGGCCGTTCGAACGAGAAGTCCTCGTATTCCGGACCGGACTCGGCGAGGACGGCCTCGATGTCACGCGCTGGAGTCGACACGCACGAGGCTATGACTACCCGGGGGAAAAGTGTATCCGATCGGGTCGTTATCGTGGCGTCTCGGCCGCGTTCCCGCGCCGTCTCAGACCCTCATTATCGCGGCGTCTCGGTGCCCCACTTGTTCAACGCCGTCGCCAGCGCGGGTTCGTCCTCGGCAGCCGACTCCAGTGATTCACCGGCCGTCGCCGCCTCGACCGCCCGCCGCAGGGCTTTGGCCCCTTCGTGGGTTCCGTCGGGATGTCCGTGAACCCCGCCGCCGGCCTGGATGCAGAGCCTGGTGCCGGTGGCTTCGACGAGGTCGGGAATCAGGCCGGGATGCAGCCCGCCGGAGGCCGTCGGAAGGACGTCGGCCAGCCCGTACAGATCGCTGCCCAGCCACTCGTTGATGCCCACGGTGTCCTCGTTGGCCAGTTTCCCCAGGCCGGCCGTCCCGGTGTGGATCTGGTCGACGCCACACAGCCGGGCGATCTGCGCGATGACCCGCATCGAGACGCCGTGGGTCGGAATCCGGTCGAACGCCGCGTGCATGGCCCGGTGGGCGTGAATGGCGAGGCCGTGACGCTCGCAGCGCTCCCTTACCTGCTGGACGGCCGCCCAGCCGCAGGTCACGACGTCGACCATGACGTACTCGCAGCCGTGCTCGGCGGCCAGGTCGACCCGCTCCAGCATCTCGCCGCCCGGCGCGGTGACGTTCAGCAGGTAACTCTTCGTCTCGCCCGTCTCGTCTTCGGCCCGGTCGCGCTGTGCCAGGCTCTCGGTCAGGCGGTCCTCGAAGGGGTTGAAGGCCTGGTCGGTGAGGTTCTCGTCGTCCTTCAAGAGGTCCAGCCCGCCCGTCCAGGCATCGTAGCCGACCTGGGCGTGCTGGTCGGTCGACAGGCCGACTTTGGGCTTGGGCACAGTCGCGGTCAGTGGACGGTCGCCGGCGTCGAAAATCTCGGTGCGGACAGTCGACCCGAACTGGGGTCCGGGAAAGCTGGTCGACAGCTTCTCGGGCCAGTCACAGTTCTGCAGGCGGATGCGGTCGACGGCCTTCATACCGAGAATGTTCCCGGCAATACACGAGAGCACCTGCGGCATGCTGCCCGGCTCGAACAGCGCGTCGGGATAGGCCACGGTGACGACGCCCGCCTCCTCGTCGATGCCACAGGCCGTCGCCGAGAGGTCGGTGACCGAACCCTCGACGTCCAGTGCCGCCCAGGTGCCGTTGGAACTCTCGGAGGCGACCCGGCTGGCTGCCGCCTCCCAGGAGATCTCACTTGCGGGCTCGACGTAAAACTCACAGACCAGTTCGGTCTCGCGGGGGTCGTAGTCCAGGTCCAGAAAGTCCTCGTAGGTAATTCCCGGCATGTGTCAACTGTTATCGCGGCGCAGACATAAAACCGACCCCCGGTGTCGGCGTCGACGGGATCGGGTGCGCCGCTGGTGACGGACGAGCGGCGAAAGAAGCCGAGTCGCTATTCGTACAGCCAGGTCTCGTCGATGCGCTCGTACTCGACCAGTTCCTCGTCGTCGAAGAACAGGTCGATCTCGCGCTCCGCCGAGCCGGGCTCGGTGTCCGAGCCGTGGATGACGTTGCGACCCAGGTCGAGTCCGAGGTCACCGCGGATGGTGCCCGGCGCGGACTCGGCGGGGTCGGTCTCGCCCATCATGTTCCGGACCTGCTGGACGGCGTCCTGACCTTCCCAGACCATCGCCAGCACCGGCCCGGACGTGATGAAGTTCACGAGGTCGTCGAAAAACGGCTTGTCCTCGTGCTCGCCGTAGTGCTCTTCGGCGAGGCTGCGTTCGAGACGCGTGAACTTCGCCGCGACGAGCTTCAGGCCGCGCTCTTCGAACCGGGAGACGATCTCCCCGATCAGGCCGCGCTGGACGCCGTCGGGCTTGACCATGACGAAGGTCTGCTCGGTCATGCCTCGGCCTCCTGCTCGTCCTCGGTCTCCTCGTCGTTACCGTCGTCGGCCTCGGATTCTTCGTCGGCCTCGTCCACCGCCTCGGCGGACTCCGTGTCTGCCTCGGCGGTAGCTTCCTCGGCGCCCTCGTCCTCGGGCCCGACCTCGTCCTCGACTTCGACTTCTTCGAGGTCCTCGTCGGCCTCGCCGGGGGCCTCGACTTCCTGACCCTGGTCTTCGATGTCGGTGTCGCGCTGTGCCGACTCGGCGGCGTCGGCGGAGACGTCGGCCTCGTCGGGTTCGGCCGGCTCGGGCTCGTCGGTCTCGGCCGCTTGCTCGACCTCGGCTTCGGCCTCTTCGCCGGCCTGGGCCTGGCCTTCCTCGGTCCACTCCAGGTCGCGGGCCTCGCGGCCGAGGTCGGCGTTTTTCTCGCACTTCGCCGAGCAGAAGTGGACGGTCGTGCCGTTCGTTCGGACGAACATCGTCCCGGTGCCGGGCTCGATGTCGTCGCCACAGAAGTCACACTCGCGGTTCTGGGGCATTATTGACCTCCGATCGTGTCGGCTTCGCGGGCTGTCTCTCGGAGCTGGAGGACGTCTCCCTCCCGGACCGGCCCGAGCACGTTTCTGGTGATGATGCGGCCCTTGTTCGAGCCCTCGCGGATGCGACACTTGACCTGCATGGCCTCACCGTGCATGCCGGTGCGGCCGACCAGCTCGATGACCTCCGCGGGAGTCGAGCCGCCGTCACCGTCTTCGGATTCCTCTGCTGACATTGGTGGATTACCGGAGTTCCTCGACCTTGTCGGCGATGTCCTCGACGTCCTCCGAGGCGTCGCCCGCGTCCGTGATGGCGGCGGCCGCGCTGCCGACTTCGAGGCCGGCGGCGTGACCCAGGTCGTCCTGCTGGGCGACGAAGACGAAGGACACGTCCTTCTCGTCGGCCAGTTCGGGCAGGTGCATCACGATCTCTTCGGGCTGGACGTCCTCG
>CAZGAX010000190.1:0-5729 GCA_964523745.1 uncultured Halobacteriales archaeon | reverse complement strand
GTTCGTCGTCCCGCTGTACCACACCGCCTACGGGACGACCTACTGGCTGGAGACCATCGCCAGCGGCTTCCAGGACCGGCTGGACGCACCCTTCGCTATCGAACTCTACGCCGTCAACGTCGACGTGGACAACCTGATTCACGCCGCCGAGGTGGCTGAAACCTACGCGGACCGGGTGCTCTTCGGCTACGAAGCCGGCAACGCCCGGGCCGCCCTCCGGCGGATGCGGGCCGACGCTCGGGAGGGCGTCTCCCACGGTCCCGACGACGAGTAATCAGTCGGTGTCGACGTTCGCTGCCAGCCAGTCCGCGATGACGTGCCTGTCGCGGGTGTCCGGCGGCAGTTCCTCGAACCACTCGGCAGCCGATATCTCGTCGTCCGGGTCTTCGACAGTGGGTTCGACCGGTTCGGCCTCGGCGGCGAACACCGGGAGGACGCCCCAGGTCGTGTGGTCGTCGGCCTGGAACGTGACGCGACCGAGGATGGCCAGGCCGTCGTAGTCGGCCGACAGGCCGGCTTCCTCGGCCAGTTCCCGCTCAGCGGCCGTCCGAAAGGACTCGTCGTCGTGTGCCTCGCCGCCCGGAAGCACCCAGAGGTCGACGCCCTCGTGGCGAACGAGGACGATCTCGCCAGAGGGCCGGTAGGCGAGGGTGTGGGCGCCGTACGGGGCGCCGTTGTCGCGGATGCGTTCGGCCACCGTACGGAACCGCCGGCGGGAGACGCGCTTGGTCGTCTCGAACTCCGTAATTCCCGAATGGGCTTCCGAGAGGCGGTGATACGTCTGCTCGGCCTGCTGGGCGGCTTCGTCGGCGAGGTACCACAGGTCGTCGACGGTCGTCATCGCTGGATCGAGCGTGGAGGGTAGTGCAGGCGCGGCGGTCGCGGAGACGGAGTCATACAGCCGCGTTGAACCGGTCGTGCCATAAGTGTTCGACCTGCGAGGAGGTGTTTCGTCGGGTTGGCGACTCGTGTTGGCTTTCTGGCTGTCCGAGATGTGCCTGTCTGAAGTCATCGTACGGAACGAATTATAGTGGGGGCGAATCAGTCCCTTTTTGTCCGGAGGTGCAGTACGCCGGGGTATGGGCTTCGAAGAAGAGGACCGCGTCGTACTGCACGACGAGCACAGCGAATTCGACGGGGAGGAGGGCACCGTCGACCAGGTGATGGAGAACATGTTCGGGGACGCCACGTACACCGTCAGCTTCGAAGACGGCAAAGAACAGGGCGTCCCCGAGGACTCCCTCGAGGCCGCCGAGTAACTGCCGATGTCCTCGGTCCCGCTCCACTACGTCGACCTGCGGGCCTTTGCCTACGCGACCGAGGACGCAGACCGCGTCGAAACCGCACTGCGAACCTTTCTTCCCGAGGACTTCGAGATAGAGGCCGCCCCGACAGAGGGCCACTACGGCGACCCCATCACGATCTTCTCGGCTCGCGTCGAGCGGGCCGACCGAATCCGGCACGTCCTGGACCAGGTCGGGAAACTGCCCGACGCCGACCTCGAGCGCCTGGCCGACGAACTTGACGACCGCGTCGACGACAACACGAGCTTCTACGCCACGTTCGACAAGCAGGCCGCCTACGACGGCGAGGTCGCCCTCGGTGACGGCATCACCGTCCGGGCCAAGGTCGAGGCCTACCCCGCCAAGCGCGAGGCGGCCATCGAAAACGCTCGCGAGGTCCTCGCTGGTCTCTGATGTACGAGGCCGTCCACGCCAGACCGGACGGGGCCAGCACGGTCGCGAGACTGGCCAGCCGGGCCAGCGAGTTCGGCTTCGACGGCATCGTCGTCCGCAACCACGGCGACCAGCCAGCCAGCTACGACCCCGAGGCTATCGGAGCGAAGTACGATGTTGACGTCGTCACGGGCGTCGAGGTCCGGGCCGAGGACCCCTCCAGAGCAAGCGGCTTCGTCGGAAATCATCGGACAGAGAACACCGTCGTCTGCGTCCACGGCGGCGACCCCGCTATCAATCGGTTCGCGGTGGAACAGCCGGCCGTCGACGTGCTCGCCCATCCGATGGCCGGCGACGGCGACGTGAACCACGTCCTCGCGAAGGAAGCAGCCTCGAACGGCGTCCGCCTGGAAGTGGCGCTGGGGCCGGTGCTCCGCCAGGACGGCGGCCAGCGCGTCCAGGCCATCCGCGACCTGCGAAAGCTTCGAGAGCTGATCGACGCCTACGATACGCCGTACGTCGTCAGCGCAGACCCGACGAGCCACCTGGAACTGCGGGCTCCGAGAGAACTCGCGGCCCTGGGCGACGTACTCGGGTTCGACCCCGACGACGTTCGCGACGGACTGGCAGAGTGGGGACGACTGGCCGAGCGCAACCGCCACCGCCAGTCCGACGCCTTCGTGGAACCCGGCGTGACGAAAGCACCCGAAACCACGGACGACGAAGACCGATAGGACCGCGCCGTAGTCTGACCGGCTGGACGCTCCGGTGTCTTTTCCTCGCTTTCTCCGACTCTCCCGATCCTCCGTTCGTCGTGCTCCCTGCCATCGGCCGATACTTCCCGCAGTCGCCGTTCGACTCGACGGTGTCGCAGTTGGTTCTACTCCCCGCCAGTCAAAACCGAAACTATCGCCCAATATATTAACTACAGATCGAAAAATTATTTGTAAGCTCCGGACGCAGCCCCCGCTGGCATGTCAGATGCTACCGACAACCACGACCTGTCGAGGCGAAGCGTGCTCAAATCGTTCGGCGCTGCCGCAGGTGCTGCGGGAGTCATCGGCGCCAGTGGGACAGCCGTCGCCGCGACGACGATCCCGGTCCACGTCTACCGTCGTCCGAGCGTGGACGACAGTTACGCGTCCGACGCCGTCGAGGCGATCAACACGTTCGGCTTCTACGTCGACTTCGAGGTAGACCCCCAGGACGAGGGCGTCTTCGACGACGGCGACTTCTCCTGTTCCGTCAGTAGCTTCGAGAACAACGTCGACACGTCCGACGGCCACTCCTACCTGCTGATCACCGATAGCTGTGGCGCCGGCTACGCCTGGGTCGGCAGCGCCACCGCGAGCAGTCCCGGGATGGCGATGGTCGACGCCCACGGCGACCGGGACGTGTTCCAGAACGCAGCCATCCACGAGGTTGCTCACACCCTCGACGCCGCCCACGAGGACGGCGGCATCGTACGTTCCGGCTACTACTGGGACGACACCCGGTACAAGACGCCGATGATCACGACCAAACCCGAAACCGGGCCGACCTGCGGCGGAAACGACCGGTCGGCGTACGACGCCTACACGATGGAGCCGACCTCGTGTACGGTCGACGCAACCGAGTCACACGTCAGTAGCGAGTTCTGAATCGCCAGCACCCGCCAGGGTGTCTTCTCACTCGGACTCGACGGGACGACTCTCGGCTGCGATCCGGTCGAGCGCCGTCCCGGCGTGGGCCACGAGCAGTTCCAGCAGTTGGACCTGTTCGTCGTCGAACTCGGTCGAGTCGGCCAGTGCGACGAGCACGACCGACTCGTCGTGCATCTCCGTGACGACGAGAGTCACGACGGACTCACCCCGAGCGGCGAGAGGCGCCGGGAGGTCCTCGTACGTCTCGACGGATGCGCGGTCGCCGCCCAGAGACTGCTCGGCCAGGCGACCGAGTGCGGCCTGGTCGGCCGCCACCGTCGACTGGACGACGGCGAACTCCCCGGACTGCTCGCGGAGGACGGCCGCTTCGTCCAGTCCCAGCAGCGCCTGGATACCCTCGATGCAGAGCGCACTGACCTCTTCGAGGGTCGAGCACTGGTGGAGCGCCCGGCCGTAGTTGTTCACGTCGGCGGCGGTGTTGGCGAACGACCGGATCCGGTCGCGCTGGTCGGCGATTTCTCTCCTGCGCTGGCGACTCCGGGCGTCGTACAGGCCGACGAGGAGCCCCGCGACGAAACCGAGCGTCAGGAGGTCGATGGCCAGGTAGGCGTCGAACGCCGTGGAGCCGCGACTCAATCGCCGGCTGTAGCGGACGAGGGCTGCGACGGAGAGAAAGAGGAGGCCACCGCCGGCCGTCCACCCGACGACGTGGGTCACGTCGTGTTCGACCCACTCGGTCCGGAGCAGCCACAGCCCGGCGTAAACGAGCACCCCGGCGAGGAGGACGAAGGGCCCGGCCTCGAACGCGAGGTCAAGGGAGGCGTCGGTCTGTGCCAGCCCGTGGCTGACCTGGACGCCCAGCAAGACCATCCCCGTGAGGCCGAGGCTGCCACCGGCGAGGTGTCGGTGCTCCATCTACCGTACCCCTCGCAAAGCCAACCCTTCAATCTAGGCCCGCCACGACCGCGCTCCGTGTCATTTTACCGCCCTCGTGCCGTGGCGTGACCATGGACAGGTCACTCCAGGAACACGCCAGTCGGTTCGACGACATCGCCCCCGACTACGACGGCGACCATGGGCCTGAGTACGAGGCGGCCGTCTCGCTCGTCGTCGACCACGCCCGGCCCGATCCCGACGACGTCGTGCTGGACCTGGGCACCGGTACGGGCGCCATCGCCCTGGCACTGGCCGAGGACGCCGGCGAGGTGCTTGGCCGAGATATCAGCAACGGCATGCTCGAACAGGCCATCGAGAAGGCGGCCGACCGGGGCATCGACAACGTGGACTTCGGCCACGGGCGCTTTCGGGAACCGAACGCCGAGCGTGCCGACGTCGTCACGTCGAACTTCGCGATGCACCACCTCGCCGACGATGAAAAGCGCGACGCCGTCGCGACGATTGCCAGCCTCGAACCGCGCCGGATCGTCCTGGGGGACGTGATGCTGTTCGGGGAGCCGGACCCGTCAGAGCCGTTCTACTCCCCCGACGTCGACGACCCGGCGACCGTGGGGGACCTCGTCGACGCCTTCACCGACGAGGGCTACGCCGTCACCGCCGTCGAGCGGATCCACGACCAGGTGGGCGTCCTCGTGGCCGAGCGTCCCGAAGCGGTGAAGACGCTGGCCACCGACCGGTAGATAAGACCGTGAAACACCTCCCGAAGCACCTCAGGCCGCGCTGGCGGTACGTAGCCGTCGAACTGGAAGCATGGCCGGACGCAGAAATCGACCGCAGCACCTTCCAGCGGTCGCTCTGGTTCGCCGCCCAGAACCTGATAGGTGACGTTGGGAGCGCCAGAGTCGACCTCAAGGTGCTCGACTTCCGGTTCACGGAGGGTGCCGGGACGGCCGTCGTTCGAACGCGCCGTGATGCCGTCGACGAGACCCGAGCGGTGCTGGCCTGCCTCGACGAGGTGGACGGCGCGCCGGTCGGTTTGCGAGTCCGTGGTGTCAGCGGGACGGTGCGTGCCTGTGAAGAAAAGTATTTAAACGGAGGAGCGGAAGACCCCGACCAGAGACACGTCGTGTTCGAGAACGCCGAGCGGCGCGCCGTGACGCGGGGTGACCGCGTCGACGTCCGCGACGAAGAGGCGTTCGCGGGGGCGACGGACCTCGATCTCCAGTAACTATGCAGGGACAAAATCAACAGCAGGCCTACGACCGGGGGATCACCATCTTCTCCCCGGACGGACGGCTCTACCAGGTCGAGTACGCCCGCGAAGCCGTCAAGCGGGGTACCGCCAGCATCGGCGTCCGGACCAGCGACGGCGTCGTGCTGGCCGTCGACAAGCGCATTCGGTCGCCGCTGATGGAACGATCCAGCGTCGAAAAGATCCACAAGGCCGACGACCACATCGGCATCGCCAGCGCCGGCCACGTCGCCGACGCCCGCCAGCTCATCGACTTCGCCC
>CAZGAX010000189.1:0-5872 GCA_964523745.1 uncultured Halobacteriales archaeon | reverse complement strand
CTGTCGGTCGTCTACTGGCTGCTGGCCAACGAGACGCTCGACCGCCGCGGCGCCGAGCCGGCCTACGCTCTCGAGGACTTCGAGAGCGAACTCTGAGTTTCGGGTTCTTCCGAGACAGATACGTAATCTGACACGATTTCTGAACGTTGGTTCGAGGCGTTAGAGGTCTGTGTACCGGTGGAGATCCGGTTCTGCATCCACGTGCTATCACACTTCTCGGCAAGTAGATATAGAACCGCGAACAAGTATAACGTGGATTATGACGTCCAGATACGACCCCTTCGAGGAGATGGACCGTCTGTTCGACCAGATGCGACGCTCGATGCAGTTCGGTCGAGGAGCGCCGGCGCTCACAGCCGGGACTGACACCTCGATGCTCTCCGCGTCCGACGCCAACATCGGCCTCGAATCGACGGGCGACGGGTTCGTCGTGACGGCCGACCTCCCGGGCTTCGAGAAGTCCGACATCGACCTCCGGTTCGACGACGGCGTCCTCACTATCGCCGGCTCGGTCGACGTGACCGACGAAAGCGAAAGCGGCTGGAGCCGCCACCACCGACAGGTCAACGAGACCCTGGCAATTCCGGGAGACGTCCTGGAGAACGAGATCTCCGCGTCTTACCGCAATGGCGTCCTCGAAGTTCGTCTGCCGACCGAGGACGTTTCGGACGACGACGAACACCGCATCGACATCGAGTGAACCGGTCGCTACCGCGACGTCGGCCCGTTCCTTTCCGGCAGTTCCGGTAGGACAACCTCTTTCTAGGAGTCGGTCGAGACTCGGTGCATGGCCGAGGGAGACACACTCGTAAACAGCGTACTCGGTGCCGTCGTGACAGCAGTCCTGGCGTCGGCACTGCCGCTCGCACCGATCCTGGGTGGCATCGTCGCCGGCTACCTCGAAGGAGGTTCTCGTGACGACGGATTGCGAGTCGGGATCTACGCGGGACTCATCGCACTCGTTCCGCTGATACTCATCCTCGTGACCGTCGGAACGTTCTTCTTCGCGATGATGGGCGTGGGCGGCCACCCGATGGCGTGGGGCGTCGGCGGGATCGGATTCGTCTTTTTCGTCTTCGGATTCCTGTTCCTGACGGCGTACACCGTCGGTCTCAGCGCCATTGGCGGGTGGCTCGGGAACTACGTCCGCCACGATACCGACGTCGGCGGCTGACATGGACACCGACGCCTTCGCAGCAGACCTGGGCGGACTCGTCCTCGCCGCGACGACCATCGCGGTCGTGCTCTGGTTCCTGAGTCCGCTCACCGGCGTCCAGCGACTGACCTCGGCAGTCATCGCCTGGGTGGTTGCCTTCGCGACGGCCCTGCTCACGGGACGGCTCATGGGCCGCTGGTAGGACCTCCAACCGGAGGAGGGTGCTCGTCCCTGCTCGGCGCGTGTCTCCGACCGCCAGCTCGTATTACCCATAATAATGCGCTCGTCGCCGATGATTACAATATTTGAATAGTGGCCCTATTACTGTGACGTACAAAGTCTACTTCGGATATTATCTCGACGATTGCGGTGATTTCGATGGGAAAGCCATTAAATGCTAAAGGACCGACCACCGACTATGGAGGGCCGTGAACCTACCGACGATCGCGGACCGCACTTCGAAACTCGCGCGGTGACGGCAGGAGAAGAACCCGAGCCCGGGGATAACGTCCCTGGCGACGTGACGATGCCCGTCCACCTGTCCTCGACGTTTGCACTCGACGGCGTCGACGCTGACGTGGAACTGGAAGACCTCGACCCGGAGGCAAACGAGTACATCTACTCCCGGCTCAACAATCCCACGCGGAACGCCCTCGAACAGCGACTCGCTGCCCTCGAGGGTGCCGAACACGGCCTGGCGATGGCCTCCGGGACCGCCGCCATCTTCACCGCCGTGACGGCCGTCGCCCGGCCGGGCGACCACGTCGTCGCGTTCGACGACCTCTACGGCGGCACGAACAGGATGTTCCGGGAGGTATTCGAGGGTCACTTCGGGGTGGACGTGACGTTCGTCGACGCGACGGACCCGGAAAACGTCGCCGCCGCGGTGACCGACCGCACGGAACTCGTCTGGATGGAGACCCCGACAAACCCGCTCCTGAAGCTCTGTGACATCGGGGCCATCGCCCACGTCGCCGACGAGCACGACCTCACGTTCGGCGTGGACAACACCTTCATGAGCCCGTACTTCCAGAAACCCCTCGAACTGGGTGCGGACGTCGTCGTCCACAGTACGACGAAGTACGTCAACGGTCACTCGGACTCGGTCGGCGGCGCTATCCTGACGAACGACGACGAACTGGCCGATTCGCTGGCGTTCCTCCAGCAGGTCGGCCTCGGTAACGTGCTCTCGCCGTTCGACGCCTACCAGGTGCTCCGGGGCACGAAGACGCTGGCCGGCCGGATGCGCCAGCACGAGGCAAACGCGATGGCCGTCGCCGAGTTCCTCGAGGATCACGAGGCTGTCGAGACGGTCCACTATCCCGGGCTCGAATCTCACCCCCAGCACTCGCTCGCCAGCCGCCAGGCCAGTGGCTACGGCGGGGTGCTCTCGTTCGAACTCGTCGGCGGACTCGAGGAAGTCCACGCGTTCGTCGCGGAACTCGACGGCATCCCGCTGGCGGTCAGCCTCGGAGGCGTCGAGTCGCTCGTCGAACATCCCGCCAGCATGACCCACGGTCCCCTCGAACCCGCAGATCGCGAAGCCCTCGGTATCTCCGACTCGCTTCTACGCATGTCCGTCGGCATCGAACACGAGGAGGACATCGTCGGCAGCCTGGAACGTGCACTCTCTGCCGTCGCGGTGGAGCCGAAAGCCGAACAGTGACACCGACACGTAAAACACCCTCCCCCTCCCAGTGGTCGGCATGGTCACGTCGAGCGCCCCCGGAAAAGTCTATCTCTTCGGGGAGCACGCGGTCGTCTACGGCGAACCGGCGGTTCCCTGTGCCATCGAGCGCCGGGCGACCGTCACCGTCGAGGAGCGCGACGAGGGGCTTCGGGTCCACGCCGCCGACCTCACGCTGGACGGCTTCACGGTGGAGTACGACGGCGACACGGCCGGGCGACCGGACGTCGACGCCTCGAACGAACTGGTCGAAGCGGGCATCGGCTACGTGAACGAGGCGATGGACCAGGCGCGTGACGCTGCCGATGCCGAAGACGTCGGGTTCGACGTCACCGTCGAGAGTACCATCCCGCTGGGCGCCGGCCTCGGTTCGTCTGCGGCCGTCGCCGTCGCCGCAATCGACGCGGCGACGCGGGAACTCGGAGTAGAACTCGACCCGACAGAGATCGCAGACCGGGCCTACCGGGTGGAATTCGCCGTCCAGGACGGGCAGGCCTCCCGGGCGGACACCTTCTGCTCGGCGACCGGCGGCGCCGTCCGCGTCGAAGGCGACGACTGCCGACGGATAGAGGCGCCCGCCGACCTGCCCTTCGTCATCGGGTACGACGGCGGGGCCGGCGACACCGGGGCGCTCGTCGCCGGCGTTCGGGCGCTCCGCGACCAGTACGACTTCGCCGCCGACACGGTTGGGGCGATCGGCGACATCGTCCGACGAGGGGAGGACGTCTTGGCGACCGGCGACCTGGCAGAGCTAGGTGACCTGATGAACTTCAACCACGGCCTGCTGTCGGCACTGGGAGTTTCCTCCAGGTCTCTAGACGCGATGGTGTGGGCGGCCCGGGATGCAGGGGCCCTCGGCGCAAAACTGACCGGTGCCGGTGGCGGTGGCTGTATCGTGGCCCTCGACGAGACGCCCGAGACCCGGACGGCGCTCGAGTACACGCCGGGCTGTGAGGACGCCTTCCGGGCTGAACTCGACACCGACGGCGTCCGCTGTGAGGAGCCCTGAGATGACCGTCGTGCTGAAACTCGGCGGCAGCGTCGTCACCGACAAGGACGAGCACGAGACCGTCGACGAGGCGGCCCTGGAGCGGGCGGCGTCGGCCGTCGGCCACGCGATGGCCGACGGCACAGTGTCGTCGCTCGCCCTCGTCCACGGCGCCGGGAGCTTCGGCCACCGCTACGCCGCCAGGCACGGCGTCAGCACGACCGACGGGACCCACGACGCCACCGCAGTCGGCGAAATTCACGCTTCGATGGGGCGGTTGAACGACGCCGTGACCGGCGCGCTGCGAGACGCCGGCGTCCCCGCGGTTCCGGTCCATCCGTACTCTGTGGCCGCTCGAGACGCCGACGCGGACCTGTCGCTGCCCACGGATTCCGTCGAGACCCAGCTCGGCGAGGGCTTCGTCCCGGTGCTGTTCGGAGACGTAGTTGCCCACGAAGGCAAGGGTGCGACGATCCTCAGCGGCGACGAGATCGTCACCTCGCTGGCCACGTCGCTCGGGGCCGACCGGGTTGGCCTCTGTTCGACAGTTCCGGGCGTCTTCGACGAATCGGGTGACGTCGTGGACCGGATCGACGACTTCGACGAGGTGGCCGACGCCCTGGGTGCCAGCGACTCTACGGACGTGACCGGCGGGATGGCCGGCAAGGTTCGGGCGTTGCTGGCCCTTTCGGCACCTGCCTCGGTGTTCGGCCCCGAGGACCTCGAAGCGTTCCTCGCCGGCGGGTCTCCGGGCACCGAGATCGGCGGCGACGACCGCTAATCCGGGTGCGGCGTCGTAATCTATTAGTGAGTTTGCGACCTGTTCGGGGACATGACAGCCGTGCGCCTCGTCGACAGCGCCAAGTACGGGTTCAAGCTGTTCGCGTACCTGGTGGTCGTGACGGCGGTGGGTGGCGGGGCGCTCGCTCTCGGTAGCGCACTGGCCTGGCCGGAAGTTCAGGCCCTCCAGGGACCGGCTCAGGCGAGCAAGACTGACCTCGCGGCCGGTGGCATTCTCGCGTTCCTCGGTGGGGTGGTGCTCGTGACCGGCTACGTCGGTTCAGCCTACAAACTCGTGGCCGACGCCGTCGCCACCGGCACGGCCGCCGGTGGACCGGCCGTCGCGAAGACTGAAGCCGACGCGGCTGCCGAGGCCGACGAGCCCGAGGAAGTCAGCGATGAATCGACAAGCGATACATCGAAATCGGTCGAGGACGCGGGCGACGCGACGGCTGTTCCTGGCGCCGAGCCGACCGAAGCTACGACAGCCCAGGAGTCAGGTGTCGATTCGGGCCCGGAGGATCCGGAGCCTGCGTCGGCGGACGCCGGCGAACCCACGGCGTCGGGCTGGGAGTCCAATCGTCCGGAAGGGACGGCCGCGCAAGAATCCGAGGCGGAGTCGGCGTCGCCCGACCCGGAACCGCGCGAGCCGACGGCCGAAGAGATAGCGTTCGGTTCGGCTGCGGTGGACGAGGAAGAGACCGACAGCGCCGGGGAAGCGGAAGAAGACGACCAGTCGTCGGAGGTGGAGACGGAGGTCCAGGAGTCGAGCGGGTCCGTCAAGCCAGCAGCCAGGGACGCCCCGTCGGACCCGCTGGGAGACCGGGGCGGCGGCTCCTGAGCGGCGTCGGACCGGAATGTGAGAGGCGCCAGCGAGATATCGACCGCAATCCACGCTCTTTTTAGGCTTGCGGCGTGTGGCTTCAAGTATCCGAGCGAACGGTCGCCCCAGACGGAACGCGGGTGACCGGCGCGCTACCGGGCGACGGCACGACGGCCTTCCGGGCCCGAGTGCCCGACGGTAGCCGACCGACGCAGTCGGGACCAGCAGTGCGGTCGTACAGTCGACCGTGCTCGTACGTCGCCGGTCGCCCGCGGGTGAGGGCGGTCGCCTCGGCGCAACCATGGAAATCGAGATCGCAACTATTGGCGGATACGAAGAGGTCGGCCGACAGATGACGGCCGTCCGTGCCGGAGACGACGTCGTCGTCTTCGACATGGGCCTGAACCTCTCGAAGGTACTGATTCACGACAACGTCGA
>CAZGAX010000188.1:0-5872 GCA_964523745.1 uncultured Halobacteriales archaeon | reverse complement strand
GGGCGATTTCTTCGACGGAGGGGGCAACGAAGTCGACGCCCGGCCGGTCGGAGCGAAAGCGGTTTGCGGCCGCCACCCGAGAAACCGCCATGAGCCTCGACGACCTCCAGGACGACGTTACAGACCGGTACGCCGAACTGGACGAAGACCTCTCGGTCGGTCTCGACCGCGAAACGCGGAACGAACTGGCCATGCTGAGTGCTGCGATGGAACCAGAGGAGACGGACGAACTCGTCCGGCGGGCGGTCCACATGCTGTTCCAGACCGCCGTCGAGACCGGGACCCTCGATTTCCACCTCCGGAGTGGCTACGACGTCACCTACGACGAGTACCTCTCCGGGATGACCTTCGAGGAGATGACCGGCGGCGAGTTTCCCCAGCCACAGCAAAACGACGACCGCCGCTACCAGTTCTAGGTCCGGACGCCAAGTTCGCGGCAGGCGCCGAACCGGCCCGCCTCAGGCCGCCGCCTCGATGGACTCGACCAGCAGGTCCGCACCCAGCCGGATCTCGCGTTCGCTGGCGTCCAGTGGTGGGAGGATTCGCATCGTCTTCCAGCCACAGCCCGTGGTGAGCAGGCCGCGCTGGAGGCCCGCCTCCATCACGGCCTCCCGGCGGTCGGGGTCGTCGAACTCGACGGCGAGCAGGAGGCCTTTGCCACGGACGTCGACGACGCCCGGCGGTGCTGCGTCCCTCACGAGTTCTTTGAACTGTTGGCCGCGCTCGACGGCGTTTTCCAGCAGATCGTACTCGTCGATGGCTCGCAGCGTGAGCGCTCCCTGGGCGGAAGCCAGCACGTCTCCGGCACCCCAGGTCGACGAGAGTCGTTTCTTCCGCTCGGGGAAAACGTCGCTGCGCGAGATGGTGGCCCCGACGCGGAGGCCCTTGGCGCTCGCGATGACGTCCGGATCGAACGGGTAGTGGTCCGACGCCCACATCTCGCCCGTCCGACCGACGCCGGTCTGGACCTCGTCGACGACCAGCGTCAGGTCGTGTTCGTCCTGAAGTGTGGCGATTTCCTCGGCGAAGGCGTCGCTGGGGAACCGGTAGCCACCTTCCCCCTGGACCGGTTCCATGATCAGGTAGGCCACCTCGTCGGGGTCGACGTGGCCCCGGTCGGGGTCGAGCATTCGCCGGAGTGCCGACGAGTCACCGGTGAAGAAGCCGCAGTCGCAGTCGCCGTCGCCACAGGTCTGTTCCGAACAGAAGGGGACGTCGTGGATGCTGGGGATCTCGGGAAAGCCTTCGCGATAGACCGCCTTCGAGCGGTTCAGCGAGAGGGCACCGAGGGTCCGACCGTGGAAGGCGCCTTCGAAGGTGATGCCGTACGTGCCGCCGGTGTGGTCGTAGCTGATCTTCACCGCGTTCTCGACGGCTTCGGCGCCGCTGTTCGACAGGAACACCGTGTCCATGTCGTAGTGGCTGCTGACGTCGGTCAGTTCGTCCATCAGGTCGGCGGCGGTGGGAACGTCAGTGTCGCCCGTCGCGGCGTAGAAGTCCTGGCCGGCGATCTTTGTAGGATCGACGAGGTCGAATTCGGCCAGCGGCTCTGTGATCTTAGGATTGTTGTAGCCAAGCGGCATGGCGCCGACGTGGCCGGTGAAGTCCATGAGGACGTTCCCGTCGACGTCGGTACAGAAGGGGCCTATCGCCGGGGCGGTGACGTCCCAGACGAAGTCGTAGAGGTAGGTACTCGGGGCGGCGTGTTCGTGGTGGTACCGTACCCACTCGGTCGCTCGGTCGCCGGGGAGGGTCGAAACCTGCGGCTCCGCGCTATCGCGGTGCATGTCGCAACGTCGGAGCACCAGTATATAAGGAATGGGTTAGAGTGTAAGGATGACCGTCACCGCCCCTGCCCCGGCCAGCAGGACGCCGCTCCAGACGGCGACGCGCGAGGCGAATCGCCGGTTCGGACTCGCCACCGTCAGCCCGGCCTTGACGACGATGCTGGACGCGGTGGCCAGCAGGATGGCCAGGGTCGCCGTCGTCGGCTCGATGGCGCCTCCCCGGTACAGGAGGACGGCCGACGTCGTCGCCCCGGCGCTCGACACCAGGCCGGTGATGGCCGACGCGCCGTACAGGCCGAGGTTGCCCAACTGGGCCTGTGCGATGGCGCCGGCCACCACGATGACCAGGAAGAGGACGCCGAACGTCAGGGCGTTGCGCATCGAAAACGGGCTGTCCAGGTCCATGTCGACGGACACTCCCCAGTCGGCGGTCACGGCGGCGACGGCGACGCTCCCGACGATCACGGCCCCGAGCGGAAGGATGGTCTCGACCAGCGGGGAAATCTCCGGCGAGACGGTGAACGCGAGGGTGATGACGAGGTTCCGGAGTGCCATGGCCGCGTCGGCCAGGAGGATGGCCGCGACGGCGTAGGACGTGGCCTCGGGGCGCTGGCGGACGTGGTCGAGCATCGTCCCGACGACGGCCGTCGAGGACGCGAGGCCGCCGAAGAAGCCGGTGATGGCGATGCCCCGGCCGCCGTAACTCTGGACGACGGCGTAGTTGACGATGCCGATGCCGGCGACGGTGACGACCATCAGCCAGATGACCCGCAACTCCACGTCGAACGAGAGCGTGCCCATGTTCACGGTCACCGGATCGGCCGGCAACAGCGGGAAGACGACGAACGCGAGGATGGCGAACTCCGTCGCGGACTGAATCTCTTCCTGGGATAGCCCCCAGGCGAAACTGTGGAGTTCCCGCTTGAGGACCAGCAGGAGCGACGAGAGGACGGCGACCGTGACGCCCTCGATGAGGAATCCCGCGCCGACGAGGACGCCGACGCCGTAGGCCACCAGCATCGAGACCGACGTCGTGAGCGAGAGGCCTTCGTCGCTCAACAACCCCGCGATGGCGAGGAAGACGGCCTGCACGACGACGAGGGCGCCGCCGACGACCAGCAGCCCCGGCCGGTCGAGAACGGTGAAGACGGCCCCGAGGAGGCTGATGAGCGCGAACGTCCGGATGCCGGCGGACTTGTGCGACCACTCCCGTTCGAGACCGAGAAACAGGCCGAGGGCTGTCGCCAGCGCCAGTTTGACGACCGTCTCGTCTGCGCCGACTGCCGGTAGCTGCCCGAGCACCTCCCGACGTACGTGATTCGGAGCAATAAGCCTACGCCGTCGGGCCCGAGAGCAAGCCGCGGAGGACTGCCGTTTTACTCCCGTGGGTCCTACCGGGGCCATGGACCAGCAGGTCGAGCGCGACTGGTGGCGTATCGGCTGGATCACGCTCGGCGTCGCGCTGGCGGCGCTCGTCGGCTACGTCGTGCTGGCATTCCTCGGGACGTTCGTCACCGGCATCTTCCTCTACTACGCCACGCGACCCTTCCACGACCGGATACAACGGGTCGTTCGCCAGCCGACGCTCGCCACGCTGTTGACCCTCCTCGCGCTGGCCGTCCCGATACTCGCGCTGATCGGTTACACCGTCGCCATCACTATCCAGGAGCTAAACGAGTTCGCCCAGCAGCGCGACCTCAGCGGACTCGAAGACGCCATCGCACCCTACCTCGATTACTCCTCGTTCGTCCGTGACCCGGCCGCCCTCCTGGGACAACTGGGGTCGGCCGACCAGGTCTTCGGGGCGCTCTCGTCGGTCCTGGGGTATCTCGGACTCGCCGTAACGATACTGCTACACGTCTTCGTCGTTCTCGCCGTCGCCTTCTACCTGCTCCGCGACGGCCACCGCATCCGGCGGACGCTCGACCTTCTCACCGAGCGCCACGAGCCCCTGGAGCGGTACGTCGACGCCGTCGACGACAGCCTGACGAAGGTCTTTTTCGGCAATCTGCTGAACGCGCTCATCACGGCGGCCATCGGCGCCGTCGCCTACAGCCTCCTGAACCTCGTCGCACCGCCGAACCTCGCAATCCCGTATCCGGCGCTCGTCGGCGTCCTGGCGGGCATCGCCAGCCTGATCCCGGTCGTCGGGATGAAGATCGTCTGGATACCGCTCACGGGTTTTCTCGCCGTCTGGGCGAGCATGGCCGGTGGCGGCTGGGGCTTCGTCGCACTCGTCACCGGCGTCTCCATAGTCGTCGTCGACGCCATCCCCGACCTTCTCCTGCGGCCGTACGTCTCCGGCCGAAGCCTCCACGTCGGCTCCGTCATGCTGGCGTACATCCTCGGCCCGCTCCTGTTCGGCTGGTACGGCATCTTTCTCGGCCCGCTGCTCCTCGTGGTCGTGGTCCACTTCTACCGTCTCGTCCTGCCGGAACTGCTCGCCGGCGACACACTCCAGGCTCGAGCCGCCGGAACTACGACGCCTTCGACTGATTCGCCACCAGACACCCCAGCCGATGCACCAGCCGCCGAGACGGTCGAGGAAGCGACCGGCAGCGAAGCGGGCGACGAAGACGTCGATGCGGAGTCCCACGAGAAGTCCGACCCGTCAGAAGACGACCTGCCGGCCGACGGTCAGTCCTCGGACTGATTGCCTTCGAGTCGGGTTCCGTCGCGGGGACAGAACCGGACCTCCGGGTCGCGGGTCGAGAAGCCACACGACGGGCAGGTGCGAACGGAGTGCTCCTCCCGGGACCGGAAGAGGAAGGGAACGAACGGCACGAACAGGAAGAAGACGGGCGAGCCGAAGTACTGCCAGGCCGCGAGGCTAACGAGAACGCTGCCGAGGAGACCGACGACGGCGGTGACCGTCCGCGACCGCACGGTCAGAGTTCGACGTACTGGTCTTCCCACTCGCGGCGGGCCTCGATCTCGCGACGACCGCGCCGGGTGAGGCTGTAGAAGTTCGTCCGGCGGTCGCGCTGGCCCTTCTCGACCAGCCCCTTGTCCACGAGCGTGTCCAGGTTGGGGTACAGCCGCCCGTGGTGGATCTCCTTCTCGTAGTACTCCTCCAGCTCCTCCTTGATCGCGAGGCCGTGGGGTTCTTCCTTGCCGGCGATCACGTAGAGCAGGTCCCGCTGAAATCCTGTCAGGTCGTACATCGGTAAAGTCTACTAGGCATTTATTGTCGAAATATGTTAAATATGTCGTTTCGGATACGTGGCCAGCAAGGTGGTGGCATCCCGTACGTAGCCCGCGCCGTCTACCAAAGTCCCCCGAAACGGCGTTTCTCGCACCGAATGACGTACTGTAACGCACCACAATCCACCGTTTGGTCCCGTATCGGGAATCTACCCGACGTCGGTCCGGGCTCCCGGCGAAACGGCAAGTCACGGCCGACGAGAGCCGTTCCGGCCCGCGGACGGGAGAGGCGTCATCGAGCCGATACGTGAGGCGTTCACTCTCATCGAATAGATAACCGCCGTGAGAGTACCGTCGGGAAGGGGGTGTGCAGTCGTTGTCAGAACGGCCGACTCGGGCAGCCTTATCTCCGTGAAGCCCGTTGGTAGGGATATGCCTGAAGAGATTCTCTTCGAGAGCGAGCAGACGAAGAACCGCGCCGACGTCGCCGCGTTCCTTCGGGACGTCGCGGACCGACTGGACGCCGGCGAGACGGTGACCCTCTCGGCTGGCGAGGACTCGATCGACCTCGACCCGCCGGGGAGCCTGGAGTTCGAGGTCTCCGTCGAGCGCGAGGGACCGTCCGGCGGTCCCGGTGAACTGGAACTGGAGTTCGAACTGGAGTGGGACGAGAGCTCGTCGGGTGGTGGCTCTCTCACCATCGAGTGACGCACTTCGGACGCTTCCGGTGCCTGTTTTCTCGCGTTAGTGGGCCGTTGGCGCTGCTGTAGCCCCCGCAACGGCCAGGAAGGCTCTCGCCACGATCTATGGGATGCTAGGCGGAGAAACCGCTCGACAGTACGAGTCTGTAGCAAATGGAAAGGGTAAGCGGTCGGGCGAAGCCCGAACCGCTTGCCGCCCTGAATTGGTCCCCGCTGACGCTTCGGCCCTCCAAGCGAAGC
>CAZGAX010000187.1:0-5940 GCA_964523745.1 uncultured Halobacteriales archaeon | reverse complement strand
GTGACCGCCGTCGGGTCCGGTGGCGCGTCACCGGCCAGTCCCAGAACGAGCCGGACCGGCAGCGGCTTTCGCTCCCACCGCAGCCGCTGGCGGAGGAGCCGATTTCGTCGAGCGAGGGCGGCCGCCTCGTCGGTCCGGGTCTCGTCCAGCCGGCGCTGTAGCCGGGCGGTCTCGTGTTCCAACGTCAGCCGTCGGTCCCGCTCCCGGTGGAGCGCCTGGAGCACGTCGTCGAGTCGGTCGGCGTCTTCCGTCTTCGGCGACGGCTCGCCCTCACCCAGCAGGACGGCGTTGACCACGCCGCCGAGCAGCAGGACGAAACCCGCGAGGTACAGCCAGGTCAGCAACAGGACGATGGCGCCGACGGCGCCCGAAACGTCGCTGGACAGCGCGACGTAAACCTGGAAGAGAAACTGCAGTGCCGCCCAGCCGACGGCGGCGAACGCCGCCCCGGGAAGGGCGTCTGCCCACGAGAGGTCGGCGTCGGGGAAGTACCGGTAGACCGGCAGGAAGGCGATCGTCAGTCCCACGACGAGGACGGCCAGGTTGGCGGCCCGAAGTGGAATCCCCTCCAGCACCGAAAAGAGGGTTCCGGTAGCGACCATGGCGACGATGGCGAGCGCCAGCACGACGAAGACGACGACCCCGTCGCGAAGCTGGTCGAGGAGCGAATTCTCGGCCTCGGTCTCGTAGATCACCGAGAACGCCGTGTCCAGCCCGCGAAAGAGCTTCAGCGACCCCCAGACGAGTACGACGAGTCCCAGGAGGCCGGCGCCGGTGAAACCGACGTCGGACCGGCCGGCGATGGCCCCACTCAGTAACGACTGTGCCGCGTCCGGCAGGAAGCTCTCCGTCAGTTCGACCGTTCGGTTGGCGAGCGCCTGGCCGCCGACCGTCGCCGCCGCCAGAAACAGCAGCACGAGGATGGGGACGAGCGAAGCGAACGCCTGGTAGGCGATGCTCGCCGCCATGAACGGCACGTCGTCGTCCCGCGTTTGCTCGACCACCGATTCGACCGTCTCCCGGGGCCGGTCGGCCGCTTTCAACACTCGGTCGCTCAGGTCGACCATCGACGATGCGAGGCCGCTGACCGCAAAAACCTCGTTGTGTGCGCTAGCAAGGACGGTGCAGCTCCGGTGCGTCACGCGAAACAGTCGCGAACGGGAACGGAAGAGGCGTCGGGCCGCGGACGGGAGCAGAGAGGGGTCGGTTGCCTTCCCTTGCCGGCCGAATTCCAATGTAGCGCGACACCGGATCGTGAAAGGGGACGCGTCCCGGGCTGAACCACCGTGAACGCGACTGTCCGACCACAATGACTACTGGCAACCACAGCGAACAGCTCCCGTCGGAACCGGACGACGCGAACGACGGAGAGCCCCGCGAGGCACCCCGCGTCGACCGTGGCGAGGGCCCCGAGTCGGGCGACGCGGAGACCGGAGAGACGGTCCAGCTCCGCGTGTACCGGTACGACCCGGAGGTCGAGGGAAAGCGCGAACCTCGCTACGACGACTTCTACGTGCCGTACGAACGCGGTCTGACCGTCCTCGACGCCCTGATCTACGCTCGGGATCGCTACGATTCGAGCCTGACGTTTCGCCACTCGTGTCGGCAGGGAATCTGTGGCTCCGACGCCTTCTTCATCAACGGGTCGCAGGGACTCGGCTGCCAGACCCAGGTCGGGGACCTCGCCGAACCGGTTCGCGTCGAACCGTTACCGTACTTCGACGTGGTGAAAGACCTCGTCGTCGACCTCGAGGACTTCTACGAGCAGATGCACGGCATCGAACCGTACCTGCAGCCGGACTCGGAGCCGCCGGGCGACCTCACGGAACGCCGCCAGAGCCCGGAGAACCGCGAGGAGATCAAGATGGCCGCCAGGTGTATCTGGTGTGCGTCGTGTTCGTCGTCGTGTAGCATCTACGGGCAGTCCGACCGGTTCGTCGGGCCGGCCGCGATCAACGTCGCCTACCGATTCGTGATGGACGAACGCGAGGACGACGCGGCGACCGATCGTCGACTGGACCTCCTCGCCGAAGAAGAAGGCGTCTGGCGGTGTCAGACCCAGTTTTCCTGCACGAACGTCTGTCCCAAAGACATCCCGATCACCGAGGAGATTCAGGCGATGAAACGTGAGGCGGTCAAGAAAAACGTCAGGTTCTGGTGAATCTGTGACTCGTAGTTCCATCGGAAAACGCAGAGCGCACCCCGTCCCCGCGATGGAGGGCGACGGCCGGCGAGGAACGCTCGACCCGAAAGCGCTGGGCCTAACCGGCGGTCTGACGCTGTCCGCGTGGGTGGTCGTTCTCGGTCTCCTCTCGCGAATCGGGTGGGGTGACCGGTGGCGGCAGCTGTTCGCCGACCTCTATCCCGGGTACGGGAGTTCGACTGCTGGACTCGCAGTCGGCGCGACGTGGGCGTTCGTCGACGGGTTCTCCGTCGGCGTGGCGTTCGCGTGGCTCTACAACAGGCTGTCCAGGTAGGCAGGTGCCCGTCACTCGAGCGGCGGGAGCCGTCCCACGTCGGCGAGCACCGCCGTCGCCGTCTCGGGGCCGCCGGCCCCTCTGCCGGAGATGTTCAGCTGGCCGGCGTGCGTGGTCTCGAACTGGACGATGTTCCGGGTGCCGGTCACCGCCAGCGCGGCGTTCTCGGGGACGAGCCGTGGCCCCACCCGGACCTCGCCGTCGGCGACTTCCCCGATCAGCCGGATGGTCCGGCCGTCCTCGTGAGCCAGCTCCAGGGCCGTCCCGGGGAGGTCCTCGATGCCTTCGACGGCAGCGTCGTCCAGGGTGTACTCACGCTCGCCCTGGGCGAGGACGTTGGCGAGGATCACGCACTTCAGCGCCGCGTCCGTCCCCTGCACGTCGAAACTCGGGTCGGCCTCGGCCACGCCCAGGTCCTGGGCCTCGGCCAGGACGTGCTCGTAGCCCAGTCCCTCGGCAGCCATCCGCGAGAGGACGAAGTTGGCCGTGCCGTTCAACACTCCGCGAGCGGCGGTGATCTTGCCGGGCCCGAAGTCCGCGATGGTCGACAACACCGGAATCGCGCCGCCGACGGTGGCCTCGAACAGCACCGACCCGGCGGACGCGTCCTCCAGGTCACGGACGTCGGCGTACCGCTCGGCCACCGGCCCCTTGTTCGCCAGGACGACGTGACGGTCCCGTTCGAGCGCCGTCCGGACGTGACCGAATCCCGGCTCGGCGTCGTCCAGCGTCGTCGGCGTCGCCTCGACGAGCACGTCGTAACTGCCTTCGAGGGCGTCCTCCGGGTCGTCGGGACCGACGACGCCCTCCGAGGCTTTCCGGTCGAGCGTCGCCTCCACGTCGATTCCCTCGGCGTCGACGGCAGCGCTGGTGGAGTCGGCCAGCGCAGTGACGGCGTGACCGTACTCCCCGGCGAGGTCGGCGACGGCCCGGCCGACGGCGCCGGCACCCATGACCGCGAGTCTCACGCCACATCACCCGCCGTGAGCGGGGCGACGACGCGGAGGTCTTTCTCGTCGGCGATCGCGCGAATGCTCTCGAGAGCCGCGTCGGTCTCGCCGGACTGCGTGGCCAGCCGGACCCGGGCGCTGGACGCGCCATCTTTCCCCTCGGGCGCCGACAGCGAGAGGTCCATCACCGCCGTCCCGGTCGAGTCCTCGATCCGTTCGAGCGTGTTCGAGAGGTCGGTCTCGACGAGGTGGCCGATGAGGACCACGGTGACTTCCTCGGCGTACCGGTCTGCGCCGGCCCGGATGACGTTGATGCCCTCGTCCCGAAGTGCAGAAACGATGTCCTCGAAGCGTTCGGGCGTCGCTTCGAGGTCGACCTCGACGGGAATGTGACCGCGGGGTGTGAGATTGCCACGCTCGTGGAAGATCGAGAGGAGATTCCCGCCCTGGTCGGCGATGGGGGAAAGCGCCCGGAGCAGCTCACCGGGACGGTCGACCAGTTCCAGCCGGACTGTGTAGGCGTTGACGTCGTCACGCGAATCGCTCACGCCTCGACCACCTCGCTGGGAGCCGGCCATGGAACGCAACAGCTCATTGGGACTGATTGCGGCGGGCGGCTATAAGAATCCAGTCGTTTGCCGTGGCGCGACCGGGCCACGGACCGGCGTCACTGGCTCAGCAGGTTCTCGTAGGCGTAGCCGGCACCTGCGCCGGTCGCCGCGATGCCGATGACGGCGCCAATAGTCGGCGCGAGGAGGTCACCGATCGGGATGTTACCACTCCCCGGAGCGAGAACGACGACCAGCACGAGCAATACGACGAGTGTGACGGCCGCCCCGATAGCGGTTGTCGCGGCGCCGACGAGAGCGCCCGACTCGTGGACGTCGGTCAGCGACGAGACGTAGGCCCCCAGGCCGGTCGCGACGACCGGGCCGATCAGAATTGTGAATCCGAACCCGGCGGCCACGGCGGAGAACAGTTGATTGCTCCCGCCCCCGCCGCCGAGGAAGCTGCCAGTGCCGAGCGTCGTCCCCGAACTCGCCATCGTGAGGTACAGGAAGAAGGTCAGCGCGGTACCGAGACCGAACGTCGCGAACACCGCACTGCCGATCTTCCCGTAGTGCTGGTAGTCGATGCCCGGCCCGGCCTGGGCGTAGCCCCCCTGGGCCTGCCCGGCGGGACCCCCTGCTGGCTGGTCGGCCGGCGGAGCGTTCCCGCCGTCGGCTCTGCTCGCTCCCGTGTCACCGCTCCGATTACTGTCTCCCGACATATGTCCTGTCTGGTACGTGGACGAACCTTAAACGTTTCCACGCTTCACACTTTTCACGGGTTCTATCACTCGATACGGTTTTCGTCCGGAGTACCAGTACGACGTTCTATCGAGTCACGATGAGTTGAACGGCCCGGTAGCAAAAACTGCAGGACGGGAGAACCGAACGCTCCCCGCCGGGGAGGACGGCGGGCTTAGAAGTAATCGACGGCCGGCGGCAACTCCAGCTTCATACCCTTCCGCTCGCGGATCTCCTTGATCGTCTCGGGCTGGAGGTTGTCGGCCATGACCTGGAAGCCGGCGTTCTCGGTGTTCCAGGAGGCGCGACCCTCCGTCGCAGAGCGAATGTCGCTGGAGAAGCCGATCATCTCCTCGACGGGGGCGACTCCCTCGACGACCATGAGGTCGCCTTCCTGATACATGTCGTCGACGCGGCCACGACGACCCTGGATCTCGCCGGAGGCGGCGCCCATGTGTTCGTTGGGCACGTCGATGCGGACCTCCTGAATGGGCTCCAGGAGCTTGATGTCGGCGTCGATGAGGGCGTTGTGCAGCGCTTCACGAACCGCGGGGATGACCTGGGCCGGACCGCGGTGGATGGCGTCCTCGTGGAGCCGGGCGTCGTGGAGCCGAATCAGGGAACCCTGGACCGGCTCGGCGGCCAGCGGCCCGTCGTCGAGGGCCTCTTCCATCCCCTCGAGGACGAGTTCCATCGTCTCGTTGAGGTGCTGAATACCCTTCGTGTCGTCGATGATGATGTTCGTGCCGTGGATGTGCTCGACTTCCTGGGAGGTGTCCTTGTCGAGGCCGGCGTCCTGAAGTGCCTCGCGGCGCTCGAGTTCCGGCATGTCCATCGTCGCCTCGCCCATCTTCAGCGTCTCGACGAGTTCCTCGCTCAGGGGCTCGACGGTGATGTAGAACTTGTTGTGACGGTTCGGCGAGACGCCCTCGACCTCGCGGCTCGAACTCTGGGGTGCCTCGCGGAAGACGACGATAGGCTCACCGGTCGTGACGGGAATGCCCTGGTTGCGCTCGATGCGCTGGGTGATCACTTCGAGGTGGAGTTCGCCCTGACCGGAGATCAGGTGCTCGCCGGTGTCCTCGTTGATCTCGATCTGGATGGTGGGGTCCTCCTTGGCGACCTGCTGGAGCGTCTCGATGAGCTTGGGCAGGTCGTCCATGTTCTGGGCCTCGACGCTCTTCGTGATGACCGGCTCGGAGATGTGCTCGATGGACTCGAACG
>CAZGAX010000186.1:0-5994 GCA_964523745.1 uncultured Halobacteriales archaeon | reverse complement strand
CCGCCAGGGCTCGAACCTGGGACAACCTGGGTAACAACCAGGTGCTCTACCAACTGAGCTACGGCGGCTTGTACCCCGGCGTAGTCGGAAAGTCCCTATAGGGGTTTCGCTTTCGCCGCTGCATCGACACGCTTTCACGCACTTGCCAGCAATGGGTGGCCATGAGCGACGAGTTCGACGCCGTCTGTGCGGCGGTCCGCGAGCGGGTCGTCCCCACAGAGGCCGAGCGGGAGTCCCTCCGGGCGATGATCGACGACCTTCTCGCCCGGACCGAGGACGCCGTCGCCGATTTACCGGTGGACGCCGAGGTGCGCCTGGTGGGGTCGACGGCCCGCGACACCTGGCTGGCCGGCGACCGCGACGTCGACGTCTTCGTCTGCTTCCCGACCGACGTCTCCCGCGAGGACCTGGAATCCTACGGCCTGGAAGTCGGCCACGCCGTCCTCCCCGGGGGCCACGAGGAATACGCCGAACATCCCTACGTCGTCGGCGAATACGACGGATACCAGGTCGACCTCGTGCCCTGTTTCGCCGTCGAGTCAGCCAGTGAGATCCGGTCTGCCGTCGACCGGACGCCGTTCCACACCGACTACGTCGAAGCCCACCTCGACGGCGACCTGGCCGACGACGTTCGGCTGACAAAGCAGTTTCTCACCGGGGTCGGCGTCTACGGCAGCGACCTCCGGACGCGAGGCTTCTCGGGCTACCTCGTGGAACTCCTGGTTCTGGAACACGGCGGCTTTCGACCCCTTCTGGAGGCTGCCGCCGACTGGCACCCCCCGGTGACGCTGGACCCTGCGGACCACGGCCAGGAACACTTTGACGACCCGCTGGTCGTCGTCGACCCGACCGACCCGGGCCGGAACGTCGCGGCGGTATGTTCCCCGGAGAACGTCGCGAGGCTCCAGCACTACGCCAGGGACCTGCTCGAATCGCCCCGAGAGGAACTGTTCGAGCCGAGCGAGCCCGAGCCCCTGACTGCCGACGCCGTTCGAGACGGATTCGAACGCCGCGGGACGACCCCTGTCGCGGTCCGGTTCGCGACGCCCGACGTCGTCGAGGACCAGCTCTACCCCCAGCTCGACCGGTCGCTGTCGGGCGCCGCCGACGAACTCGACCGACGGGGCTTCGACGTACTGCGAGCCGACGCGTTTGCCGACGACGAGACGGCCGCGTTGCTGGTCGAACTGTCCGTCGCCGAGCGGCCCGCCGTCGAACGCCACGAGGGCCCGCCGGTCCACGTCAGGGAGCACGCCACGAACTTCTTCGATGCCTACGAGGGCACCGACGCCTACGGGCCGTTCGTCGACGGCGACCGGTACGTGGTCGAACGGGAGCGGGAGTTTACGACCGCCGAGGCGTTTCTGGAGAGCGAGGCCATTTTCGACGTGGCGCTGGGGACCCACGTCGAATCGGCGCTGGAGGACGAATACGACGTGCTGGTGGGTGCGGACGTGGCGGAACTGGCAGATCCGTTCGGGAGCGAACTGGCGGCCTACCTGTCTCCGAAGCCCTGAGACAGGACGTCGTCGATAACTTCCCGGGCAGCCTCTGAGGGCTCCTCATCACATGGCGGCGGCTGGTAGCCGTCGAACACCTCGTGGACGAGTCGGACGCTCTCCGAGAGGGTGTCCAGGCCGTAGCCGCCCTCGAGGACGAACCCGAGGCCGGCGTCGCAGTCCTCGGCCACCCGACGGAGTCGCTGGGTCAGCAGGCCGTAGCCGTCCGTAGAGACGCGCATCCGCGAAATCGGGTCGTGTTCGTGAGCGTCGAAGCCGGCACTGACCAGGACCAGGTCGGGATCGAAGGCGGAGATGGCAGGACCGACGACGTCGTCGACGGCAGCGAGGTAGGCGGCGTCGGTCGAGCCGGACGGAAACGGGAGGTTGCAGGTGGTTCCGTCGCCGTCGTCGACGCCGGTCTCCTCGACGTCGCCGGTGCCGGGATAGAGCCCCTCCTCGTGGACGGAGGCGTAGAAGACGTCTCCCCGGTCGTAGAAGAGGTCCTGCGTGCCGTTGCCGTGGTGGACGTCCCAGTCGAGGATCGCCACCCGGTCGGCGTCGCCGGCGTCGAGAACCGCCTGGGCGGCGACGGCGACGTTGTTGAAGAAACAAAAGCCCATGGCGTCGTCGGCGACAGCGTGGTGGCCGGGCGGCCGGCCCAGGGAGAAGGGCGTCTGGCGCCCGTCAGCGCCGTCGAGTGCCTCCTCGGCTGCCCAGGCGGCCAGACCGGCGCTGGCCAGCGCGGCCTCCCAGGTGGCCCCGCAGGCGACGGTGTCGGCGTCCCAGCTCCCGCCGCCGTCCTCGCAGAACTCCCGGAACTCGTCGACGTAGTCGTCTGCGTGGACCGCCCGGACCTGATCGCGGTCGGCCGCCTGGCCCTCGACGTACTCGACGCCGTAGGCACCCTTGAGGGCCTGCCGAATCGCCCGAAGTCGGTCGGGACTCTCGGGGTGACGCGGTCCGGTCTCGTGTTCGAGGCAGGTCTGGCGGTAGCCGAACCTCATTCGAAGTACTGGGCGAGTTCGTAGTAGACCTGGACGTCCTCGGCCTTGATGGTCCGCCGGTCGGCGTGGCGAGCGAGCATCGTCGCCGCCGCGGCGACGTCGTTCGCGTACGATTCGAGCTGTGCAGCCAGTGCGACCCTGGCGTCCATCGCCACCCGATAGCGGTCGTCGATGTCCAGTCGAGCGATGCGGTCGACCGGGGCGATCGGCAGTTCCAGGGCGTCCTTGTCCGGGACGGCCCCGCCACCGAAGTCCGCGGCCATCAGCGTCTTCCGCCCGTCGGCTTCGGCCCGCTCGGCCGCCTCCGCGGCCAGTTCGGCCCCGCGTTCCTGGATACGACGTGCCAGCTCCTCGGCGGCCTCGGCACTCACGCGGAGGTCTCCCGCGTTGCGTCGGATGAGGGTGTCTACCGGGGCAACCGGTAACTCGACGCTCATAGGCCAAAACGAGGCTGTTGCCGCCTTAAGGGTTTCCGATGGCGCCTCAGAACACCTCATCGGCGTCGAGACGGCCGTCCTGCACCGGTCCGCGGACGGTGACCTCCTGACCGAGCTGGACCGCCTCGTCGGTCGCGACGGTCATCGTCTCCGTGCCGTCGTCCAGGATGACGGGGTCGCCGGTCTGGACGACCGTCCCGGTGAACTCGACCGGTTCGCCGGTGTCGACCTGGACCTGGCCGCCGCTGTCGCCGCTGTCCCCGGTTGACCCGGCGGCCTCGGCGGCGTCCGCGCTGCTGGATCCCGAGTTATCGTCGCTAGCGCTCGGCGGCTCTTTCTCGGTTTCCCCGCCCTGGGCGTCGGCGAAGGCCGCCAGGCCGCCTTCGCTCTCGTCGTCGCCCCCGACGTCGAGGTCGGTCGCGGCGTCTTCAAGGGTGACGACCGCCGAGCGCCAGCCTGCCGACGCTTCGAGGTCGTCCTGCCAGCCGTCCTGGATCTCGACGTCGGCGGCCAGTACTTCGTCACCGGGCGCAATTTCCATGTCCGCCAGGTCGCCCCACAGTGCGACGCGGATGTCGCCCGAGCCGTCCTGGATGCGAACGTTCCGGACCTGGCCCTCGCTCCCGTCGTCGCGGTCGAAGGTCCGCTTGGGGTCGGCCGAGCGAACCACGCCGGCGATGTCCACGGTCTGGTCGAGTTCGACCTCCGCGATCGGGGTAGCCTCGGGCTGGTAGTCGACGGGCTCGTCGACCGTCTCGATGGCGCCGGACTCGCCGACGTGGAGTTCGAGGTCGCCGTCCCGCTCCCGGACGTAGCCGTCGACGACCTCCACTGCTTCTCCCGGGTCGATCGCCGTGGCTCGGTCGGCCTGCTCGTCCCACATCGTGACCCGCACTCGACCGGTCTCGTCGCCGAGCGTGAGGTTCGAGACCTTGCCCTCGGTGCCGTCGTCGCGCTCGAAGGTCCTGACCTCGTCGGTCGCGAGAACGAGTCCCGTGAGGGTGACGTCCGACTGTCCCATCGTCAGCGCGTCGATGCTATCGCCCCCGCCGGGGTCGACGTCGATGGTGGCGTCATCGTCGATTTCGGCCTGGTCGACGCTCACTTCGAGGCCGTTGTACCCCTCCTTGGGTCGGCCCTTTACCCGGAGGACGTCGCCGACTTCGATCTCGCCGTCGACGACGGCCTGGGCGCGCTGGTCCCAGAACGCGAGGCGCACGGTCGCCGTCTCGTCGCCGGCCTCGACGTTGACGACGCGGCCGTCTTCGTCATCGTCGTCGCGTTCGAAGGTCCGGAGTTCACCGACGGAGAGTACCTTCGCGAGGAACTTCACCTCCTGCATCCCGGGTTCGACGTCCGCGACGCTGGTGACCTCGTCGTCGGACAGTTCGTGGGCGACGAGCATGGCTGCCGTCTCCTCGTCGGCGAGGCCGGCCATCTGCTCGACCTTGGCCTCGACGGCCTCGCGGAACTCCTCCTCGGAGACCTCTTCGGTCTCGAGGTCCGCGTAGATGTCCTCGATTGCGCCCATTATCGTGTCCACGGGCTAGGGAGGCCGCCGCTTAAGCGTTGTCGTTGGCCGAGCGACGGGCTGCTGTCTGGCGGTTTTCTGGCTGGGCTGCGGCCGGTCATACGACGGGCTGGTGCCCGATGCGTGAAAAAACTCAGGCGTCGCTGTCGTCGCCGGCCGAGGCCTCGCCGTGAGCGCCGCTCGTCACGCCCTGGCCGTTGTGCGAGACGCTGGCGCTCTTCGGGATGCCGCCGTCGAACCGGACGACGAGTTCGTAGTCGATGTCGACGAGGGCCTGGGTGCACATCTTGTCCTCGCTGCCCTCCTCGTCTTTCGTGACGACGTTGACGCGCAGTTCGTCGGCCTCGGTGTCGTATTTGACGTCGCCGAGGGCGGCGGTCTTGCAGCCGTCGCTGCCGACGATGGTTCCCGTGACGACGAGGCGGTCGTCCGCCGTGTCGAACTCGACATCGGCCGAGCCCTGCTGGTCGCTCGCTCCGCCGCGGCCAGTCACCTCGAATGTCGTGTCTTGCATGGTTACTGGATTGGGTGTCGCAGTCGGGGTCGAACCGCCGTCACTCCCGCCGCCGTCCCCGCCGTTTCCGTCGTCCTCGCTCGCCTGGCCGGTACAGCCGGCGAGAGCCAGGGCGCCGATAGCGCCGGTTCGTCGCAACAGCGTTCGTCGATGCATATCTGTAGATTCGCTCGCACCGAAAAAAGGGATGGCGCAGACTGAAACACTCGTTTGATCACCGTTGTAGTTCCCAGGCGCCGTCCTCTCCGACCTCGGCGACGGCGTCGAACAGACCTTTGAGCGTCGCCAGCGTCTGGGAGTCGTGGGCCTCGGGGTCGAGGTGGTAGTGGCCGACGCCGCCCACGGTCTTGACCCGGCCGGTGACGACGTGGAGGAACCGGAAGGTCCGCTGGAGGTCGGCGTACTGCAGCAGCGACGTGACCGAGTCGAAACAGACGACGAGCTGGTCGCCGTCGTCGGCCGTGCTGGCGACGCCCGACAGCAGTTCGCTCAGTTCGATCCCGATGCCCGTCAGGTCGCCGGGATTCTCGACGGTCGTCACCGCCCACGCGGGGTCGTCGACGGCGGCATCGGCCTGTCCGACCGAGACGATGCCGCCCCGGGCCGGCGACGCCCCGGCGTGGGATTCCCACTCCTCGACCCACTCGGCGGGCGACTTGGTGAATGTCACCGCGATGACGTTCGTCCGTTCCGGGGGTGACTGCGTGAGCAGGTCGAGACAGGCGTCGCTCCGCGTCCCGAACGAGGGGGCCAGCAGGAGGACGTTCGAGACCCCAGAGAGGTCTCCAAGGTCCGGGAGGTCCCCCTCACCGCCAGATTCGACCCGCTCAGCCATTGTCGACAGGATGGGACCGACGACTATAAGAATGCTGTTTTCTGTCACTTCGGCGCGACTCGCCGGCTGGTGCGGGAATCGAAATCCCTATACCCGGACTGGTGTAACGATGGGACGAGTCCGGGTAGGGTAGTGGACTATCCTCTTGGCTTGCGGAGCCAGGGACCGGAG
>CAZGAX010000185.1:0-6026 GCA_964523745.1 uncultured Halobacteriales archaeon | reverse complement strand
GAGGCCACGTCGAGGTGGAACTCCAGGGCGGCAACCGCGCGATCGCCTGGGTCGAAGAGGACGACATCTCGCAGGTCATCGGCAAGGGCGGCGGGCGCATCTCCGACATCGAAGACCGCCTGGGCGTCGACATCGACGTCCGGACGTTCGCTGACCGCCCCGGCGGCAAGCAAGCCAGCGGCGCCGGTGGTGGAGGGGGTCCCGGCGGCGGAGGTGGAGGCGGCCCGTCAAAAGCCGGCGAAATCGTCACCCCCGAGGTGACCAGCCGGCACGTCATCGTGCCGATGGACGGTCACGCCGGTGAGACGGTCGAGGTCCAGGCCAACGGCGAGTACCTCTTCACGGCGACGGTGAGTCGCGGCGGTGAAATTCAGGTCTCGCGGGGCAGCGCCATCGCCGAGGAACTCGAGCGAGCCATCGACCACGGCAAGCAGATCACCGTGGTGCCGTCGTAGCGTCGGTGCGGATAGCGTCCGGCGAGCGAACGAAGTGAGAGAACCCCTCTTCGACCTGGAACCACCCGATGCGACGGGGAACACCGTCTCAACAGCCGACGTCGACGCCATTCTCTACGGTACGTCTGGGGATGCCCACTAGACCGCCAGCAGCAACTTCATACCGCCAGACGGCGTCCGATCAGGTATGGGAGCCACTGTCTATCTCGACGAACCGGTCGACGGCCGCGGGCAGATCGAGTGCAAAGAGGTGTGCCTCCGGGGGAGCGTCGCCTGGCTGACGCCGAACGGCGACGGACGCCAGTACGTCGTCCCGGTCGAGAACGTCAACGGCATGGCCGGCGACGACGTCGAGGAGGAAGTCGACTACCTGCCGGCCCAGGGCGGCCAGTACACCGAAGTCGTAACCTGGATCAAGTGAGGTAGGGCAGGTAGTCAAGACCAGGCGTCCTCGTAGGCCTCGACGAGCGCGCCGAGTTGCTGGTCGGGGCGGAAGGCCGACACCACAGTCTCGGTGTCCATCGCGAGGCTGTACGTCGGTCTCCCCTTGCCGGTCGGTGACTGGTCCGTCACCTCCATCTCCACGTGGCCCTCGGCCTCCAGGCGGTTCAGGGCGCGAGTGATCTCTGCCTCGCCGAGTCGGCCGAAGGCGTCGGCGTCGAGACTGTCCAGGCGGACGTCACAGGCCTGGATCACCTGGCCGGTGTGGACCGGCCCGCCGTCGGTCTCGATGCAGTGAGCCAGGGTCAACAGTGCGACGCGCTGGGACAGGGGAAGGTCCGAGAGGTCCTCGTCGCTCGTCATACCGGCCAAGAGAACCCAGCGGCTGAAAAAGCTCAGCGTTGGTGTAAACATCTCGGTCAGGACCGCTGTCCGACCGTCGGTGGGTCGAGAGAAGCCCCCGTCGTGGCAGGTTCGACCGGAGCCGATCACCGGGTCCACAAGCTATTTTCCGGTTCCGTGTCACGTTCCGGGTGCGATGAAAAAGGTCCTCGCATCCGTAGGTATCGGCAACGCAACCGTCGACACCGTCCTCGACCGGGAATCTGTCACGCCGGGGGAGACGGTCGACGCCGAGATACACGTCGACGGCGGCAGCGCCGAACAGGACGTCGACCGCATCGAACTCGAAGTCGAGACGCGGTATCGAACGGAAGAAGGGTACGACGACGCGACCGTCGGTCGGCTCAATCTCCGTGACAGCTTTACGATCGAACCCGACCAGAGCGAAACCTACGAGACGAGCCTCGAGATCCCCTACGCGACGCCGCTGACGATGGGCGACGCACGGGTCTGGGTCGAGACCGACCTGGAGATATCGATGGCCGTGGACCCGGAGGACAGGGACCCGCTGGAGGTCCGTCCGACCGACCGGATGCAGGCCGTCTTCGACGCCGCCGAAGACCTGGGCCTCAGCTTCCGTACCGCCGACGTCGAGGCCGACCCCTACGGCCGGTACGTCGGCCGACGGTTCGTCCAGGAGTTCGAGTTCCGGCCGGCCGGCGGCGAGTTCCGCGGCGACCTCGACGAAGTCGAAGTTGTGTTCGACCCGTCGGCCGACGCGCTGGACGTCTACCTCGAGGTCGACCGCCGGGGCGGGCTGTTGAGCGAGTTGGCCGACGCCGACGAGCGCAAGACCGGCTTCGCGCTTTCGTCGGCCGACCGGGACGCGGCACGCGACCGACTGCGCAGCGAGCTAGACCAGTACGTCTGAGGAGAAACTACCGGGACCGGCGGCGTTGCGGGAGCGGTAAAGGAGAAGCGACGGGCGGCGCAGACTCAGTCAGAGGGAGTCGCCTCTGCTTCGGCGGTTTCTTCGGTGATTTCGTAGAGGTTCTGGCGGGCGTCGGCGAAGTAGACGTCCTCCTCGACGACCCCCACCTCGTCGAGCCGTTCGAGCGCGTACCGGACCGTTCGTGCCGAGAGCATCGACTCCTCGACGATGCCCTTCTGGGTGAGCGGGCCGTCGTACTCGAGAACCTTGTAGACGAGTTTCGCGCTCGGCGGAAGGTCTGCGATGCCCTCCCCGTCAGAGTCTGTCATCGGGCGTGAGTGAGGTGCGCCGGCTGTATAAAGATTGAGGACCGGCCCTGCCAGGCGGGTCAGACGCCGGTGAACTCGACCCGGGCGCCACCCGACTCGTCGTCTGTGGCGGTGACGTTCCAGCCGTGGGCCCGAGCCACCTGCTCGACGATGCTGAGCCCGAATCCGGTGCCGGCCTCGTCGGTCGTGACGCCGCGTTCGAGGACGTCTTCGTCCGGTGGAAACCCCGGGCCGTCGTCGACCACGGCGAAGCCGTCCGGGGCGTCGACCAGCCGGACGGTGACGTCCTCGCCGCCGTGTTCGACCGCGTTCCGGAAGAGGTTCTCTAGCGCCTGGCGGAGCCTGGATTTGTCGGCCTCGACTGTCGCGTCGGTGTCGACTTCGAGCCTCGCGTCGGGAGCGTCGATGGTCTCCCAGGCCAGGTGGGCGACCGCCGCCAGCGAGACGGACTCCGTTTCCTCGACGTCGCTGCCGGTCCGGGCCAGTTCGAGTAGGTCCTCGATCAGCTGTTCCATCCGGTCGGCCGCCTCGCTGGCCCGGTCGACGTGGGCTGCCGGGTCGTCCACGGTCGCGGCGAGGTCGAGGCGACCCTGGATTACGTTGAGGGGATTCCGGAGGTCGTGGGAGACGACGCCGACGAACTCCTCCAGCCGTTCGTTCTGATGTTCGAGATCGCGCCGGACCTGCTCTCGCTCGGTGACGTCGCGCGTCACGCCGATGGTCCCGCGAAACTCGTCGTCGGACGGGCGCAATGCGAGGTGCGTCTCGAAGACGAGGGGCTCGCCACTCGCATCCTGGCCCTCGTATCGGTAGATGGCCTCTGACTTGTCGTCGTCCGACAACAACTCCCTGACTGACTGTTCGTACTTGCTGACGATCTCCTCCGGCAGGAAGCCCGCCTCGATGAGATCGGTCACCGCCATTCCCTCGAATTCCTCCTCTGTGTAGCCCATCACCTCCGTCCCACGAGTATTCACGTTGAGGAGGGTTCCCTCGGCGTCGAGGACGAACACCACGTCCGGCACGGTTTCCATGATGGTCTCGTACTGCTCCAGTTCTCGCTCCCGCTCGCGGAGTTCGGTGACGTCCATCGTGAACGCCAGCCCGGAGACAACGTCACCGTTCTCGTCAGTAACCGGCACGAGGTAGGTCCGGTAGCGTCGGTCGGCGTGGGAGAATTCGAATTCGCTGCGCTCGGCCTCGAAGACCGCCCGGTAGTTGTCGAGGAACCGGTCGACGTAGCCTGCCGTGTGGAACTCGGGAATGCGCGTTCCCTCGAAGTCTTCGGAAGAGTATTCGAGTTCGTCCAGCGCCCCGCCGCCGACGCGAACGTACCGGAGGTCCTCGTCGAACAGACCGACGAGCCCGCCGGGCAGCAAGTCGACGAGCGTCCGGTTGCGCCGCTCGCTCTCGGCCAGTTCGGCCTCGCGCTGGTGAAGTTCGGTGACGTCCCGGAGGATGACGAGGTAGCCGACGTGGTCGTCGCCGCCGTCGGTCAGGCCGCTGGACTGTGCGTCGAAAAACCGCGTGCTGCCGTCAGATTCGATGGCTGCGTCGGTCCGGCGGCCGCCGTCCGGTGGTGGGCTCGCCGGATCGGTGACCAGGTCGGAGTAGCCAGGGACCGTGCCCTCGGCCGGCGTTCCGAGGACGGCCGACCTGTCGCCGTCAGCGGTCAGGAGCCGGGCAGCTGCCGGGTTCAGGTCCGCGATCCGTCCCTGGCGGTCGACCGCCACCACCGGGTCGCGCATCTCCTCGACGATGGCGTGGCGGGCGACCGGCGCGAGGTCGAGAAAGCCGAAGGAAAACAGGGCGATGCCGAGCAGGATACCCGTGCCGAGGAAGCCAAACGGCGTCAGGTCGAGCCCCGGAATCGGGCTGGCGCCCAGGAGCCAGGGGACGTTTGCAGCGATCGGTAGCAGGACGGCAGCGGTGACGAGGGTCGCCTGCCACCGGCGCCTCCCGTACGTTTCGACCAGCATCTTGGCCAGCAGCCCGAGGGCGACGAACACCAGCGAATAGACGACGAGGATGTTGACCCAGAACAAGGGACCCAGCGCCGTCTCGGGGATGGTCACGGGCGTCGTCGTCCGGATGGTGCGGTCGGTCCACATGAGGCCGTGAAAGTGCGTGGTGAGTGCCAGACCGGCGGTCAGCAACGGCCAGGCAGTGACGAACGCCAGCACCGGCCGCGTCAGCCAGTCCTCGTGGCCCGTGTAGGTGACGATGAACACGAACGCTGCCATCGGGACGACCGCGTTGCCGAGGTAGCTGATCCGGGCCACTGCCGAGATGACCGCCAGGTCGGTCAGGGCGTACTGGACGGCGTCGAGTGCCGTCCAGTAGGCGATGCCGAGCGTCATGACGACGAACGGGACCGCTCCCGTCACCTGCCGGCGTCGCCAGCCGACGACTGCGAGGGAGAGGTTGACGAGGGCCCCGACCACGAGCACCGCGAGGAGTGGGGACAGCCCCATTGCACAAAGCACGTAGAACGTGGCAGATAAAACTATGCGCCGATCGACCGATCCGCAACTGTCGAGTCGGTCTCCGCGGACCACCCGGTTCTCCGACTCACGGCGTGCCCTCGTCGTCGGCCAGGAGCGCTTCGACCGGGAAGACGGCGAATCCGACCACCGCCAGGACGACGGCCGCACCCCCGAGATACGGTACCAGGCCGAGGCGGGCGTGCCAGGGTGAAGAGAGGACGAGAGCGACCACCGCGACCAGTAAATACAGTCCCAGTAACAGCAGCGCCGTTCCGGCGGCACCGGGAACGCTCGAGACGTTGGCGTTCGGGTCGACGAGCGTGTCGTGGGCTGCCCAGGTAACGAGAACGAGGGTGCCGAGACCGTTGAGTGCGAGACTCCGGAGGACGTCGTGGCCGGTTGCCAGATCTGCGAGGTAGGCGGCCGCCGAGACGAGAAACAGCAGGAGGCCGGCGAGGAACACGAACGGGTGGCCCCCGGCTGCGTCACCGTCGCTCGCCTCTCCGGCGTCGGCTCCCGTTTCGGCTGCGTCGACCCCGCCGCCATCTGGAGGGGCGTCACCTGGAGCGTCGGCCATCGGCGTTCTACCGGCCGGCAGGGCAGGCGCCGACATAAATCGGTCGTCCCGACTCGCGAACGAACGTCTTTTTACGACCGGTGGCCGACCAACGGGTATGGCTACCGACACGGGAGACGCCGTCAGCCCACACGTCCGTGGCGTGACGGTCACGACCATCTCCACCGTCTTCGGCGTCCTGGCGGGGCTGGTCTCGGCCGTCGTCGCCACCTCGGCGACCGACACCATCGGGCTGACGGTCGTGTTGCTGGCGATCCTCGTCCAGTTTCCCCTCGTCCACGTGCTCGGCATCGACGTCACCGAGTTCTCCACGAAGGACAAGATCTACGTCGCGTTCATGACCGTCGTGATGTGGTTCATCGCCTGGGGCATTCTCCTCACTGCGGGCACGTTCCAGTAGGATGGCCGAAGACAGCATCGCGGTCGTCGACCTCGACAGGTGTCAGCCCGACCGGTGTAACTACG
>CAZGAX010000184.1:0-6049 GCA_964523745.1 uncultured Halobacteriales archaeon | reverse complement strand
CAAGGGGCTCTCGACCAACATCGACTGGCGCGACAAGGACGCCTACGGCAACTCGCTGTCGTCCCAGCAGCGCCAGAAGATGCAGCGCCTCCGCAAGTGGAACGAGCGCTTCCGGACTCGCGACTCGAAGGAGCGAAACCTCAAGCAGGCACTCGGCGAAATCGACCGGATGGCGAGCGCCCTGGGGCTGCCCGAGAACGTCCGCGAGACGGCGTCGGTCATCTACCGACGCGCCCTCGACGAGGACCTGCTTCCCGGCCGGTCGATCGAGGGCGTCTCGACGGCGTCGGTGTACGCCGCCGCCCGGCAGGCCGGCGTTCCCCGGAGCCTGGACGAGATCACCGACGTCTCCCGCGTCGGCAAGAGCGAAATCGCCCGGACGTACCGGTACGTGGTGCGAGAACTCGGTCTGGAAGTCAAGCCGGCCGACCCCGAGAGCTACGTTCCCCGCTTTGCCTCGTCGCTCGACCTCTCCGAGGAGTCCGAGCGGCGGGCTCGCCAGCTCCTCCAGAACGCCAAGGAGCAGGGCGTCCACTCGGGGAAGTCGCCGGTGGGGCTGGCCGCCGCTGCGGTGTACGCCGCCGCGCTGTTGACCAACGAGAAGACGACCCAGGCTGCGGTCAGCGAGGTGGCCGACATCTCCGAAGTGACGATCCGGAACCGGTATCACGAACTGCTCGAGGCCGAGCAGGACCTGCCCGTCGCGTAGCTCGCGACGAGCTTTTCCGAACGCAATCGGTCGACTAGCCACGCAGACGGCGACGCTCAGTACCTCCGGAAATCAGGGCTGATAACTGCGGAGTCACGCTTAATCATCGCCGGAGCCCCTGACGAAACATGGCTTCAGATACAGGGGCAACTGCCGACCTGGAGGCGGTAGTTGAAAGCGACGAACTCGACGTCGAAGAGCTGGGGAGTGCGATCGACGAGCTCTTGCAGGCCTCCGAGAACGTTTCCGAGAGTTCCCAGCAGATCAGCGACCTCGCACAGGACCAGTCCGAGAACATGCAACAGGTGTCGGGGGAGATTTCGAACCTGAGTGCGACCGTCGAGGAGGTGGCCTCCAGCGCCAGTCAGGTGAAGGCCGTCAGCAACGAGGCCCGCGAACTGGCCAGCGACGGTCGGGAAATCGCCGACGACGCCATCGAGGCGATGGAAGCCGTCGACGAAGCCAACCGGTCGGTCGCCGACGACGTCCAGGACCTCCGCAGTCGGATCGACGAGATCGACGAGATCGTCGACGTGATAGACGAGATCGCCGACCAGACCAACATGCTCGCACTCAACGCCTCCATCGAGGCTGCGCGGGCCGGCGAAGCGGGCGAGGGCTTCGCCGTCGTCGCCGACGAGGTCAAGAGCCTGGCCGAGGAGTCCCAGCAGAACGCCACCGAAATCGAACAGCTGGTCGCGAACATCAAGGCCGACACCACCGACACCGTCGAGAGCATCGAGGACGCCCGCGACCAGGCCGAGGAGGGCCTCGACCAGGTCGAAGCGGCCGTCGATATCCTCCGGCAGATCGACCAGGCTGTCGAGGAGGCCGCCACCGGTGCCGAAGAGGTCGCCGCCGCCACCGACGACCAGGCCGCCTCGACCGAGGAAGTCGCCAGCATGGTCGACGTCACGGCCGACAACGCCGAGGAGGTCGCCGACGAGATCGAGCAGATCGCCGCCGCCAACGAACAGCAGGCCGCGAAGATCAACGAGATCCAGAGCCTCGTGGACCGGGTGCGCGAGGACCGGTAAGTGAGCCTTTTTGCCCCGCCCTGCTGAAGCCATCCCATGGACTTCGAGTCGTTCGTCCTCGCGGCGGCGACGGCCGACCTGGCCGACGAACCGGCCGCCCGCGAGTCCGCCGACGCCGTCGAGTTCCGGATGGACCTGGCCGACGACGACCCGGTGGCAGCCATCGAAACCTACGACGGCGACCTGCCGCTAATCGCCACGAACCGGGCCGACTGGGAGGGCGGCGAGGCCGAAGACGGGCCAGACCGACTCGCAGCACTGGAAACGGCTGCCGAGTCCCCCCAGGTCGGTGCGGTGGACGTCGAACTGGAAACCGTCGAGCAGGGCGACGCCGAAGACCTGTTGGCGACCGCCGAGGCCACCGACACTGCCGTAATCGTCTCCGTGCACGATTTCGACGCGACGCCGTCCCGATCGGAGCTGCGAGCCCTGCTGGAGCGGGCCGGGAAGCACGGCGACGTCGCCAAGGTAGCCGTGACGGCCGAGTCGCCGGACGACGTGCTCGACCTGCTGGCGGCGACGCGAGCGGCGGCGGTGGCCGGCGAGACGGTCGCGACGATGGCGATGGGCGAGGCCGGCCGGCACTCCCGGGCCGTCGCGCCGCTGTACGGCTCGAAGATCGGCTACGCGCCGGTGGACCCGGCCGAGGCGACGGCGCCCGGCCAGTTCGACCTGGCGACGCTCAGGAATCTGGTCGAGCGCCTGCAGGACGGATAAGCCAGGGAAAATCGACCGTCCATCTTCCGTGGCGGGGCTCGGGCGGAAGATTAAACACTGCACCCGCTCCCAACCCCACGTATAGTGAGTGCCACGACCAACGCGGCAGACGGGTCGCCCAAGCGGCCCTGGCTCGCGGCCCTGCTCGCCTTCCTCTATCCGGGACTGGGCCACGTCTACCTCCGCAAGTGGATCCGGGCGATGCTGTGGTTCGGCCTGGTCGTCACGACGAGCACGTTGCTCATCCCCGAGAGCGCCATTCCGGGGTCTCTCAGCGTCGACGCGCTAATCGAGGCCGGCCAGGCGATTCCCATCGAAGCGACGCTGACGATCCTCTCGATATCCTTCCTGAGCGTCGCCGACGCCTACTGGCTGGCGGCCCAGAGCAATCGCCAGCGCGCCATCGAGGCCGCCGAGACCTGCCCGAACTGCGGGAAGGAACTCGACGAAGACATCGACTTCTGTCACTGGTGTACGACCGAGATAGAGCGACCGGCCGCGGACGAAGAATCCGAGGCGCCGTCGCAGTAACCCGACAGGAAGACTGGACACCGCCGACGCGGCGGCTTACTTCTCGATGATGCTCTCTTCGACGGCCTCGCCGAAGTGGCGAGCGGTGTCCTCGTAGTAGACTTTCACCCGGTCGCCCGCTTCGAGGTCGGTGACGGCCTTGCGGCCCTCGCTCTCGGTGTGGACCTTGATGGTTTCCGCGTTCTGCAGGAGGGTCTCGATACGGTCGACCCCCTGGTCGGTTTCGACTTCCGCCTGGACGCGGAACATCGGCCGCTTTTCGATCTTCGCCCGGCCGACGATGGCTTCGCGCGTCTGGCCGCTCTCGTCGACGACCTGGACCTCGTCGCCGCTGCGGATCTCCGAGAGGTACTGCGTCTCGCCGCCGGGCGTCCGGATGTAGGCGTGGACGGCGCCGGCGTTCACCCGGAAGGGCCGGGAGGCGACGTAGGGTGACTCGGCGGTCTCCGCGTGGACGAAAAAGAGCCCGCGTGACATCGAGCCGACGAGCATCCCCTCGTCGTGGTCCATCAGCGACCCGGTGTCGATGCAGACCCGGTCGGCCGACCCCGTCTGGTCGATGGCCGTGACCTCGGCCCAGCGCAGGTCGAGGGACTCGCGCCCCACGGCGTCCCGAACGTCGACGGTCTCCCGGATTTCGTCGGGGTCGTCAGAGTCCAGCAGGACGGCGTCGGCCCCGATTTCCAGGGTTTCGTAGGCTGTCGCGGCCTCCTCGGCGGACTGGACGCCGGCGACGAGCGTCGTCTCCTCGCCGATGCGGGCGATGAGGTTCTCAAGCGGGATGATCTGCCAGTCCTCGCCGACGACGAGGGTGTACTCGGCTTCCCTGGCGACGGCCTCTGCGAAGGCCTCGTAGTCCTCGTTCAGGATGCGGACGTAGCCTCCGGCGGGCGACTCGCCGTTGGTCCGGAGCGTCGAGAGGTCTGCGGAGCCGGAGAAGTCAGACGGAAGGTCGACCGTGGCGTCGCCCTCGCCGTGCTTGCCGACGACGGTCGCGTCGGCTTCGACCTCCTCGCTCTCGGCTTCCATCACGTGGACGTCGTCGCCGGCGAAGGCGGCGACGTTGACCTCGCCGAGTTCCCGCACTCGCTCGACGTCGGCCTCGTCGACCAGTACCCAGTCGACGCCAGCCTCCAGGCCGGCGGTGATCCGGCGCTTGCGCGCCTCCCAGTCGCCGACGTCGTCGTCGGCTTTGAGCCAGACGGATCGTGTCATGTGCGGGGTGTGGTGTGGGGTAGGCTTGAGTGTGGCGAAACCACGAACTTCGGCCGCCATCGGTCGGAAGTCTTACCCTACCGCCCCGAGAAGCCGCCGGGCATGACCGACCTGGACGTCGTCGTGTTCGACCTCGACGACACCCTCTGTGTCCCCAACAGGTCAAGCCGCGAGATTCACGATGAAATCTGGGCGAGCGCGGAGGTCGACCGCTTCTTCGGCCTCGAAGACGTCCGCGACGTCAAGATCGCCGACCTCCCGACGGCTGATACTGACCACGAATTCTACGCGAACATGTATCGGGCTATCGCAGACCGCGTCGACGGCGACCCTGACCACGCCGAGCACCTCGCCGAGGTCACGCTGGAGGTGCTCGACCCGACGGACGTCTCGGCCCGCGACGGCGCCATCGAGGCCGTCGAGTACGCCCGGGACCGCTACGACGTGGCGGTCGTGACGAACGGCTCGAAGGCAACCCAGTTCCAGAAGCTGGAGGCCATTGGGCTGGACGGCGCCTTCGAGACGGTGGTCTGCTGTGACCCCGCCAACGGCATCGACCCCAAGCCCGACCCGACGCCGCTCCTGAACGCGCTGGATGCCGTGGGTGCGGACCCCGACCGGGCCATCAACGTGGGCGACCACCACGAATTCGACGTCGTTGGGGCCCATAACGCCGGGATGCACTCGGCCTGGGTGCCGACCGAGGAGTTCGAGTCGGTGCCGACGCCGGAGCCGACCTACCACCTGGACTCGATGGCGGAACTGACTCGGGTTCTGTAAATTCGTTCTCGTTGCGCTACCAGCACTGGAACGACGGTTGAAGCCCTCACCTCGCGGCTATAGAATCGAGTCTCCGGCGATAGCATCGCGACCGCCATCTCAACGGTGAAGAAAGCCCTCACCTCGCTGGCGGTCGTTGTCGACCGAAAGACGGCACCTCGCGCCGTCTTTCGTGATGACAAGAGACGCCGACGGCGTCTCTTGAACCACGAGGGAGTCGGCTGGGGAGGGTCGTGGCTTGCGGTGCAGTAGCGGTGCGGGCCTGGCGGATGAAAGGGCGAGGTCCGGTCGGGGAACCCGGACGATGTCCGACTGAGCGAAGCGAAGTCGGGACCAGCGAGAGCCTTCGGCTCTCGCGGGCAAGCACCGCAGTGAGCGGAGCGAGCGAGGAGCGCAGCGAGTCCCGGGACCCGACCGGACCGAGGGCTTTCCCTGCTGTGTGGAATTGCCAGGAGCGTCAGCAACTAAATCGTATAGCCAGCGGGCCGAAGACCGTCCCTACTGTGCCGTAGCTGCTCCCGAGAAACAAAATCGAACCGAACACCGCCTCTCACAACCCAAACCCGACTGCTCAGTTCTCCAGCGCAGCACTCACCACGGCGCTGGGATTCTCGTACCCGTGTGTCACCGCGTACTCGTCGATGTCCCGGAGGAGGTCCCGGGAGAGATCCACCTCGACAGAGACCAGGTCCTCCTGCTCGATGGCGTCCATGCCCCGAAAGCAGGGCCGTCAAGGAGATAAGTGTGTCGTGGCTGTCAGACGGACGTCTGACGCCCGGATGGGCTTTCGCCGGTCCAACCCCGCGCTTGGCCGGTGCCTAAGCCCGGCACGGGAAGACTCAAACAGCCATTTGGTCCATCGTGAACCCTATTATCGAGGTGCGAGAATGGGTGGATAGCTACGCCGACACTCATGAGCGGGATATTTCCACTCCGACAGCAGGTCGACCTCGACGAGGAGCGCGGGCCGCGACTCGTCGACCTGGACGAGGAGGTCGCCGACGAAGTATTTCAAGCGCTGGCATCACGGACCACCCGGCGCATCTTCGGAGCGCTCCAC
>CAZGAX010000183.1:0-6106 GCA_964523745.1 uncultured Halobacteriales archaeon | reverse complement strand
TCGACCTCGACAGGTGTCAGCCCGACCGGTGTAACTACGAGTGTGCGAACTTCTGTCCGCCGAACCGGACGGGCAAGGAGTGCATCGTCACTCGCGGCGAACGGTTCGAAGAGGACGAACCGTACGAGGGCAGTCCCGACCAGATTCACATCAGCGAGGAGATCTGCCTGGGTGAGACCTGCGGCATCTGCGTCGAAAAGTGTCCCTTCGACGCGATCCAGATTATCAATCTGCCCCAGGAACTCGAGGACGACCCGATCCACCGCTACGCCGAGAACGCCTTCGCTCTCTACGGCCTGCCGGCCCCCCAGGAAGGCCAGGTCACCGGCATTCTCGGGCCGAACGGCATCGGGAAGACGACGGCGGTCAGGATTCTCGCGGACGAACTGCAGCCCAACCTCGGCCGGTTCGGTGCCGACGAGGCTCCCGACTGGGACGACGTGCTGGAGGAGTACCGGGGTACGGCCCTCCAGGACTACCTCGCGGACCTCCAGGAGGGCGACGTGACCGTGGCCCGCAAACCCCAGTACGTCGACCAGATCCCCGACACTTTCGAGGGCACCACCATCGACCTGCTTCGAGGGACTGACGAGCGGGGCGTCGTCGACGACCTGGTCGAGCGGCTCTCCATCGACCCGGTCGTCGACCAGCCCATCGACACCCTGTCCGGCGGTGAACTCCAGCGAGTGGCCCTCGCTGCGACGCTGGCCAGGGACGCCGACTTCTACTTCCTCGACGAGATCACCCCCTACCTCGACATCGGCCAGCGGATGACCGCCGCCAGACTGATCCGCGAACTCGCTGACGAGGAGGGTCGGTCGATGCTCGTCGTCGAGCACGACCTGGCCATTCTGGACCTGCTGGCGGACACGGTCCACGTCGCCTACGGTGAACCCGGGGCGTTCGGCGTCATCACGAGCCCGAAGTCCGTGAAAAACGGGATCAACGAGTACCTCGCGGGGTACCTCGAGAACGAGAACATGCGCTTCCGGCAATCGGCCATCGAGTTCGAAGAACACGCGCCTCGGCAGGTGACGGCCGGCGACGTCGTCGTGGAGTACCCTGCGATGACGAAGAGTTACGGCGAAGGCGAGTTCTCGCTGGAGGTCGAGTCCGGCGAGATCTGCGAAGGCGAGGTGCTGGGCGTCGTCGGGCCGAACGGCATCGGCAAGTCGACGTTCGCCAAACTGCTCGCGGGGCGGCTCGAACCCGACGAGGGCGAGGTCGACGCCCGGCTGGACATCGCCTACAAGCCCCAGTACATCGAGATTGACCAGCCGATGCGCGTCGACGCCTTCCTCGCATCGATTACCGACGACTTCGGCTCCTCGTACTGGAACACAGAGATCGCCCAACCATTGCAGCTCGACCGGATCATGGAACAGCAGCTTACTGACCTGTCGGGGGGCGAGCGCCAGCGGGTCGCCATCGCGGCCTGCCTGTCGAAAGAGGCCGACCTCTACCTGCTGGACGAGCCCTCGGCCCACCTCGACGTCGAACAGCGAGTGCTGGCGACGTCGGCCATCCGGCGATACGCGGAAAACCACGACGCCACGGCGCTGGTCATCGACCACGACATCTACATGATCGACCTGCTGTCCGACCGCCTGCTGGTCTTCGACGGCGAACCGGCCGAGCACGGCTACGCCACCCAGCCGACGGGGATGCGCGACGGGATGAACGAGTTCCTCGCCAACCTGGAGATCACGTTCCGCCGCGACGAGCGGACGAATCGGCCCCGGATCAACAAGCCGGGCAGCCAGCTCGACCGCGAGCAGAAAAACGCCGGCGAGTACTACTACGCGCCCTGACCGCCGGCAGCCGTCGGGACCGGTAGCGGTCGAGGCCGGTAGCCGTCGAGACGGGTGGCTGGCCAAGCCGGCAGCGGTTTACGACGCGTTCCGCGGGACCGGCAGTTCGACCGTTTTACCCGACAGCGACTCCGGGATCTCGAACTTCGCGGCGGCACCGCGTCGGTCTTCCAGCCGGGTGAGGGCGGCCAGTCCGTCCCCGGGACTGGCGGCGTCACCGACCGGCGTCACGCCGAGGCCGCTGTCCGCCCCGAGGTCGATCCGGAGCGTCGCCGTCGTTCCCGGCTTCTCGAGGGTCGTGACGTCAGTGGTGAACGTGCCGTCCGCGTCGCCACCTGTAGCCCCCTCGTGGACGAGGCGGTAGTGCGATGCATCCTCGCCGTGGAGGTGGTGGAGCATGACGGACGCCTCGGTGAGGTCGACCGGCGCGGCCTCTTCCTGGAGTTCGACCGTCAGCGATAGGCTCTCGACGGCGCCCTCGGAGACGGTGCCCGAGGCCCCCACGTACTCCACCGACGGGGGCTGGGGCGTGGCCGTCGACGACCCGCTGGCCGAACCGCTCGCAGACGCGGTAGACTGGCTGGCGAGGTGCCCGGCGGCCGATTCGAGTTCGTCGACTGTCGCCGCGACGGAGACGGTGACTCGCTTGCCGTCCTGCGAAGAGCGTGCGTCCTCGACGATAGCGTGGACGGATTCGTCGTCGGCGGTGTTCTGGCGTGCCGTGGCGAGTGCGCCGTCGACCATCTTCCGGAGTTCGGTCGCGGTCCCGGCGTCCTCGGCGACGAGGGTCAGACTGGCGATGCGGCGGTCGTCCTCGGCGTAGATCGACCCGTGGGCGTGGCTGACGTGCTGCAGTACGGCCGGGTTCAGGTAGGAAGGCGAGTGGCTGTCGTCCGATTCGGCCTGCTTCGCGAACTGCTCCTGTGGCACGGCCATGGCGAACTGGACGGGGCCACGCGTCTCCTCGAAGGCGGCCCGAAGCTGGCCGGAAAGCGCGTCGGCGTGGCCGGCGGCGACGTCGATTGCCGCCTCGACGCCGCGGCGGGAGCCGAAGACGTACTGGCCGTCGCCGAGCGCGCCGAGAACCTGGCGGAACGGGTAGTGGTGGTCCTCCGAGTCGGTCGGCTCGTAGACGGGCGTGTTTCGGTAGGACGACTCGGTCAGTTCGCGGCCGTAGAGTTGCTCGAAGCCGCTGACGACGTCGGCTGTCGCCCAGTCGGTCCAGAGGAGGATGCCGTTGTCGTACGAGTAGTCCTCGTCCGGCTTCGGTTGCAGGTTGTACGAGACCACTTCGTGCAGGCCGGAGAGGGCGACCGGCGACTGCTCGTCGAACTGCTTGCGGGCCTCCTCGAAGGACGTCGGCCCGTCGTCGTGTGAGCCGGTCTGCTGCTGGAACTGGGCGTCGACCAGCGCCCGGACGGCCGGGTCGGCCAGCACGTCACCGACGTGGACGTACTGGACTCGGCGGAGGCCGGCCGGGACGGCGGCGAGCCGCGAATCGACGTCGTAGGTCTTGGTCGTCGCGCCGCCATCGCCGTCGCTGCTCGGCGCCGTTTCTCCGAGACAGCCGGCGAGGCTGCCGACGGCGGCAGCCGAGAGGGCAGCGACGCTCGTCTGGAGGACGGTTCGACGCGAGTGGCCGTTGTCGGATGGGGACCTGGCGGGTGCCATAGTTTCATCTGCGGCCAGCAGGGATATATAGGCTGTCGTTTGGCTAACGGGTCGGCCGGCTGGGACCGTCCGTTGCCGGTGACGGGGACGAGGACGGGGACGGGGACCGAGGAGGGGACGAGAACGGGAACGTGTATCGAGGGGTCAGTCCGGTTCGCCGGGGTCGCCGGTGTCGGGCTGGGCGCCGTCGATAGCGTCGGCCAGCCCGTCGTCGACGGCCTCGTCGACTGCCGTCTCGCTCCGGAGTTCTCGGTCGGTGACGTCTGACTCCTGGGATTCGGTGATGGTTTCGTCACCGGTGACGGAGACGAACAGGGCGCCCAGTTCGTCGCTGGAGGGGTGTGAATCGGTCACACACGCAATTCGACGACCAGCGACGTATACGGAGTGCCAAAACGATTTGGCCGGTCAGACGACGTTGCGCTGGCAGGAGCCACAGAGGGTCTCTTCTTTGACGTCGACTTCCCTAACTGTTGGGGAGAAGTTCATCACGCAGCGTTTGTTGTCACAGTGTTCGAGTCCCAGTGTGTGGCCGATCTCGTGGACGACTTCCTTGCGGACGCGGTCCGAGAAGATGTCCGAGGCCGAGCGATTCGAAAAGCCGCCGTCCGACGACGTCCGGAGGCGATACGTCGAGATGACGCTGCCGTTGCCCCCGAGGTAGGCGAGTCCGAAGACGTAGTTGCGCCGGTGGTAAAACAGGTCCTTGGGGGTGAGCGCGATGTTTTTCTCCCCCGCACCCACCCGTTTGGCGAGGTCGATGAACTCCTCGGCCCGGTACTGGTCCCGGTTGGAGTCGTAAGAGCCGCTGGGGACCGGCTCGGCGTCGTGGACGGTCACGTCGCAGTCGTAGACAGTTCGGAGACTGCTGGAGGCCTCCCGCTTGACGACCGCGTCGACCTCGCCGACCGGCACGATGTCGACGTGCATGGGAACGCATATGGGTTCTGCTGCCATAAAAACCCCGACGTGCAAGACGTGACGATGACGGCCCTGGTCGAACGACTCCGGACCTTCGACTCGCTGGTCGAGGTCGGGGTTGGTCGCCGGCCCGAACTCGCGGGTTCTCTCGCCGACGCCGGGGTCGCCGTCACCGCCACCGACGTCCGGTACCGGGAGGTTCCAGACGCGGTCGACTTCCAGCGCGACGACGTGACCGACCCGGACCTGGCGGTCTACGAGGGCGCCGACGCCATCTACGCGGTCAATCTCCCCGAGGAACTCCAGCGGCCCACCCGCGACGTGGCCCGCGCTGTCGACGCCGCGTTCCTGTTCACCACGCTCGGCGCCGAGCATCCGGCGATTTCGGCAGCGCCAGAGACGCTGCCCGGCGAAACGCTGTACCGGGCCGAGCCGGAACGGGCTTGAAGGAGGAGCTACACTGTTCCGACGATGAACGTCGACGCGGTGGTGCTGGACGTCGACGGCGTGCTGGTAGACGTCGCCGATTCCTACAGACGAGCTATCATCGAGAGTCTCGACACCGTCTACGGTGAAACCATAGACCGCGACGCCGTCCAGCGGTTCAAGGACGCCGGAGGGTTCAACAACGACTGGGAGCTGACCTACGCGGCCGGCCTCTACCTGCTGGCTCGCCGGGAGGGCATGGATCTGTCCCTGTCGCAGTTCACCAACGCCATCGAAGGGATGGGCGGTGGCCTCGCCGCCGCCCGGACCGTGGTGGGCGAGGAACTCACCCCCGCAGACCGGGAGCTGGTGATGGCCGAGTGGGACCGCGAGCGGCTCCGCGACGTCTTCCAGCAACTGTACCTCGGGCCCGAACTGTACCGCAAGTTCGAGGGCGGGGACCCGGACCTGGACGTGGAGGGATTCATCCACGACGAGCCGGTGATCGTCGAATCGGCGACGGTCGAGGCCCTCCGGGACCGATTTGCCGTCGGGGTGTTGACCGGCCGGCCCTCCGAGGAGGCCGTCATCGCCCTGGAGCGCTCCGGCCTGGTGGTGCCCCAGGACCACCGATTTACGATGGACGACTGGACGGCGGGCAAGCCCGACCCCACCGCGCTGGTCGAGCTTGCCGACCGCCTCGAAGCCGAGTCGCTGGTCTTCGTGGGTGACACGCTCGACGACATTCGGACGGCGAAAAACGCCCAGGAGGCAGACTCCCGTGAGTTCTACGGCGTCGGGGTGTTGACCGGCGGGCTGACCGGCGACCACGGACGGAAGAAGTACCAGCAGGTCGGCGCCGACGCGATTCTGGACTCGGTGAACGACCTGCCGGAGTTTCTGGACTAGCGGCGTATCAGGAACACCGCGATGCCGAGGATCAGGAGGCCGATTCCCCACCAGATCGAATCGTAGGGGAGTACCTTGAGAACGAGTGTGACGACGCCCGACGTGATGAGCGACCACCCGATTGTCGTTCTGTAGGTCACTGGTCGTGGTGGGGCGTCAGGTCGGTTGGGATTGTTGCCGGCCTGTGCAACGGTGTTCGTGAGGTCTCCGGTTGGTACCCGACTGCCACGCAACGGCAGCGAAAATCCTCTGCCCGCTGGCTATGGAATCGATCCGGCTCCTTCCGCACCGCAGCCGCCACCGCAACGACGGTGAAAGCCCTCACCTCGCTGGCGGTCGCTGCGCCGGATATCCTCACTCCCTTCGGT
>CAZGAX010000182.1:0-6206 GCA_964523745.1 uncultured Halobacteriales archaeon | reverse complement strand
CGCCTGGGACAAGGGCGAGCAGATCCAGTCCATCCCGGACGCCATCGGCACGGCGATGCGGCGGTACCTCGACGGCGAGGTCGAGAAGGCCTACCCGCAGCAACAGACCCTGGAAGAGACAGCCGAAGCAGAAGACGAGAACAACGACGCACCCGGCAACGAGGCCGCGACGCCAGCCCCGTCTGACCCCCGGTCCGACGGCGGCGTGAAGGCCGAGAGCGCCGGCGCCTCCGCCGAGACCGACCAGCAGGCGCTCATCGACGCCGGTGAGAGCCCCGAGTGTCCCGACTGCGGGTCGATGACGCTGTACTACTCCGAGGGCTGCAAGACCTGCGAGTCCTGCGGCTGGTCGGAGTGTTGAGACGGAGACAGGATCTGTGACGAGCGACGCGGACGACCGGGCCGGCCGGCCCTGTCCCCTGTGTGGCGAGGCGATGTCCCGCCGGCACTGCAAGTACGTCTGTCCGCGTCACGGCGTCGTCTACGACTGTTCGGACACGTTTTACTGACAGATTCCGTGCGAGGTACGGTCGGTCGCTGTACCCGTGATGTTTTATTGGTTGAGGGACGATCAGGTAGTCCATGAGCGAGTCGGGCGGCGAGCCGATCCAGGTCCTGCACGTCGACGACGATCCCGACCTCGCGGAGGTAGTCGCCCTTCACCTCGAACGCACCCACGACGACATCGAAGTCGTGACGGAGACGAGTGCGAGAGACGGCCTCGACCACCTGGCCGGCGACAGTGCAATCGAATGCGTGGTGAGCGACCACGACATGCCGGGCATGCACGGCCTGGACTTTCTCCGGGCGGTCCGTGACCGGTACGACGACCTCCCATTTATCCTCTTTACGGGCAAGGGCAGCGAGGAAATCGCCAGCGAGGCCATCTCTGCCGGCGTCACCGAGTACCTCCAGAAGGAAACCGGCAGCGACCAGTACGCGGTGCTGGCAAACCGGATCGAGCGGGCGGTCGCCGAGCGCCGGGCACGGGAGGCTCTAAAGGAGTCAGAGCGGATGTTCTCGACGCTGATACGGAACCTGCCCGGAATGGTGTATCGGTGTGAGAACGAGCCCGACTGGCCGATGGTGTACGTCAGCGAGGGCTGCCGGGAACTGACGGGCTACGCAGCAGCGGAGATAGAGTCCGGTGACGTGGTCTGGGGCGAAGACATCCTGCATCCCGAGGAGACAGACCGCGTCTGGAGCGTCGTCCAGGAGGCCCTCGACGCGGGTGAGAGCTTCGAACTCACGTACCGCATCGAGACGGCAGACGACGAAGTGCGCTGGGTCTGGGAGCGCGGCAGTGCCATCTACGAGGACGGCGAGCTGGCGTTTCTCGAAGGGTTCATCACCGACATCACCGAACGCAAGCGCCGAGAGGAGCAACTCCGGGAGGAGCGGGCGTTCACGGAGAGCGCGCTGAACGCACTGGACGACGCCTTTTTCGTCCTCGATCTGGAGACGCGGAGGTTCAGCCGGTGGAACGAAGAGCTGGGGAGCGGCCTGGGATACGACGAGACGGACCTCTCGGAGATGCAGGCCCGCGACCTCATCGCCGACGAACACGTCGAGCGCCTCGTCGATGGAGTCCAGGAAGCCCTCGAAACGGGCAGCATGTCCGTCGAAGCCGACGTGATCGCGGCGGACGGCGAGCGGTTCCCCGTCGAGATACGGGGGGCGCCGATGTACGGCGAGGACGCCGACCTGATCGGCCTCGGGGCCGTCGCACGGGACATCAGCGACCGGAAGGAGCGAGAACGGACGCTCGAACAGTACCGAGAGCTGGTCGAGAACGTCGGCGACCCGATGTACGTGCTCGACGCCGACGGCCGGTACGTCATGGTCAACCAGGCGATGGAGGAGATATCGGGCCTGTCGCGAGAGGAGTTTATCGGCACGAAACCCACGAAGTTCATGTACGAGTCCGACTACCAGCGGGGGACCGAGGTGCTGTTCGACGTCATGGAGAGCAGCGACGAGCGCTGGGGGTCGTTCGAACTGGTGCCGAAAGTCGGCGATGCGGCCGGCCGGACGTGGGAGAACAAAGTCGCTCCGTTGACAGACGAGGACGAGACCTACCGGGGAGCCGTCGGCGTCATCCGGGACGTCTCCCGGCGCAAGGAGCGCGAACGGGAACTCGAGGAGTACAGAACGCTCGTCGAGAACGTCGGCGACCCGATGTACATCCTCGACACCGACGGGACGATCCGAATGGTCAACGACGCGATGGTGTCTCACCTCGGCCACGACCGGGAGGAGGTCGTCGGCAAGACCCCGCTGGCGTTCATGCCTCCCGAGGACGTAGAGCGGGGCACCGAGATCATCACGGAGCTGATCACGGAGGAGGCCGAAGACGCCTGGCGGACCTGGGAGATGGACGCGGTCCAGGCTGACGGCACGTACTCGCGGACGGAAAACCGGACGGCGGTCATCTACGAGGACGGCGAGTACGCCGGCTCGGTCGGCGTGATCCGCGACATCCAGGACCGCGTCGAGCGAGAGCGGGAACTCGAACGGTACGAGACGATAATCCAGGCCGTGGGCGACCCGGTGTACGCGCTCGACGAGGACGGCGTCTTCACGTTCGTCAACGACGCCCTGGCGGAGATGACCGGGTACGACGCCGACGAACTGCTCGGCGACCACATCTCGACTGTCATTACGGACGAGGACGCCGTAGATGGTCGGGAGTACATCCGAGACCTGCTCGACGACCCGGACCGTCGGGCTGCCAAGTACGAGATATCGATAGTCACGAGGGACGGCGACGAAATTCCGAGTGAACTCCACCTGGCATTGCTCCCGGTAGAGGACGAGTTTCGAGGGACGGCGGGCATTATCCGCGACATCGAGGAACGCAAACAGCGCGAGGAACGTCTAGAGGAGTTCGCCAGCGTCGTCTCCCACGACCTGCGGAGCCCGCTGAACGTCATCATGGGCCGGTTGCAACTGGCCCGGAGCCAGGACGACCCGTCCCACCTCGACCGGATGGCCGACGCGGCCGACCGGATGGACAAGCTGATCGACGACCTCCTGACGCTCGCCCGGAAGGGCCAGACGGTCGGCGAGTTCGACACTGTCGACCTCGAAGCGGTCGCCGAGGAGGCCTGGCGCACCGCCGACCCCGACCAGGTGACGCTGACGTACGAGGACCCCGGCACCGTCGAGGCCGACCCGGCCCGCCTGCAGGAACTGCTCGAGAACCTGTTCCGGAACGTGGCCGAACACGCCGTCGACGGCGAAGACGACGAGGTCGAAGTCCGAATCGGCCCGCTCGAAGACGGCTTTTTCGTCGCCGACGACGGCCCCGGCATCCCCGAGGCCGACCGCGAGGCAGTGTTCGACCACGGCTACACGACGAGCGACGACGGCACCGGATTCGGGCTGTCGATCGTCCAGCGGATCGCCGAGGCCCACGACTGGACGATATCGGTAACAGAGGGACACGACGGCGGAGCCCGCTTCGAGATCCGGTCCTGAGTCACTCGCCGACGGCGTCACTCCGGTAGTGACGGTAGGCCGGTCCCGAGAGGACGAGCAGCCCCAGCGCGGCGAGGCCGAGGACGACGGTCAGGTCGGGTTCGAACCCGGCGAGCGTCAACGAGCGCATCGAGTTGCCGGCCGCCACGGCGACGATGGCCCACGGAATCTCCCCGACGACCGTTCCGACGAGGAACGCACTCACTCCCACTTGCGACAGCCCGGCGCCGTAGGAGACGACGTCGCCGGGAACCGGAGCGAGCCGCGCGGCGAGGACGCCCCGCGTCGCGCCAACGCTGTCGACCAGCTGGCGACCGGGTTCGGCCAGCGACCCGAGCAGGCCGGCCTCGTTGTCGGCGTTCCGGGCGATTGCGAACGGCGGGAGGCCCGTGAGGCCGGCACCCAGGAGTGCGATCGGCAGGGCGAGCAGAGGGTCGTAGAGGTAGCCAAGCACCACGGCCGGGGCCGACACCGGCCAGAACAGGAACGGCCGGACGAGATAGAGGACGGCGAGGGCGACGCCGAACTGGATCGGGTGGGTAGCGAGGTGCTCGAGTTCGCCGACGACCGTCGCCGGCGAGAGAACGAGCGCTGCGACGCCGGCGACCAGCCCCAAGCAGAGCATACCGGCAAGCTGGCGTCGAGTCGCTGGCTGCATCTATCGACCACTCGTGACTGCCGGGCAAACGCTTTGTGGTCGCTCGTGCAAGCCAGGCCCGTGACCGACGACCGGGTCGAACTCGGCCTCGAACTGCTGGCCCACCTCGAACACGCGGAGTTGTCGCTGGCCGAGGTGATGGACCGCCTCGAAACCATCACCGAGGACCCATCTCTCACCCGGGAGATTCTCGACACCGCCGAGATGCGCGGCATCATCGAGCGCGAGGACGGCCTCGTCCGCCCCCAGTCTGGCAGCTACGTCAGCTTCCAGAAAGACGTCGTCTCGCGGGAGGGCGAGTTCACCTGCCGACGCTGCGGGACGGACGTCTCGACGGGCTACTTCGTGCGGTTCGAGGCGGGCGAACACGGCCCCTTCGGGTCGTCGTGTATCAGGAAAGTCACGGGGCGAGACGACTAGTGGGACGAGAAGACCAGTGGCGAACGGCCCTCGCTAGCGGCCCCGACGCAACTCCTCGATCAGCTGTTCCATCGTCTGCTGTTGTTTCTTCAGGAGCTTGTTCTGGCGGGTGACCGCCGCCGTCAGGTCCGCGACCTGGTTGGCGATGGCCTCGACATCTTCGGCGGACGCGGCGTCCTCGACGCCGTTTGCGTCGGCCGTCGCCTGTGCGTCGGCTGTTCCGCCGGACGCCCCGCCAGCAGTCGCCTCGTCGTCGAATTCGAAGCCGCCCGTGGGACCTGACTCCTCGCTCGTCGCAGTCTCCGGCGCGTCCTCGGTCACTCTCTCGTCGCCAGCCCTGCCGGGGTCGGACGCGTCCGATTCCACCGACTGCTCGTCGGCCTGGGTTCCCGCCGCGGACTGTCCGGCCCCGGCCGTTTCCTGGTCGGCCTCGGCCGACCCGCCGACGAGCGGGTCGATCCCGTCCGAGAGGCTGAGGTCGACGGCACTGCTCGACTCCTCGCTACCACCCTCGCCGCCGGACGAGGCGGCTTCTTCGACCGCGACGGCTTCGTTGAGCGCGTCCAGCGAGTCGACCTCGTGGAAGGCAAAGAGCGCGTCCTGTAGTGTTTCCTGGACCATGGGGGCCTGGTCGTTGGGGGCCTTGATGCGCTGGGGCCGGCCCGCCACGGAGATGACGATCTGCGTGGCGACGCTGCCCTGCTCGAAGGCCAGGCCGGTGACGTCGGCGAAGGGGAACTCCTCGAAGTCTTCGTCCCAGACGGGGGCGCCGACGTGTTTGACCAGGCGGGCGTCGGTGACGATCAGCGTCAGTTCGGAAAAGCGGTAGACGCCGCGGACGGATTCGGTCGGTTCGATGACCTCGCCGACGGTGAGTACGCCGTCGAGGAGGTGTTCGAGGACCGTTTCGGCCCGGCTGCCCGGCACGGTGAACGTCTCGGTGCCGTCGACGTAGGTGAGGCTGAACTTGGTCTTGCGCCGGCCTTCTTTGACGTCCAGGCGTTCGACGTCGTGGGCGTACTCCTCGATCGACTCGTCGCTCAACAGCCCCTCGCCACGGTACAGGATGGTTCGCGTCGGCGTCAGGCAGAGGGCGTCCTCGTCGCCGAGGTTGACGCCCGCCCGCACCTCCTCGTCTCCCAGCGCGTTCCTGACGAGGTCCGGAATTTCCATGGCAGAGTTGTGCCCGCCATCCGGTATAAAACCGGGGGTGGGTCCGGCCGCCCCACGGCGCCCGGGTGAGATGGGAACGTTAAAGACGCACCTTCCGCTATCCACGACTGCGCCCGGGTGGCTTAGCTGGACATAGCGCCGCACTCATAGGGTTCTACTCACCGCGGCACATCCGGCATTTCCCGCGAGGCATTCGCCTCGGACCTGGGACATGCGGAGATCGAGGGTTCGGAGCCCTCCCCGGGCACTACTCTAAAACTTGTCATGCCCGTAGCTACGCGGCTACTGGCAATGGAATTGAGAGTCCTCTGACCGCAACGGAAACGCCGGGAAAACCCTCGGCCCGCTGGCTCACGGGTCGCTCCGCCCCCGTTCGCCTGTCCGAGACTCTCCCTCCGTCTGCTCACGGGCGGCGAAGTCGCCCGTTCGCATGGTGAGCGGGACCGGAGGTCCCGCTCAAGTCGAGTCTCGCTCC
>CAZGAX010000181.1:0-6227 GCA_964523745.1 uncultured Halobacteriales archaeon | reverse complement strand
TGCCCTCGCCGCGGTCCATCGTCACGCCGACGTAGAGTTCGTTGACGAAGTCGACCGCTTCCTCGACCAGCACGCGGTCGACGGTGTAGCCCTTGAGGTCCATCCCGAGGATCGATTCGGCGGCGTCGCGGGCCTCGGCCTCGTCCTCGGCCAGCAAGATGCCGCCGGCTTTGCCCCGCCCACCGACGTGAACCTGCGCCTTGACGGCCACCGGATAGCCGATGTCCTCGGCCGCAGCGACCGCCTCGTCGACCGAGGAGGCGAGCGTCGCCGCGGGCGTCGGAATTCCGGCGTCCGCGAACACCTCCTTGGCCTGATACTCGTGTAATCGCATACGCCAGTGAGGCGGGCTGGCAGGCGCTTAAATCCCTTCGGTCTCTCCCTCAATCCTACACGAACGATGAGGACAGTTCGGCCGGACCGCATTCGGATTGAAACAACTGTTCAAGCGACTGAACTCACCCGTAGGTTTATGAGTTGTAGACATACATACTACATTTATGTCTGAAGAGTCCCGGGAGATTACCGATCCGTCAGCGTTCGCCCACCGCTCGCTCGTCAAACAGGTGCTATTTACCATCATTACGTTCACTTTGTACACGATATACTGGTGGCACCTGCTGCACAAACAACTCGCGAAAGGGACGAACGCCGACTTCAATCCGGCGTGGCGGACTGTCGGCCTGTTCATCCCGATTTACAACTTCGTCGTCATGTGGCGAGACTCCCACGACAGTGAGCCGCTGACTGGCAAAGACGGCGTGCTCATCTTCCTGCTGTTCCTGGTCTTCCCACCGGCCGCCTGGTACCTGATTCAGACCGGCATCAACGACGTCGCACAGAGCGCCTGACGTACGTCGGACCAGGCGGCCGAATCGACCAGCCTTCCGGGCGAAGGATTTTGACACAGGGACTACCCAGTCACCGACGATGGACGGGCAACGGCTCGAAGAACTCGCCTCGGACGTGCTCGACGCCGAAACGGTCGTGGCGCTCACCGGCGCCGGCGTCAGCACGGCCTCGGGCATCCCCGACTTTCGGAGCGAGGGCGGCGTCTGGGAGACCCACGACAAGTCGGACTTTCACTACGACCGATTCCGTGCCGACCCCGAGGGGTTTTGGCGCGACCGGATAGCCCTCCGTACCACGCTGTATGGCGACGACGCCGTCGAACCGAACGCGGCCCACCAGGCGCTGGCGAGGATGGAGCGGGCCGGTCACCTGGACGCCGTCGTCACCCAGAACGTCGACGGCCTGCACGCCGAGGCCGGGTCGGAGACGGTCGTCCGCCTCCACGGTACCGGGCAGCGGGCCGCCTGCCAGGGGTGTGGCCGGCGCGTCGACGCCGACGAAATCCAGGAGCGCGTCGAGGACGGCGAGGTACCGCCGCGCTGTGGGGCCTGCGACGACGTGTTCAAGCCGGACGTCGTGCTGTTCGGCGAGCAGTTGCCTCAGGGCGCACTCCAGCGGGCGCAGAATCTGGCGAGAGAGGCCGACGTGTTTCTCTCGGTCGGGTCGTCGCTGTCGGTCGAACCGGCCGCGTCGCTGCCGGTGGTCGCCTCGCGGCGCGGCGCGACAGTGGCGGACGTCAACCTGGATTCGACCCGGCTGGACGGCCGGGCCGACTACGAGTTCCGGGCGGACGTCACCGAGGTGTTGCCGGCGCTGGCCGACGAACTGGCATAAAAAGGGGCGGCGCGGTTACAGCTCGACGCCGCTGGGAATGAGGCTGTCGCCACGGAGGAGGTCGCCGTCCTCGTCGTAGACCAGGAGGGTCCGTTTGTCGTAGACGAGGGGGTCGGCGTCGGGGCGTTCGATCCGGACGCGATAGGCCGGTTCCTCGTCGATGTCGCGTGCCGCATCCACGAGCGAGAGGAGTTTCTCGGCGTCGCCGTTTATCTCGACGAGGTACTCGCCGGTGACCCGGTGGGTGAGGCTGCAGACGCACGTGTGCTCGTCGTCTTCCTCGCGGAGCCGGCAGGCCACGTCGAGTTCCTCGGCCGGGATGGCGTCGCCGTCGTCGTCGAGGAGGTGGGCTGTCAACTCGTCGCTCGGGCCGTCGTAGACCACGACGAGCGTCGGGACCCGGGACTCCTCGGGGGGAACGTTCCGGACAGCCAGGGTGAAGTAATCGCGCCTCATCCGCGTACTCCCTGGTACGGTTCCACACGCAATGAACGTAACGCCGTGTCGGCTGGGAAACCCTTTAGCCCCTGTGACTCGCGGACTCCGACAGGATGTCGCTGGTGGACCCGGAGTACGCAGAAGAGTTCGCCGTCGTCTCGGCCTGGCTGGCCGCACTGGTACCCTGGAGCCTCTCCTATCACGACAGTGGCCCGCTCCAGAGTGTTCTCATCGCCATCCGTCTGCCGGTAGCCGAAGTCCAGCTCCGGGGTGCCTCGAACGTTACCATCAACGGCGACCCCAAAGACGTCGAAGCCCTGATGGCACAGGTCTACCCCGGCGCCAAGGTCGGCGGCGACCTGTTCGTGACCACGCCGCCGACGTCCGCCCTGTTCTACGACAAACTCGCGCTCGTCTGGGGCAGCCTGTTCTGGACCCTGGGTGGGCTGCTGGTCGTCGGTGCCGTGGCGCTCAGCTTCGGATTGTACCTGCGGGAAGACGCCGTCACGGAACGGATCCCGGTCGACCCGGTCCGGGCGATGGGGTGGCTGCTCGGCGGCGCGACCGTCGCCCTGGTCGGCGCCACCGTGCTGTTCTTCCTGGCGCGGGGGCTCGTCGGCGTCCCGGTTCCCGTCGGCGTCGTCGTGACGGGAATCCTGGCGGGGGTCCTGCTCGGCTTCGACCGGAACTGACGGGCGAGCCGTCAGCCGAGTCTCAGCATTGAGACCACCGGGTGCGAATTTAAGTAGCTGGATACGAAACGCACTGCCAACCCAGGAGACGCCCGTTGTAGGGCGTTCCTACCTACTGATGTCCGACCACGAGACTACCGATGGGACGCTGGACGACACTCCCGACGGAACGTTGGCCGACGTGCGAAACTGGCTGTCGGAGACCGCCAGGCTGCTCGCGGGGTCGACGGTCCGGGCGACGAACTACGACCCCCGGCGCCACGGTTCGCTCGTCTCCTTCGACGGCGTCGAGGGCGAGGACGAACTCGACCGCTACTGGCTCAACGTCCCCTACGCCTTCGCCGTCATCACCTACGACCCGGAATCGCAGGAACACCGGTACCACGTAATCGAGCCGTCACTGACGCCGGTCGAGCGGGACCTCCTCGACCGGCTCTACGAGGACGTTCGCGACCCGCTCATCTACCGGGACGACGTGGCCGACGACCCCGAGGAAGCGCTCTGGGACGAAACGCGGGAACGCATCCAGGAGTACGGCGTCGAAGTGAGCGAGGAGACGTTCCACCGGCTGTTCTACTACCTCCAGCGGTCGTTCCAGGGCTACGGCAAGCTCGACCCACTCATGCACGACCCGCACATCGAGGACATCTCCTGTGACGGGCCCGGTCTCCCGGTCTTCGTCTACCACGACGAGTACACCGACGTCGAGACGGACGTCGTCTACGACCCGGACGAACTGGACAACTTCGTCATCCAGCTCGCCCAGCGATCCGGTCGTCACGTCTCGGTCTCCGACCCCGTAGTGTCGACGACGCTGCCCGACGGCTCGCGTATCGAACTCGCCCTCGGGAAGGAAGTCACCCCACAGGGGTCTGCTTTCACTATCCGGAAGTACGCCGACGAGCCGTTCACGCCGATCGACCTGCTGGACTACGGCACGTTCGACCTCCACGTGCTGGCGTACCTCTGGCTGGCCATCGAGCACAACAAGTCGCTCATCTTCGCCGGCGGCACTGCTGCGGGAAAGACCACGTCGATGAACGCCATCTCGATGTTCATCCCGCCGCGTTCGAAGGTACTGACCATCGAGGACACCCGCGAACTCTCCCTCTACCACGACAACTGGCTCTCCTCCGTGACCCGAGAGCGGATGGGCGACCAGGACATCACGATGTACGACCTCCTGCGGTCGGCGCTGCGCCACCGCCCCGAGTACATCGTCGTCGGCGAGGTCCGGGGCGAGGAGGCGATCACCCTGTTCCAGGCGATGAACACCGGTCACACGACGTTCTCGACGATGCACGCCGACAGCGTCCAGACGGTGATCAACAGGTTAGAGAACGAGCCGATCAACGTCCCGCGACCGATGGTGTCGTCGCTCGACGTCCTCTGCGTGCAGGTCCTGGCCCGGTCCGGCGGCGAGCGGGTCCGGCGGGCCAAGACGGTCGCTGAAATCGAAGGCATCGACCAGCGTACCGGCGAACTGGACTACTCGGACACCTACGCCTGGAATTCCGACGAGGACAACTTCGAGGAGAGCAGTTCCGACCTCCTCGAGGAGATACGCCAGGAGCGGGGCTGGAGCCGGTCAGAACTGCTTCGGGAGCTGGAAAACCGCCGGCGGTTCCTCCGGTACCTCCGGCAGGAGGACGTGCGCGACTACCGGCAGTTCACCTCGATGGTCAACCAGTACTACGCCGACAAGGACGCGGTGTTAGCGACCATCGACGACGCCGGCGTCGAACCCGCCACCTGACATGCTGGGAGCCCTGGGCTACGCGTTGCTCGCCGTCGTCTTCGTAGCCCTGGGGCTGTGGCTCGGCTCGAAAACCGGACGGCGCGTCGACCGCCTGGTCACCCGCCTCTCTCTCGTCGCGTTCGGTCGGTTCGTCGTCTCGAACGCCGAACGCGAGCGGGTCGTCGAGGCAGCGTTCATCGACGAGACCTACCGGACCTACGCCGCGAAGACGCTGTTTTTCACCACGCTCGCCGGCGGGGCGGGGGCCGTCGCCGGTTCGTACCTGATGCTGGCCACACTGGCGGTGCTCCAGCCTCTCGTTCGCAAGCTTTCACAGCTCCCGGACACTATCGCCATGCCCCTGGGCTTCCGGCGTGACTTCGTCCTGTCGCTGTCGAAGCCGACCGTCGTTGCGCTGCTGTTCGTCGCCGCGCTGATACTGGGCGGCGTGCTTGCGCTGCTTGCCTACACGTTCCGCTGGAAACTTCCCGAGAGCAACGCCGAAGTGCGGCGACGGAGCATCGACGAGGGGTTCCCCCGGACGACGGCGTTCATGTACGCCCTCTCCAGGGGCGGCATGGAGTTTCCCCAGGTCGTTCGCGTCCTCTCGACTCACCGCGAGGTGTACGGAGAGACCGCCCGGGAGATGAGCGTCAGCGTCCGGGAGATGGACCTGTTCGGTCGGGACATGATCTCCGCCGTCCGGCGGATGGCCCGCCGGACGCCCAGCGAGCAGTTCAAGACCTTCTCCGAGAACCTCGCGAGCGTCCTCCAGAGCGGGAGCGACCTGCCCGCCTTCCTCCACGAGCAGTACGAACGGTTCCAGGAGGAAGCCGAGGAGCGCCAGGAGTCCGTACTCGAACTCCTGGCAACCATCGCCGAGGGGTACGTGACCGTGATGGTCGCCGGGGTGCTCTTTCTCATCACTATCCTGCTCGTCTTCGGGCTGACGACGACGGACACCCTCTGGCTGCTCCAGGGGATGGCCTACCTGATGATTCCGCTGGCCAACGCAGCCTTCGTCCTCTACCTCGCACAGAAACTGGAGTCGCTGGGCATCGCCAGGGAATCCGGTAGCGAGGTGCTCGAACGACTCGACGCCGCGACGCCGGTGGCGGCGACTCCGGATGCCGAGCGGCGGCGGGCGGACGGCGGCGTCTCGGCCGACGGGCCGGCATCGACAGCGGGGACCGAGGATCGAACGCTGGCCCAGCTGGCCCGTTACGACCGGCTGAAGCGGGTGAAAGACGTCCTCCGCAGCCCCCTCAGGACCGTGGTCTGGAATCCCTCGACCGTGCTGTACGTCGCCGTCCCGATTGCAGTCCTGGCCTTCCTCCTGCGCCTTCCGGAGGCGTTTCTCGGGACGGGGATCAACCTCCGCGTCCTCGACGACCTGGTGGTCCAGTCGGTGTTGCTGGTGCTCGTGAGCTACGCCGTCGCCCGGGAGGTGTACAAGCGACGCATCGACCGCATCGAGGCGGCGATGCCGGAACTGCTCGAACGGCTGGCCAGCCTGAACGAGGCCGGCATGACCGTCTACGAGGGTATCGAACGAGTACGGGGAAGCGACCTGGGCGTCCTGAGTCCCGAGGTCGAGCGCATTTGGCGGGACGTCGAGTACGGCGCGAACGTGGACGATTCGCTCGTCCGCTTCGGCCGGCGGGTCCGCACGA
>CAZGAX010000180.1:0-6237 GCA_964523745.1 uncultured Halobacteriales archaeon | reverse complement strand
GATAGAGCGCAACGAGTCGGGCACGGACAGGATCATCATCTCCGAACTACCCTTCCAGGAGAACAAGGCCCGGATGGTCGAGCGGATCGCCGACGACGTCAACGAGGGCGTCATCGAGGGCATCTCTGACCTCCGGGACGAATCCGACAGGAACGGGGTCCGGATCGTCGTCGAACTGTCCCGTGGCGCCAACGTCGACATCGTCGAGAACAAGCTGCTCGAACACCACCTCGAATCCACCTTCGGCGTCATCAATCTCGCGCTGGTCGATGGCCAGCCCCAGGTCCTGAGTCTCAAGGAGACGCTGCATCACTACGTCGAGCACCGGAAAGAGGTCGTCACCCGGCGTAGCGAGTACGACCTCCAGGAGGCCAAGGACCGGGCCCACATCCTCGAGGGCAGGCTCAAGGCGCTGGACCAGATCGACGCCGTCGTCGACCTGATTCGCAACAGCGAGGACCGCGACCAGGCCAAGGCCGGTCTGCGCGGCGAACTCGACCTCGAGGACCTCGACGCGGAGTTCGAGCACCCCGAGGTCCAGTCGGCCTTCGACTTCTCCCAGGCCCAGGCGGAGCACATCGTCCGGATGCAGCTGGGCTCGCTCACGTCCATGGAGGCGGCCGACATCAAGTCCGAGTACGAGGACGTCCAGGAGACCATCGACTACCTCGAATCCGTGCTGGCGAGCGAGGAGAAGCTGCTGGGCGTCATCAAGGACGAACTCCGGGAAATGAAAGACGAGTACGACGACGAGCGCCGGACGGCCATCCTCGAAGACGAGGGCGAGGTCACCCACGAGGACCTCATCCCCGAGGAAGACGTCGTGGTCGTCATCACCGAGGACGACTACATCAAGCGGATGCCCATTGCCCAGTTCGACCCCCAGGGACGGGGCGGCAAGGGTATCATCGGCGCCGACCCCAAGGAGGGCGACAGGGTCTCGAAGGTCTTCCGGGCCAACAGCCACGACTACCTGCTCTGTTTCACGAACCAGGGCCAGGTTTACCGGTTGAAGACCTACGAGATACCCGAGATGGGTCGGACGGCCAGAGGCAAGTCCGCCATCAACCTCATCGACCTCGACGACGGCGAGGAGATAACGGCCGTCGTCAACACCGACGACTTCGACGCCGACGAGTGCATCACGATGGTGACCCGGCAGGGCTACGTCAAGCGGACCTGCGCCGAGGAGTTCGAGAACATTCTCTCGACCGGTATCATCGCCGCCAACCTGGAGGACGGCGACGAACTCGTCGACGTGGAGGTGACCGACGGCACCAAGGACCTGGTCATCGCCACCGAGCAGGGGATGACTATCCGCTTTGCCGAGGACGAGGCCCGCGAGATGGGTCGATCTGCCAGGGGCGTCAACGGCATCAAGCTCCAGACAGGCGACGCCGTCGCCGGGCTCGTCGCCACCGATGACGACGACGAGCGCTCGCTGCTCACCGTGACCGAGAACGGCTACGGCAAGCGGACGAAGCTGGCGGAGTACCGCCCGCAGTCCCGGTACGGGCAGGGCCTGATCGACATCAAGACCGACGAGCGCAACGGCCGCGTCTCGACGGTCAAGGCCGTCGCCGACGCCGACCACCTCGTCATCATGAGCGAGGGCGGCCAGATCATGCGCATCGCCGCCAACGACGTGTCTCAGGTCGGCCGCAACACGAAGGGCGTCCGGGTGATGGAACTCGACGCCGACGACCACGTGGCGAGCGTTACCGTGGTCCCGGCTCTGGCGGCGGAGTAAGTGGCGTATCCGCCAAGTGTGGATTTTAGCTCGACGCGTCGGCGAGGAACACGCCGACGGCACCGAACACGAGCGGGTAGCCGAGACCGACCAGCAGGTGCGTCGAGACGAGGTCCGGGACCACGACGCGGAGTGTGGCCTCGGTGTAGGTCGAGGACGCCAGGTCCACGACGAAGTCGGCGACGAACTCGTTGAAGAGCCACGAGACGGGAACGATGGTCAGGACCGCCACGATTCCGTAACCGGTGACGACCGTCGCGATCGCACCGACGGGGTCGGTCTCCCGACGGCCGACTTCGTAGCCGGCAACGACGAGTACGGCCGGTGGTAGGAGGTAGACGAGCCCGGCAAGGTCCGGCGGAACGAACAGCTCGGGTTCGACCGCGACCCGGGCGCTCCGCGAGTAAACTGCCTCGCGAGTTACGAACGACGCACCGTCGAGGGACGAGCCGACGCTGGACTGCAAGACGACGTCGGTGTTGTGAACCGAGACGAACAGGAAGGTAGCCAGAAACAGGCCGAGGAACAGCGCGATAGCGACCCCGATTGCGATGACTGCGAGAACTGCGCCACCGGCTTCGGATCGGTAGGAACCCGCTTGCTGGGCGAATCCGAGTGCCTCGGCTGCCGGGCCAGCGACTCTGAGAAACAGGAAGAGAGCGTACGTCCAGAAGACGACTTTCAGTCCGAGGACGAACGCCGCCACGCCGTCGAAGCCCGTTTCTGTCGCATCGGATGCCATACTGACACGCTCCGGTAGGTGTCACCCGTTCCGGACACGCTACTATATAGCTTCGCAGCGTTTCGGCCGTCGATTCGGTCGAACACAGGCCCCTTGGACGTACCGGCCGGCGTCAAAGAATTCGCTGCCCGAACGCACTCGAGATCAGTTCACAGGCGAGTTCGGCGGTCTGGTTGTGCTGGTCGAGAATGGGGTTGACCTCGACGAATTCGAGTGCAGCGAGGACGTCGCCGGCTTCCTTTGCAACGAGTTCCATCGCGGCGTGTGCTTCGCGGTAGGAGACGCCGCCCCGGACCGGCGTCCCGACACCGGGGGCTTCCTGCGGGTCCAGCCAGTCGAGGTCGTGGCTCACGTGGAGGGCGTCGACGCCGTCGGTCGCCACGTCGATGGCCTCCGAGACGATGTCGGCGACGTTGCCCCGGTCGAGGTCAGACATGGTGTAGGCCGTCGCGTCGCTCCGGCGAATGAGTTCGCGCTCTTCGTCGTCGAGGTCGCGCAGGCCGACCCAGACGACGTTTTCGGGATTCACGGCGGAGGCGTGAGCCCAGTCCATGTCGGCAAACGGGCCCTCACCCAGGATGGCCGCCAGCGACATGCCGTGGACGTTCCCGCTGGGCGTCGTCTCCGGCGTGTTGTAGTCGCCGTGGGCGTCGAACCAGAGGATACCGACGTCGTCGTGGCGGCTGGCGACGCCGTTGGCCGTCCCGATGGCGATGGAGTGGTCACCGCCGAGGACGAGGGGGAACTCGCCGTCGTCGATGGTCGCGGCGACCGCCTTTCGGATGTCCCGGGATACGTGCTGGGTTTCCTGGAGAAACTTCGCCTCGCCCTCGACCACGTCGCCGGCGTCCGGGTCGCGCTCCTCGGGTCGCGGAACGGCAACGTCACCGCCGTCGACGCAGGACTGTCCGAAATTTTCGAGAGCGTCGGCCAGACCGCCGTACCGGATGGCCGACGGTCCCATGTCGACGCCACGCCGGTCGGCGCCCAGGTCCATCGGAACGCCGAGAATGCGTACTGTACGGTCCATGGACGGCGTACTATCGGGAGGGGGAAAATATTGCGGAAACGGAGCGGAAGGCGGCGTAGGGTGGAAGTTACACGACGACGATGGCGCCTTTCATACCAACGCTTCGGTGTGGCCTGCAGGCGTACAGGTAGACGCCAGGCTCGTCGAACGTGTGGGTGAGGTGTTCGCCCGGTTCTGAGACCAGTTCGGACGCGACGTCGACCGACTCGAAGACGACGTCGTGGGAGCCGCCGGTACCGGTCCACTTCCAGGCGACGGTCGTTCCCGCGTCGACTTTCACGGCTGGCGGGTCGAAGGCGAACTCTCCGCCGTTACCCTCCGCGCCGACGGTGACCGTCGTCCGCTTCGTGCCAGTGGCATCCGTAATCGTCCCGTCGTAGTTGCTGACGCCGCTCAGCCAGTGGGCCACCTCGGGATAGTCGGTCGACGGCTGTTCGATGACCTCGATGAACCCCCGCATCCCGCAGTCGGCGTGGGGTTCCGAGACGTACCGGTACGTGCCGGTCGACTCGAACGTGTGGGAAAATTTGCGCCCGTGTCCTTCGACCGCGTCGCCGCTGTCGAACGACCCGTCGACGGCGACGACGTTGTTCTTGCCAGCGAAGTCGTGCCAGTCCCACGTAACCGTGGTACCGGACGAGACACTGAGCAGGGCCGGGCTGAAGGCGTAGCGAACCGACGGTGTGCCGACGTGGACCTGCACCTCGTCGGCGAACAGCCGTTCGGCGTGACCGTCACCGGGAACGTTCGCGAGACGCATCCACTCTTCGTCCGAGACTGACTGGCCGCTGGCGTTGCTTTCGTCGGGCGTCGACGTACCGCCGTCGGACTCGTTCGCGTCAGTCGGCGACTGCTGGGCAGAGCCGAGACAACCGGCGACGACGCCGAGACCACCGAGCGATGCTGAACGGAGGACCGTTCGTCGGGTACTGGAGGGTTCCATCGCGTTTCGACGTTCACGGCCCACACACGTAGTTGGAGTTTCCGTTTCCCAGAATCTGAAAATTGGCTGTGACGAATTTATTTCGGGGGTCTGTATCCGACGCTGGGGCCCGTCCCGAACCCCACGTCGGGCCCCGAAACGAACAGCGTCGTCGCCCGGACCGTCACCGCTTCGGCCCCTCGCCGCAATGAATCCACCCGCTCTCGATCCCCGGCCCGGAGGGCTCGGATGACTAGCGACGGGAGTGCGTACCCCGATGCCGTCTTCGATGCGCTTCGGGACGCCGAGTGTCGAGAGATTCTCGACGCACTGGACGAACCTCGGTGCGCGAAGGAGATAGCGGCCACGTGCGAGGTGTCCCAGACGAGTACGTACCGCAAGCTCGAACAGCTCAGTGAGGCCGGGCTGGTCGAGAAACGGACGGAACTGCGCCGCGACGGCCACCACACGTCGACGTACGTTCGGGACTTCGCCGGCGTCTTCGTGACCTACGAGGACGGCGAATTCGCGGTCGACGTCGTGTCAGAGACGGAGTCCGCACACGAGCGACTCGCCCGACTGTGGGCCCGTATCGGAGACGAACTATGACTGCCAACATTCCCACGATAGTGGTCGGACTGAAGACGCTCACGCTCGTCGTGGGCGGACTGATCACCTACCTCGCCGCGAAAGCGGCCCGCCGAACGAACGTTTCGGGACTCGGCTATCTCGCCGGCGGATTCGCCATCGTCACGCTCGGATCGCTGTCGGCCGGCGTGGCCGACCAGGTGTTCGACATCCCGGCAGGGGACGCGCTGATACTGGAGGCAGCACTGACTGCGGTCGGATTCCTGGTGATCGCGTATTCGCTGTGGACCCGGAGAGGGGTTGTGTAGCCGGTGTGTCCGGGTCAGTCGTACTGCGAACAGACCCGGCGAAGGCCTTCCTCGAAGGAGATTTCTGGCTCCCAGCCGGTGGCTTCGCGGAACTTCGACGGATCGGCCATCGTGTCGTGGACGTAGACGTGGTCGGGCATGTACCCCTCGGCGTAGGTCGGCTCGACGTCGGTGCCGAGTACGTCGTTCAGGCGCTCGACGAGGTAATCGAAGCTGTACTGCTCGCCGGTGCCGAGGTTGTAGATGCCCTGGAGGTCGTGGTCGGCGGCCAGTTCGATGCCCCTGACGACGTCGTCGACGTGTGTGAAGTCCCGCGTCTGGCTGCCGTCGCCCCAGATTTCGGGTCGGCGGCCGTTGGCGACGTCGTCCGCGAACTGGGCGATGAGGTTGGCAAACTCGCCCTTGTGTTCCTCGGCGCCGCCAAAGCCCTGGTAGACCGAGAAAAAGCGCAGGCCGCACGTGGTCATCCCGTAGTGGTTGTGGAAGTACTCCGCGTAGCGCTCCCTGGCCAGTTTCGAGGCTTCGTAGGCCGTGTTGGCCTCGACGTCCATCGACTCGGGCGAGGGTTCGGTCCGGCTCCCGTAGATCGACGACGTCGAGGCGTAGACGACGTGGTCACAGCCGTCCTGGCGGGCCTGGTGGACGACGTTGACGAACCCCTCGACGTTCACCCTGGCACCGCGCGTCGGCTCTTCCTCGTGCATCTTGTACGACGAGAGCGCCGCGAGGTGAAAGACGACGTCCACGTCCGTCGGGAGGTCGTCGTCGAGGACGCTCGCCTCGACGAACTCCACGTCGTCGGCGAGGTTCTCGGGGGTCCCCAGGTAACAGTCGTCGACGACCACCACGTCGTTGTCGGCCGCCAGCCGGTTCGCGAGGTTCGAGCCGATGAACCCG
>CAZGAX010000179.1:0-6516 GCA_964523745.1 uncultured Halobacteriales archaeon | reverse complement strand
AGGACGGCATCTACCAGTACTACTGCCAGCCCCACAAGGGGATGGGCATGAAGGGTGCCGTGGTCGTCGGTACCGACTACCCGACGGTCGGCGGCGGTGGCGGGGGCGAAGGCGGCGTCAAGCCGCTGCCCAACAGCGCGATGACGCTGGGCGTCGCGACGTCGTTCGTCATGCTGGCGACGCTCGGCATGGCGTACTTCTTCCTGAAGTACGGCGGCGACTACGGCGAGTTCGAAGAGTAGGACGCAGCCACGCGTGGAGTCGTCTCCTTCTATCGATCGTCCCGTCAGTCCGGGTCGTACGGATGGGCGTCGTCGACTGACGGAGTACCGATTGCGAGGATCCTCGCCGGCGTCTCGGCATCTTCGGGGTTGAACGCCCGCTGAGGGCTGCCCGGGTCGACGAACAGGGCCTGGTCGGCTTCCACGACGTACTCGTCGTCGGGCGTCTCGACGTGCAGCGAGCCCTCGAGAACGTAGAACACTTCGACCTGTTCGTCGTGGTAGTGGTAGGACAGTCCGGACTGTTCGCCGGGAGCGAGTTCGTAGACCCGGAGGCCGAGTTGCGAGTCCTGGTAGTCGTACCCGGCCGCGACGCTGAGCGATCGGACGTCGGTCGGCCGGTCGTCCCACTGGTCGAGGTCGTCGGGGTCGACGAGGTGATAGCCCATACGTTTCCCACCGGGAGCTAGCCAATGAATGTTCGTGGCCAGCGACCGATCAGTGGTGGTCGCTGCTGGTCCGGACTTTTGGCCCCCGGCTCCCGGTAACAGGGGGTTACTCGGCGTTTGGATAGCTTACTCTCCCAAACAGTAATCGGGCTTCATTCCGGTCGCTGGCAAACCGACCCATACCGTGGTACGCCGGTGACCGCCGGCGAATCCGAGCGTGCCACCGTACTCCTCACCATGCCTCACGAAAACCAGAACCCCCACGGTCACGACGAGCGGCGAACAGAACACGGCCAGCACCAGGGCCAGCAGGACCAGCCGTTCGGTGGACAGGAGGGGCGCCAGCGGGGCGGCCGTCACTCCGCCCAGGAACAGCAGCGCGGGCCACACGGCCAGTTCCAGGGAACCCAACAGCCGGAACGCCAGCAACAAACCCAGCAGGGCTGGCAACAGGGTCAACAGCAGGCCAGACAGCAGCAGGGCCAGCGGACACCCCAGCAGTCCCCGCCGGGAGGCCAGCCGCAGGCCTGGCAGGGTCAACAGGGACCCGGTCAGCAGCAGGAACGGCCGCAGGGACAGCAACAGGGACAGCAGCAGTCCGGTCACGGCGGAATTCGGCCGCCCCAGCAGCAGCGTGACCAGCCCGGTGGTCAGGGATACCAGCAGCAGCCCGGACAGCCGACCCAGCAAACCGGCGGCCAGCCGACCCAGCAACACACCGGGCAGCAGGGCGAACACGTGATCGAGCAGCGCGGGCAACAACCCGGGGTCCGTCGCGGGCAGCAGCGCCAGCAGGAAGGCTTCCAGGGCCAGCGCGGCGGAGCCCAGGACTGGCAGCGCCAGCAGCAACAGGTCGGCCTCCAGCAGGGAGGTCAGCAACAGCCCGGTCAGCAACAGCGGGGTCAACAGCCCGGCCAGGAGCACTGGCAGCAGACACGCCAGGGGAAACAGTTCGGCGGCCACGAAGGTCGCCAGCGGGGCGGCCGCCACTCCGCCCAGGAACAGCAACGCGGTCCGCACGGTCAGTTCCAGGGGACACAGGGCCAACAGGGCCACCAGGGGACTCAGGAACAACACCAGCGCCAGCACGAACAGCGTCGCCGCCAGGGCCAGACGCAGGAACGACAGGAGGAGAGCGGCCAGTCCCGGCAGCACAGCCAGGAACGCCAGGAGGAAGGTGAAGACGAATCGGACAAGCCCGGCAGTCAGGAAGGCCGCGCCAAGGGTGGTCGACACTCGGCGGCCGAGCAGGAACGGGACCCCGAGACGGGGCAGTTCACGGGCAAGGAGTAGCGAGGCCGGCTACCGTCTCGTGGCTCCCGTCAGACCTCTTCCGGAAGCGCCGCCGAACTCTGGAGGTCCTCGTCGATCTCGGCGTCGGCCATCTTCTCGACCAGCGCGTCGATGACCTGCTCGCGCATCCCCCGGACGAACTTGATCGACCCGACGACGAGGTGACCGCCGCCGCTGACCCCGCCGCCGTCGACTTCCTCGGTGAGTTCGGCGACCATCTCGGGGATGTCCAGCCGGACGCCGTCCGAGCGGAGGACGGCAAAGTCGGGGCCGAACCCGATGGTGATGACCGGGTCGCCCGTCTCCGCGACCTTCCGGTCGTGGATCTTGCCGGTCGTCTTGCCCGGCGCGGGGTAGGTGAACCGCTTGGCGTGGTTCTCGACGTCGATCCGGTAGAGGTGGGCGCCGTTGTCCAGCCGCTCGTGGGTGACGTGTTCCATCGCCACGTCGAGTTGCTCGTCGACGTCGCGCTCGGCCTTGGTCGAGAGCTGGTCGACCAGTTCCTCGTGGCGCTCGCGGTCGTCGCAGTTGACGTTCAGCACGTCGTTGACGAGTTCGCGGCCGTCGTTGTAGCGCAGCCAGTGGGTGGCGTAATCGAGCGCCTCGCCGATCTCCCGGAGTTGCGCCTCGTCGTAGCCCGCCTCCGCCGCGAGGTCGAGGTAGTCCGGCATCGCCTCGCCTTCCGAGCGGTCCGCCAGGCCCGCCACCGCGGGAACGTGGGTGAGATCGTCCGTAATCTCGGGGTCGATCATCCGGGCGATTTCGACGCACATCATCCCCGTCGTGATGCGGTAGTCCTCGTCGTAGAGGTAAGGATTGACGTGGGCCTCGACGAGTCCCTCGACGGCCCCGGGGTCGGGATGGTGGTGGTCCACGACCAGGAGGGGGACGTCGTAGTGGGCCAGGTTCCGGTAGGCGGGGGTGTCCTCCTCGGTGCTCCCGTTGTCGAGCATCAGGAGGAGCGGCAGCTTCTGGCCGTGGCGCTTGCGATTTTCGAGGGCGAAGTTGAGGTCCCGCGTGACGTCTTCCATCTCGTAGAACGGCGCCTTGCTCGGCAGGCGCTTCAGGAGGTGGCGCGAGGCGTCGGGGTCCTCGTACTGGTCGTCGATGAACCGTTCGAGGGCGTACTGCAGCGGGACGCTGGCACAGAGCCCGTCGCCGTCGGCGTGGTGGCGCATCCGGATGGGCCGACCCTCCAGGACCGTCTTGCGGAGCCGCTCTGCGACGTCACGGAGGTCGTCGCGCAGCTTCTCGAACTCCGGCCAGTCCACGAGCGGGTCGACTTCGTGGGGTTCAGCGACGGCGGCGGTGGCCTGCGCGAGACGCTCTTCGGCGTCTGCCTCCACATCGCCGTCGAGAACGACCAGGTCGTTTGCCTCGACCTGGATGGCGCCGTCCCGCGTCTCGACTTCGCCGGTGACCCGGACCACGTCGTCGATGTCGACCTCGGGGTGGGCCCGGACGCCGGCTTCCTCGAAGGCCGCACAGGGGACGATACCCGTCTCGTCGCGGACCTGGAAGATGGTCGGCCCGCCGGTCTGTTTGATCTGGACGACCCGTCCCTCGAGGTGGATAGTCTCGCCCACCATCTCTTCGAGGTCCGCAACGCTGCCGCGGTCGCCGTGACCGACGTCCTCGGTGACCGGGTTTGCGACCTGGACTTCGCGGAACGCGAGGTCGCCGTTGTCCCGGACGCTGTCGAGTTCGACGACGAGTTCGTCGCCGACGTCGTAGCTGCCGACGAGGTTCGAGACGTGGACGAGTCCCGAGACGTGGTCCGAGAGGTCGACGAAGACGCCGTACTCGACGACGCCGTTGACCGTGGCGCGATAGCGGCCGTCTTCGTCGACGTCTTCGAACGTGCAATCCGCGTCGAGATGGAATACGGTGGTCCCGCCGTCGGGGACCGCGACGCCGGAATCCCCGGCGTCTGGCGATGGTGACATTTGCCTGTGGTTGGTGGGTGGCTGCTTTTACCCCTTCGGTCTTGGTTTCGGACCGGGCGCGGAGAAAAGTCGTCCGGAGAACGTCCCGACCTCTGTTGAAGAACGTCCTCCTGGCGAGAGGAAGCAGGGTAGAGAGAAGGGGAAAGAAGCGGCCCGGCCGGAGCGTCTGCCCTCGTGGCGTGGGTTACCGGGCCAACGCGTAGAAAGCACGGCTAACGGAAAGTCATTTGTTCCACTTACGAGCATTTTTGGCACGCATGTTTTCTGAGATCGGCACTACAAGTGACCATCCATTTTCCAATATCGGCCGAATCTTGTTCGTTGCGGCGGTGAGATCTGTGGTCCAGCGTGGTCCGGGTGGCCGGACGTCGCCCGTTCTAGCAGCCGGTGGCTTCCCTGCCTCGTAGTTCACCGTCCGGCACCCCGAGGCACTCCCCGCGTCTACTCACGGCGTGGGGGACAGGAGGTTCCCGCTCGAGGCGAACCTTGCATCGGTCGGTAATCTGTTGCCCGCAAGTCGGCACCGGTCGTCTCGCGGTCGGAACGCTTAGAAGGAGGTGACGCCCACAATGAATTATGGGACTGTTTCGCTCGAGCGAGATCATCGGCATCGCCGATGGAGCGCTCGAGTTTGCGCTCTCCGCTTCCAGAGAAGCCCATCCCGACGAATACATGGGCCTCCTCCGGGGCGACGAGGCCAGCAAGGTCGGCCTCGACCGCGAGGGAACGGTGCTGACGGACGTCCTCGTCATCCCCGGGACGACGAGCAACCCCGTCAGCGCGACGGTCAAGACCAGCATGATTCCAAACGACATGCGAGCCGCCGGGTCGATCCACTCCCACCCCAACGGCGTCCTCCGACCGAGCGACGCCGACCTGGCCTCCTTCGGCCGTGGGAAAGTCCACATTATCATGGGCGCTCCGTACGGGAACGACGACTGGCAGGCCTTCGATAGGGATGGCGAGCCGATCGATCTGGAGGTCCTCGACGTCGAACCGCCCGAGGAGGAGTTCTTCGACTTCACCCAGGAAGACATCGACGAGCAACTGCGCGAGGAGGAGTTCCACGGCGACGGCACCAGCCGGGACTTCTGGGAGGAACGATGACGGTCGTCGTCGCCCAGGGAACCTTCGACATCCTCCATCCCGGCCACGTCCACTACCTCCGGGACGCCAGGGCGATGGGAGACGAACTCCACGTCATCGTCGCCAGAGGGGACAACGTCACCCACAAGACGCCGCCCGTGGTGCCGGACCGCCAGCGCGTCGAGATGGTCGACGCACTCGAACCGGTCGACCACGCCAGGCTGGGCCACCCCGACGACATCTTCGTACCCATCGAGGAGATCGAACCCGACGTCATCGCGCTGGGCTACGACCAGCACCACGACCCCGAGGAAATCGAGGCGGCGGCTGCCGAACGCGGCGTCGACGTGGAGGTCCGCCGGGCGTCGGCAAGGGAGCCCGGTGATGGCGAAGAACTGCTCTCGACGGGGCAGATCATCGACAAAATTCTCGCAGAACGGTAATCGACGGCAAACGGACCGGCCGACCTACAGCAGGCCAGCGTCGTCCAGCCGGTCGACGGCCTCGCGGAGTTCCTCGGTGCTGGCGGCGTACGAGATCCGGGCGTAGCCCGGCGTGCCGAACGCACTCCCCGGAACGGTGGCCACGTGGGCCTCCTCGATGGCCTGCTCGCACCACGCCTGGTCGTCCTCGGCCACTTCAGGCATCATGTAGAATGCGCCCTGGGGCGTCGCGACGTTGACGTCCCGGTCTCTGAGGAGGGAAAGCAGCAGGTCGCGGCGCTCCTCGAAGGCCGCTACCATCTCCTCGACCGCCTCGTCGGTGTTCCGGATGGCCTCGATGCCGGCGTGCTGGACGAAGTTCACGGCACAGGAGACGGAGTGGCCGTGGACCTTGCCGGCCTGGGTGACCAGTTCCTCCGGTCCGGCGAAGTAGCCCAGCCGCCAGCCCGTCATCGCGTAGGACTTCGAGAAGCCGTTGACGGTGATGGTCCGGTCGGCCATCCCCTCCAGCGTGCCGATGCTGGTGGGGGTGACGCCGTCGTAGGTGATCTCGTCGTAGATCTCGTCGGCGATGACCGTCACGTCGTACTCCGACGCGAGGTCCCGGACGCCCTGGAGGGCGGTTTCGCCGTAGACCGTCCCGTGGGGGTTGCCCGGCGAGTTCAGGACGAGCAGTTCGGTGTCCTCGGTGACCACGCCGTTGAGGTCGCCCAGTGCGTCCTCCAGTCGGAAGTCGTACTGCGCGGTGTCGACGCGCTTGAGGTTTCCGCCGGCGATCTTCACCATCGCCTCGTAGGACACCCACGCCGGGTCGAGCAGGACGACTTCGTCGCCGTCGTCGATGAGCGTCTGGAAGACCTCGAAGAGCGCCTGCTTGGCCCCCGGCGTGACCATCACGTTCTCGGGGCCGTACTGGTCGAGGCCGTCGTCGTGGAGTTTCTCGGTGATGGCTTCTCGCAACTCGGGGATGCCCTGGGAGGGCGTGTACCCGGTGTTGCCCGCTTCGAGGGCGTTCTCGGCGGCAGCCTTGACGTTCTCGGGCGTGTCGAAGTCGGGTTCGCCGACCGAGAGGTCGACG
>CAZGAX010000178.1:0-6529 GCA_964523745.1 uncultured Halobacteriales archaeon | reverse complement strand
GGACCTCGCGGAGGACCGCGACCGGTTCAACAAGCTGATGGACGAACTCGGCATCGCCCAGGCCGAAGGCGGCACGGCGACGAGCAAGGACGAGGCGCTCGAACTGGCCCACGACATCGGCTATCCGGTTCTGGTGCGTCCCTCCTACGTCCTTGGTGGTCGGGCGATGGACGTCGTCTACAACGACGACGACCTGGAGACGTACATCGAGGAAGCGGTCAGGGTATCCCCGGACAAGCCCATCCTGATCGACGAATTCCTCGCCGACGCAGTGGAACTGGACGTCGACGCCGTATCCGACGGCGAGAACGTCCTCATCGGCGGCGTCATGGAACACGTCGAGACCGCCGGCGTCCACTCCGGCGACTCGGCCTGCATGATTCCGCCCCGTTCCCTCGGTCGGGACGTGAATCGCCGGGTCCGCGAGGTCGTCGAGGACATCGCCACTGCACTCGACACCGTCGGCCTGCTGAACGTCCAGCTCGCCGTGCGGGACGGCGAGGTGTACGTGCTGGAAGCCAATCCGCGCTCCTCACGTACCGTTCCCTTCGTCTCGAAGGCGACCGGGGTTCCGATCGCGAAGATCGCGGCCAAGGTCATGGCCGGCGCCTCGCTCGACGAACTCGACTACGAGGAGCAGATCCCGGAACAAGTTAGCGTCAAGGAGGTCGTCCTGCCGTTCGACCGCCTGCCGGGCAGCGACCCCCGGCTGGGCCCCGAGATGAAGTCCACCGGCGAGGTCATGGGCACGGCCGACACGTTCGGCAAGGCCTACCAGAAGGCCCAGATGAGCGTTGGCAAGCCCATCCCCCTCGACGGCACTGCCATCGTCGACCTGCCCGTCGCGGGCTTCGAGGAGTTCTTCGACGTGAAGGAACTGGAGGACTACGAGGACCTGGACGCCGCCAAGCAGGCGGTCCACGACGGCGAGGTCGACCTGGTGCTCTCCCGGGAGCGGGACCTGCTCGAAGTGTGCGTCGAGGAGACGGTCACCTACTTCTCGACGCTGGAGAGCGCCCAGGCGTGCCTCGAGGCGATTCGCGCCAAGGACGAGCCACTGGACGTCGAGTCCGTCGGCGACCGGCCGAAGATGCAGGAGTACTGGGGCCAACCCAAGGAACGCGAGGACCTGCGCTCCCAGATCGCCACCCTCCGGACGATCGCCGACGGCGAGTATCTCGAAGCGCTCGGCGCCGAGAGCGACGACCTCGCGGAGTTTGCCGACGCGCTTGACACGGTTCTCGAGACCATCGACTCGTCTGTGCTCGTCCTGGGGACCGGCGACGACGGCGACCTCGCCGCGCTCGAATCCGACCTGGACGACCGGGGGTACGACGCCCGGATCGCTTCGGACCTCCCGGGCGACGGCACCGACGAGGACCGCGTCGCAACGTACATGATGCTCTCGAAGTTCTCGGTCCTGGTCGACCGGGACCCCTCTGCCCGGCTGACCGACGTCGAGACGGCCAAGGCCCACAACAACGTCCTGGCACGCCTCGTTCCCAGCGACGTCGAGCGCCAGGAAACCCACCTCCTCGGCGGGCACAACGACGAGGACGTCGACCACATCCGCGACTTCGAGTTCGAGGACGACCCCGGCGAGGTGCTCGACGACGCCATCGAGTGGGCAGAGAACGTCGTCGAAGACCGTCGAGGCTGAGGCGTCGGTCGCGACTCGTGTCGAGGTAGTGGCTCTCGTTTCTCCACCTCTGCTATCGGCAGTCCGCATCCTCGTGCCGGCACCGGAGAAACACCTATCTAGTTGGGTGGAGTGGTCAACTCGATGGTCGAGGTCGGCGACCGTGCGCCAGAGTTCACGCTCGATAGCACAGGTGGCGGTGAGGTATCACTTACGAAACAGACAGCGTCGGGACCGGCGGTGGTCGTGCTGAACCGCGGCTACTGGTGTTCGTACTGCGCGGAGCAGCTACAGACGTTTAGCAATCTCGCGTACGACCTGTGGCGTAACCACGATACGACTGTCCTCCCGATCACGGGGGACCCGGTACCAGAGCTCGTGGAGATGCGCGACCGGTTCGACCTCTCGATTCAGCTCCTCTCCGACCCTGACCTGACCGTCGCGAGTCAGTACACGGGGGTCGAGGAAAACGCAACGTACGGCCGCATACCGTTGGCCGGTACGTTCGTCGTCGACACCGACGGAGTCGTCCGGTACGCGCACACTTCGGATACGCCCGCCGATCGGACCTACGCGAACTACGTGCGCCACTTCATCACGAAGGAGTTCGAGGAGCCGTATCGCTAACCACGCACGGCGACAGTAGCTACGGCAGGGGGAGGGAAAAGCAATCCTCGTCGACTCGACGTCCGAGGCCTCGGGCGAAGGCCGACCTACTGTTCGACGGTCGTCAGTACATCGCCGAAGACGTCGATAGAGCACGGGCCGTTCGACCGGATGCGACGAAGGTAAAGGGGTCTTTTTGACAACTGCGGTCGACCGGAGTGCATGAGCAGTCAACGCGTAACCGACGTTTTTCCGGAAGTGACCGATATCGATGACGACGATATCCGCGAGGGCGTCGTCGACGCCTGGGCCACGTCGATGGCCGAGACCGGCGTCGAAGACTTGGGCTCGGTTCCCTGGTTACCGCCGACGATGCGTGACCTCGGTATCGACGACGAATCGCTCGTCGACCACGTCAGGGACGTCACTGCCTGTTCGGTCGACCTCGCCGAGGCGCTCGTCCGACGCCGTGACGCCGCAATCTCGCTCGACACGGTCCTCGCTGGAGCGCTGGTCCACGACGTCAGCAAACTCTACGAGTTCGACGGGATGGACCGGACGCCGGTCGGCGACCTGCTCGGCCATCCGTACTACGGCGTCCACGTCGTCGCTCGGGCCGGGCTGCCGGTCGAACTCGGTCACGTCGTCCTGTCACACACCAGCCGGACGACCGTCGAGCCGGCGACGCTGGAAGCCGAGATCGTTCGGCGTGCCGACGAGGCCGCCGCAGCAGCCATCCGTGCCACTGCCGTCGACGACTTGCGGGATGCCTGATAAGACCGAGTAGAGGCAGGTAACGTTTTTCTCCGAGTCGCGTGTCTGTGGTGGCGTGATTCCCGAATCGTTCTTCCACGTCGCGCTGAAGGTCGAGGACGTCGACGAGGCGGCGGCCTTCTACGAGGAGTTCCTCGGCGGTGACCTTGTCGAACGCGGCCACCCCGACGGGAAGACAGGTGCCGAGGCCGTCGAACACGCCGCCCTCGACGTCGGTGACAAACGGCTGTACCTCTTCGACCGGGCACCCTACGAGGCTGCCGGGCTCGTCGACCCGCTCCCGACCGGCTTCTTGCACTTCGGATACGTCGTTCCTGACGTCGAAGCCGCCGCCGACGAACTCGAAGACGCCGGCGTCGACGTGTTCATGGAGCCGTCCGTCTTCGGCGACCTGAAGGTCGCCTTCTTCACCGATCCGGGCGGCGTCAGGGTCGAACTCATCGAGTACCTGTAGCTCGATTCGTCGGGAAAGAGCGGCCTCTGTCGGCCCCTCGGCTATTTCTACACGCACTGTCGCGGTTTTCGTCCACGTCAGAATTCGTCGATTCGCCGCTGGATTTCTTTGTAAAGTTGGGTCGAACAGTACCAGCCGGCGTCTACGGCATCGTCGATGGCGTCTCGACCCTCGTCCTTCGAGAGGTCGCCGCTCGAGACCGGGTCTAGAAGGAGATAGGCCGTTCCTCTCGTCCGGACGCCGGCCGCTTCGGCCGCGTTTCGGCCGTACTGTTCGTCCATCACTGCGACAGCGTTCTCGGCGGCAGCGAGCGCAATCACGTCTGCATCTGCCTGACTCAACGATTCGTTCTCGGCGAGGTCCGTCCGTAGCGTCGTTTCAGGTACCGGTTCCACTGTAAGGATCCCGTCTTCGACAGCACTGGCGAGTCGCTGTGCATCCGGATGGCCGCCGTCGAGACCCGCTTGTACGACTTCCTCGTGGACCGATTCGGGCACGACTCTGGGGGTGCTGTGATAGTCGAGTACGTCGAGCTGGTGGCTCTTGGCCAGTACGATCAGCGGCGACGCGTCGAAGACCAGCATTAGAGGTCGTCCAGGTCCTCCGCGAGGTGGTCCTCGGATACCCAGGTGACGTCACGCTCCTGGGCCAGGCTAGCGAACGACCAGACGTCCATCTCGGCTATTTCTGCACCGCGAGCGAGTGACACTTCGCCATCGGCGAGCAATTCGAGGGCGTAGCGGCGTCGCCACTCGGACAGCCCTTCGGCGAGTAGCTTCCGGATAGCTGTGCTCCGGTCGAGGTGTTCGGACTCGACGTACTTCTCGAGGTCCTCCTCGAGGTCGTCCGGCACCCGGGCCGAGATGGTCCCCATCGTGTTTGCGATGTTTGCGTTGCAAACGGAAGTGTGTTTCCCCACCGCCGATACCCGGGAACCAGCACCTCGGCGAGTCGCGACGACGTGCATCGGACGGAATGGATCGGAAGAAAAATTTGGTAACTGAGATAGTACGATCGATTGGATTCGAATGCCAGGAACGGACCGCGCCGAAGACGAGGCCGAGTACGGTACGGCAGAACTGAACGAACGGGGTCGATTGACCATCCCGAAAGTCCTCCGCGACGAATTAAATCTCGACGACGGCACGGAATTCACGGTAGTCCGCGAGGGTGGCGACATTCGTCTCGTCCGCAAGCTTCCCGACCTCGAGACGCTGAATCGGGGCAGTGACTGGAACGAGGACGAAGCATTTCGCGACGCCGGAGAGGCGACGTTCGGTGGTCGGTAGACCGCGACTGACCGCCGTCTCCTACCGGACATCAACGTACTGGCCATCCAGCTGGTCGAGGACCATCCAGGCCACGAGTTCGTTGCTCCGGAGATAGTCCCGGAACTCACCGGCGAGGAGACCCTGCTCATGTTCGGCTATCTGCCGTTGCGGGTCCAGTGGGTCCTCGAAGACCTGGGATTCGAAACGGTCGACGCCAGGAATGCCGTCTCGTCCCTCCTCGAATACCCGATGGAGTTCGTCCAGGTCGACGACGAGACGATTCGGACGGCGTACTCCATCAGCGCCGAGAAGAACCACGACGTCTACGACAGTTTCTACCTGGCGCTGGCACGGGAGAACGACGCCGACCGGTTCCTGACGACCGACCGTGACTTCGACGACCTCTGTGCGGACGAGGCGTTCGAATACGTCAATCCGGTTCCCGACGAGGTGCTGGCCGACTTCCACGAAGCGACCGTCTGATTGGGGGGGGGGGGTTATCCCTCAGCCATTGCTAGCAGGTCGATGGAGAGCAAGCTGTTCGGTCCCGGATTCGGATCTGAATCTTGACAGAATTCCTTCAGCAATGCACATTCCCCCAGCAGAAAGCATATATATTCTACCTATAGTTTTGTCATATGAAATACACTCGTCGAAACACCCTCCGCGCGATCGGAACGGGTGGCCTGCTTGGGCTTGCAGTGTGTAGTTCGATAACCTCGGGAGCCGATCAAGAATACGCCCCGGTCGTATTGCGGAACGACCACTCCTCGAAGCACATGATGTCAGTTGCAATTACCACTGTTCCGAAGGTGAAGTCTGGTTTCACCGAGTACTTTAGCGAGGTGTGGCACCTACGCCCCGGCAACGACAAACGGTTCGAACAGGGGCTCGCATTTACCGACTACGAGCCAGAACTGACAGCTCTCGTCGCTCTTGAGGACGAGACGACGAAACGAAGTGATTTCTCGTTCGACTTCGATCTTCGCGAGCTACAGGTCGTAATTACGGAAGAGAAGAATGTCGAAATCAGTCCGAAGCTACCTGAGGAAGCCGAAACCGCCAGTGGGACGTAATTCTCTACTACTGCGTTGCCACCGTCTCGACGTCCCCAGTACAGGGAAGCAGGTATAACGAACCAGAGAACGATGACCCAAGAGCAACGGGCCCTATAGCCCGCCGCTCTGACTCTTCAAGCGGGGAAACGTGAAGGACGAGACGGGATCGCCGTCACTCCTCGGTCATCGCCAGCACGTCGTCGAAGAAGGACAGCGAGTCGTTCGGCCCCGGATTCGCCTCGGGGTGGTACTGCCGCGTGATGATGTCCAGGTCGTCGTTCTCCAGGCCCTCGGGGGTGTCGTCGTTGACGTTGATCTGGGTGACTTCGAGGTCGTCGCCGGGGTCGGCGACGGTGTAGCCGTGGTTCTGGGTCGTCATGACGACCTTGTCGGTCCGGAGGTCACGGACGGGCTGGTTCACGCCGCGGTGGCCGAACTCCATCTTCTCGGTCCGGCCACCCAGCGCGTTGGCGACGACCTGCTGGCCGAGACAGATGCCGGCCAGCGGGACGTCCCCGACGTAGCGGTCGACGACCTCGCCGGCCTCCTCGAAGTTCTCCGGGTCGCCCGGCCCGTTCGAGATAAAGAGGAGGTCGGGGTCGACGGCGGCCACGTCGTCCTCGCTCGCGTCCCAGGGCAGGACGTGGACCGTGGCGTCACGCTCCACGAGGGAGTCGACGATGGAGCCCTTCGCACCGCAGTCGACCATGGCGACGGTCGCGCCGTC
>CAZGAX010000177.1:0-6572 GCA_964523745.1 uncultured Halobacteriales archaeon | reverse complement strand
GGCTACTGGGTCGGCCGTTCGTCTACGAAATCGACTACGACTCGGACCTGCGCATCCTCAAAGAGGAGGTCTTCGGCCCACACGTCGCCCTCGTCGAGTACTCCGGCGACGTAGAGCGCGCCGTCGAGATACACAACGACACGCCCTACGGCCTCGCCGGGGCGGTCATCAGCGAGGACTACCGCCAGATAAACTACTTCCGCGACCACGCCGAACTCGGCCTGGCCTACGCGAACCTTCCCTCCATCGGCGCCGAGGTCCAGTTACCGTTCGGCGGCGTCAAGAAGTCCGGCAACGGCTATCCCAGCGCCAGAGAGGTCATCGAGGCCGTCACGGAACGGACTGCCTGGACGATGAACAACTCGAAAGACATCCAGATGGCCCAGGGGCTATCGGCCGACATCACCACCCAGAACGACTGAGCGGACGCTCGCTACGGTTCGGGTTTCGAAGACGAGGAGGCGGCCGGGAGTGTGGCGGCCGTCCGGAGCGACCGCCGGGAGCTCCGTGATGGGAGCAGGTCCGCGAGGCCGAGCAGCGATTTGTGCCGGCTTCGACGTGAAAAGCGCCTCGCCGGCAGGCGAGGGTTTGTCGTGACCCGGGATAAAACCTCGCCCCTGGAGGCTTCCTACCGCCTGTCTGCCAGCGCCGGGAACTCCTCGCGAACCTCGGTTACTCGCTCCGGGTCGAGGTCGGCCGCCACGAGGGCCTCCTCGTCGCCGGCACTCGCCAGAATCGTCCCCCAGGGGTCGTACACCGCCGACCGACCGAGGAGCGTGGCGTCCTCGAACGCCCCGACGCCGTTGACCGCGCCGAGGTAGACCTGGTTTTCGACGGCCCGCGTCCTGGTGAACAGTTGCCAGTGCTCGACCCGGGGGTAGGGCCAGGCGCTGGGAACGAGCACCAGCGTGACGCCCCGGTCCACGAGGTCGCGGTACAGCGACGGGAACCGGAGGTCGTAACACGTCGTCATGCCGACGGTAAAGCCCTCGAAGTCGACGGTCGTGAGTGACTCCCCGGGAGTGAGCAACTCCTGTTCGGCGGAGCCGTAGCCGAACAGGTGGTGTTTGCGGTAGACGGCCCGTCTCGTCCCCGAGCGGTCGAAAAAGACCGACGTGTTCGCCAGGCCCTCGTCGGCCGGCGTGTCGATGCCGGCCGCGGCAGACGCAGCGAGGTCCTCGACGACGCTGCCGGCCAGGACACCGACGTCGTTTGCCGCCGCCACGTCTGCAATCGTCTTCAGCCGGTCGCCGTCGAGTCCCTCGGCTGCGTAGTCGTAGCGGTCGAAGGCGAAGTAGCCGACGTCGAACACTTCCGGCAGCGCGACCAGGTCCGCACCCTGGCTCGCGGCCGTCTCGATGGCCGAGACGGCCCGCTCGACGTTGTCAGCGACCTGACTTCCCTCGATTCGTAGCTGGGCGAGAGCGAGTTTCACGAAATCTCACCCGGTTCGAGGCCGAGGTCGGCAGCGAGGGCGTTCACGAGGTTGTCGAGTTCGCCGTCCAGGTGTTTCCGAAAGTACCGCTCGACGCCGGGGAGGCGGCCATCGACGACGAACCGGTTGGTGAGCCGCGTCTCGCCGTCGACGTCTTCCAGGTGGTGTTCGCCGACGACTGTCATGAGTTTCGAGCGGCCGACGAACTCAACGCGACTCGGCGGCTCCCTGACGCGTTCGTCCGTCTCGACGGCGACGGTGCGGTCCACGACGGGGATCGGGAGGGCGACGTGCCAGACGGCGGACCCGTCGTCGACCTCGAAGTCCTCGACGACGCTGATGGCTCGCGCTCGGTTCGCCGGGTCGGCGATGAACGCCCAGACCCGTTCGCGGTCGGCGGGAACGGTGACGACGCGCTCGACCCGGACAGTCATGCCTGTAGGTGCGGCAGGTGACGGGAAAAATCCGCCGGCTAGCTCAGCGTGACTCGCCAGGTCGTCGACCGGGCCCGACCCCACTTCTCGATGTCCACGTCCTCGGATTCCTCTGCGAGTTTAGGTAGTCGAGCACCGACCTGCTTGGAGGACAGTCCGATCTGCTCGGCGATGTTTTTGGCCCTGAAGTAGCTCTCGCCACGGGAGACGCTCTCCCTGAGGAACTCCAGAATCCGCTTGTCCTCCTCGTTCAGATCAGCCATCGAGGCGATATACGTGTTTGAGACTTTTATCCGCTACGGCTCTCACCCGTAGATGTGGAGCACGGCGACGGCCAGGCTGCCGAACAGCATCGCCAGGCCGACGCTGACCCCGGAGACGGTCTGCATCAGCGCGTTGTGGTCCATCGAAGCGAGGTACGAACTCGCCGTCGACGCCAGCGCGCCGAGGACCGCCAGCGCGCCGAACGCGATGGCCAGGCCGATTCCCAGGTCCGAGCCCTGTGACGTGTCGGTCATGAGCGACGGTTTTCCCCTTTGCTACTTAGTTCATTCGACCCCGGTCACCGCTCTACGTGGGTTACCGGTCGTCGTACCGGTCGAGAGCCGGTCGGGGCGGCCTGCCGGCCCGTCGTACTCCGGCAGCGGGGCTATGCCTCCGAACGGCCGACTGTCGGTCGTGAACGTTCGACGAGCCATCTCGCTCCTGGCGGCGGTCGCCCTCGTCGCCATCGTGGTCGTCGGCCTCGGATTCGTCACCGGTGTCCTCGGCGTCCCGTCCGTCGAGTCGGTAGACAACCGGTTCGCCGGCGTCAACGAGTCGACGACGGTGGTGGCGACGACCCTCGAGCTGACGAATCCCAATCCCTTCGCCATCTCGCTGGGCGGACTCGCCGTCGACCACACCATCACGATGAACGGCGTCGAGATGGGGTCCGGACACCAGGAGGGAATCACGCTACGCCAGGACAACGCGACGGTCCCGTTTCGTACCTTCGTCGACAACGGACAGATCCCGGAGTGGTGGTACACGCACGTGAAAAACGGCGAGCGGACGAGAGTTACCGTCCACGCCGACGTATCACACGGCCTCGTCGACGAGGCAGTCTCCGTGCAAAGACAGCGCACCTTCCGGACCGACGTACTCACCGGCTTCAACCGAAGTGAGACCAGGGCCATCGACGCGAACCTCGGCTTCGTCGAGGACCCGGTGCTCTACGTCAACGAGACGACCGCTCACTGGGGAGCAAACGTGACGAGACGCTGGACCCCGATATCGTTGAACGCCACCGTCTACAACCCCAGACCGTTCCCGTATACGATTACGGCAGTCGGATACACCATCGAGATGAACGGCGTCGAAGTCGGCGCTGGGCGGACGGCCCGGGGCGTCGTCGTCCCCGGGAACTCCGCCGAAACCGTTCAGGCCCGGGCGGTCATCGACAACTCCAGGCTGGACGAGTGGTGGGTGACACACGTCGAACGCGGCCAGCGGACGAACGTCACGGTCGACCTGTTCGTCCTGGTAGACCCGCCCGAGTGGCTGCCCGGCGACACGGACACGATACGGATCGACCATCCCCGCCTGGACTACGAGACGTCGTTCGAAACCGACGTCTTCGGCGAAAACGGGAGCGGAACGGGGCTCGTCGGGGATTCGGTACCCGCCCGGCGGCAACTGGCCGTTTCACGGGCCACTCCGCTGTCGAACAGCCGAGGGTAGTCACCTCGTACTAATACGGTACCTATTTTGCCCGTCACCGACAGTCCGGAACGATGACGGACGCGAACGGTCAATCCTCGACGGGTGACGCTACCGAGGGATCGACTGATGGCGGGGCCGGCGTCCTGGGCTCTCTCACTATCCGTTCTGTAGCCAAGTACGCCGGCATCGCCGTCCTCGTCCTCGGCGTCCTGGTCGGGGCCGGATTCCTGCTCGGTTTCGTCGGCGTCCCGTCGGTCGAGGCGGTCGAGAACCGGTTCGACAGCGTCAACGACTCGACGACGACCATCGACACGAAACTCGTCGTCAACAATCCCAATCCGATAGGCGTCTCGCTGGGCGACACGTCGGTCGACTACACGGTCTTCATGAACGACGTGCCGATGGCGAACGGTTCGAAACACGGGCTCTCTATCGGGACCGGAAACTCCAGCGTCGAGTTCGAGTCGTACATGAACAACGAGAACATCCCGAAGTGGTGGTACACCCACGTCTCGAACGGCGAGACGACGGAGGTGCTCGTCGACGCCGACGTCTCCGTCGGCCTGCTCGGCGGCAAGTCCATCTCGCTCCCCCAGCGACAGACCATCGAGACGGACATCATCGGGCAGTTCAACGACACGACGACGCGCGAGGTGAACGCCGGCGTCCCGCTGGTCTCGGACCCCGTACTGTACGTCAACGAGACGCGGGCCACCTACGGCTCGAACGTCACGCTCGAGCGGACGCCGCTCGACATGGCCTTTACCGTCTACAATCCAAAATCGTACCCGTACACTGTCAGCGAGGTCGGCTACGAGATTCGGATGAACGACATTACGGTCGGTGAGGGCTCCACCGAACGGAGTTACACCATCCCGGGCCACACCGAACGCACTCTCGAAACGACGACGGTCATCAAAAACGGGAACCTCGACGACTGGTGGGTGAGCCACCTCGAACGCGACCAGGTGACCAACCTCACTATCGACTTCTACTTCCTGATCGACACCGGGACCGGCGAGCCGATCCGGATCGATTCGCAGAAACTCGACCACCACACCGTCATCGAGACCGACATCTTCGGCACCAAGGACTCCGACGGCCTCGAACCCGGCACCAGCGACGATACCGCGTCCGGCGAGGACAGTGACGGTAGTTCCGGCGAGGATTCGACGCCGACGGCAACGTCCGACTCGTCGGACGACGGGACGTCGACCGCTACGGCAACGCCGACGCCCACGCCGACAGCCACCGAGGACGACGGGATCATCTGAGCCGGTCAGGCTATCGAGATGTGTTCGGATTCCTCGTTCAGCGCGAGGTTAGTCGCGATCTCCGCGTTCCGCACCGCGTACTGGGCGGTCTGTTGCAGGCTGACGAGGACTTCCCGCACCTGTAGCAGGTGTTTGTTGTCCAGTTCCGGCAGGTCCGAGAGGATCTCCTGTTCTCGGTCACCGATCTCCGCGAACTTCTCGCGAACCTCGATGGCGGCGTCGTAGTCGCGGTCGACTGCCGACGCGACGGCCAGTTCGGTGATCTCGTTCACCTGGTCGGTGAACTCCCGGATGCGCCGCATCGTGCTGCCGTCGACGTCGAGCGTGTTGCCCTCCGCCTCCAGGGCGATCTCCGCGATGTCCTCGGCGTTGTCGGCAGTCAGTTCCAGGTTCTTGGCGATCGACCGGTAGCCGATGAGCGGGAAGCCGTCCTCGAGGCCCACCGCCCTGGCGAGGTTGGGGTTCTGGTAGGCCGTGAAGATCAGCCGCAGGAGGAGCACGAAGATCTTGTTGGCCTGGCGCTCCCGATTCAGCGCCCGCTGGGCGAGGTTGGGATTCTCGTGGGCCAGCGCCTTGATGGCCTCGTTGCGCATCGTGCTGCCCGTCGACTCCAGCCGTTCGAGGAGGTTGTCGAGCGTGAAGTCCTCGGGGTCGACCGAACACCGGATGGCGATGCTGTCCGGCGTCTCCTCGATGACGCCCAGTCCCATGAGCTGGGTCTCGGCGTTGTAGACGGCGTTGATGTGGGTGCTCTCGAGCGTCTCGTCCTCGCCGGCCTCGACGTGGATGATGCGCCGGCCGAGGACGTACTGTGCGACGATCGCCCGCTCGACGGAGTCGGCGTCGAGGTTTCCGGCCCGAATGACCGCCTCCGATTCCTCGGTCTGGACCGACTCCGGCATGACCGTTAGCGTTCCCTTGCCGCCGACGCGCAGCGACACCTCGTCGCCTTTCTCCACGCCGTGGGCCTGTGCCCACTCCGCCGGCAACGTCATCGCGAGCGTCGACGGTCCCAGCCGCTGGACCTTCCGCGTTTCCATACCTCTACCTGTAACCTACAGTACCTTAATCCTGTCCTTACGTCCTAAATGTCCGAGGTGAGTATACCGCATGTACCCGGTGACGTATAACGGCATTTGCGCCGGAACCGACCGTTCGGGCACTTCCTCAGACGACTTCGACGAGGCGCTGTTCGTACCGGCCGACCCTGACGCGCCGCCAGCCACGGAGCTGGTCGTCCAGGTCCTCGTCGCCGGTGTCGACGCGGAGGACGCCCACGTCGTCGAGTTTTCGGCGCGAGGCGACGACTTCGACGTCGCTCCGGCGAACGACCGCCGGCGATATCTGTTGATTCCCCCGGCCGAAGACGAAGCCCTGGCCGCCGATGGGCGAGACGACGATGACGTTCTGGTCGCCGAGCGCGTCGAGAATCTCCGATTCGCTCCCGTCGCGGACGAGGACCTCGCCGTCGCGCCAGACGTCGACGCCGAGCGGCGTTCCCTCGAAGCCCAGTTCCTCGGCGATGGCGCCGACTGTGCTTCCCGGACCGAAGACGTACGTGACGCCCTCCGCTACCTCGTCGGCAAAGCCTGCGGCGAGACCCTCGACGGTGCCGCCGGCTAGCTGTTTGCTCGCCTGGCGCTGGTCGGCGACGGGGACCTGGGCGAACGCCCGGAGTTCCGTCTGGACCTCGCCTCCTCGGTACGCGTCCTCGTCCACGTCGTT
>CAZGAX010000176.1:0-6638 GCA_964523745.1 uncultured Halobacteriales archaeon | reverse complement strand
CAGGCGGACGCCATCGAGGTGTACAACTCCCGACTCCTGACGGGGCGGGCCAACCGCCGGGCCGCGCGGTTCGCCCGACGGAATCGGATGCCGATGACGGCCGGCAGCGACGCCCACATCTTCGAGATGGTCGGCCAGGCCGTGACGAACGTCGACACCGACGAGCGCTCCGTCGAGGCGATCCTCGAAGCCGTCGAAGACGGCCGAACCTCCGTCGAGGGGCGGCGCACCCCCTGGCGGATCTCCTTCCGCCAGGCGGCCGGCGGGGTCAAGCGCAAGATGGCCAGCCGCGTCCAGCAACTCCTCGAATGACCGACCTCCAGGGCGCGGACCGGAAAACCGTTCGCGACGCCCTGGCCGCCGGCGAAGCGCTCCCCGGAACGGCAGGCTTCGCCGGCCACGTTGACGGCCGCCTCGTCCGTGACGTCCTGGGTCGCTACCCCCTCTTCTCTGACGAAGACGACCCGGGCACCTGGAGTTTCGACCCCAGCAAACTGGAGTCGCCGGACCCCGTTCCGGCGGGACACATTCGAGAGGCCGCCGGCGACCGGCGCGTCTGGACGCTCCCCGACCCGGAGCCAGAATCGGACCACGACCGGGCCGTCGCGACCGTCTCCGAGGCCGTCGAGGCGTCTGTGGAGACTGTGGGGTCCGACGACGAAGTTAGCCTGGCGCTCGGCTTCTCCGGCGGGGTCGATTCGGCGCTCCTGGCGGCACTTCTGGACGCGCCGCTCTACGTCGTCGGCTTTCCGGACAGCCACGACGTCGAGGTGGCCCGCGAAGCCGCCGCGATGCTGGACCGCGACCTGACGGTGGTGGAACTGGACCACAGCAGTCTCGAGGCTGCCGTTCCCGAGGTCGCCAGGGCCATCGACCGGACGAACGCGATGGACGTCAGCATCGCCCTGCCGCTCTATTTGCTGGCCCAGCGCGTCGAATCGGATGGGTTCGACAGGCTCGCGCTGGGTCAGGGTGCCGACGAACTCTTCGCTGGATACGCCAAAGTGGCGAAGGCGCCCGAGGACCCCCGCGTCGAGTCCGAGACGGTCAGAGATGCCAGGCGGGAGGTGCTCTGGTCCCTGCCCGGGCAGTTCGAACGCGACGTCCTGGCGGTTCGGGCCGCCGGGGTCGAGCCGGTAGCACCCTACGCCCACGACCAGGTCGTCAGCGCCGCGCTGAAGCTTCCGGAATCGCTGCTCGTTACAGGAGACGGGCAGCGGAAACGGGCGCTTCGACTCGCTGCAACAAACTGGCTACCCGAGGAAATCGCCTTCCGGAAGAAGAAGGCGATGCAGTACGGGAGCCTGGTTTCGCGGGAACTGGACCGGCTGGCCCGGCAGGCTGGCTTCAAACGCCGGATGGACGACCACGTGACGAAGTACGTGGAGTCACTGCTGGTAGCCTCCGGTTGACCAGATACCGGGCCCGAAGACGGCGGCCACGTTCGGAATATCGGTACAGTGTACGAAAGATGGTATCGCAGGCGATACCATCTCACGTCTCCGATAGTATAAGATATTTGGTAAAACGGACCTTCCTTAAGCCCTGTGAAGGAAGAAAACGAGAGCAGGCCCGAGTCACGGAATTACGACCGTCATTCTGACGGTCGTCAGGTCACACTGTTGGAGCTAACGAGCGGTGATGAAAACTGTGGACACCCGCCGGATGCAGTGAACTATTTGGGAGACGACGGGCGAAATCTGTACTTCGAGTGTAGTCGGTGTTCTGCGACGCTCGTCGCCTCCGACGCCCTCCACCTCCTCGACTAGACGGGTATCGGGGTTGAACATCGAGTCGAGATAGCTGCTCCCGGGACGGGCGTACGGATCCAACCGTCCTCACTCGGGGGTGAGGCCGAGGGAAGCGACTGCGAGGAGGCAAGCCAGTCCGGCGAGTAGGATGAATGGCCACCAGTACGTCCCCGAAGTTCCTCTAACCCACCCAGCGAGCGGCGGGCCGACTGTTCCGAGGAGGTAGCCCCCACCGAGCACTATCGAACTCAGCCTGTCGGTCTCAGTGGGGTTCGTGGCGTAATCGATCGGAAGCGTCAGCACGAGTGCGAACAAGCTCCCTGTTCCGTATCCAATCCCAACGGTCCAGCCAATCGGGGTGACCAGAGGAAGATGAGCGACGCCGACCAGGCCGACGACGAGAACGGAGTTCGTCACCACGTACCACGGACGCCGGTCGGGGGAGCGGTTCGCAATCGTGGACGTCGCGAGTGCGCCGACTAGCTGTGCGAAAATGAGGAGCGTGACGAGACCACCAGCGCGTTCGACGGACCACCCCAGGTCTTCGTACCGCGGTGCGATCCAGGTCAGACTGGTGAAAAACAGGATGGCCGCGACGCCGTAGATGCACGTCAGGTACCACGGGCTCCGCGCCGAAACGTCACGTACGTCCCAGGAGGTGACCGCCGGCGTTTCCCCGCGGTGTGGAGTCCCAGAACCCTTGCCTAGCCAGCAGACGACGGCTGGCACGACCGGGACCGCCCAGATTGCGAGGGCAGTCGGCCAGGCGCTAACGACGGCCTGGAGGGCGGTGGTGCCACTCGACGCGAGACCGGCGCCGCCGATCAGGCACGCCGTGTACAGACCGGTCACACGAGCTTCATCACCGGGAAAGTACTGGGAGACTATCGTAGGCAGGAGGGTCTGACACACTGCGATCCCGATGCCGACCAGGACCGTGCTCGCGAATAGAATTGGGGCCGCACTCCCCAGATACCGGATCGCAGTCGCCACCCCTACGAGTATCACTGCCCAGAAGACGGCCCGAAACCGCCCCAGACGCCGGGAGAGTGGTGGCGCCGCGAAGGCGAACACCCCCATGCAGAGTGTCGGGACCGCGACGAGGAGACTAGTCGCTGCGTGACTGAGCCCCAGGTCAGCACGGATCGTTTCGAGCAAGGGCAGCACGGATCCAATAGCCGGTCGAAGGTTGAGTGCCACGAGCAATATCGCTAGCAGGAGTCCTCGGCGAACTCGTCGGCCGGGGGCTGTCGTTCCCTCGGTTCGCCATCCGATCAACTCCATTCCAGCACCAAGCTGGGAATACGAGTTTGCTTTCGGGAGGTAGAACGGCCACAACGTGTTCCAGCCGGCCGGTCGGGTCGACACGCCATAGAGAATGTTGGGAGCCTGTGGCCGTAAGTCGGGCAGTACCGGGTTCGGTAGTGCCGATCGTGGGAACTAACCACATAGATACACGAACGGTAAGTAGCCCCCGAGCGGTATCAACTCGTATGGAACACGCGGCCGAAAACAGTACACCGGACTGGCAGCGGACCTGGCACGGCCTCTGGGACATCCTGAGCTGCAAGTGGACGTTCCACATCATCAGGTACCTGTCGATGGACGATGCGGGGTTCAACGAGATGGAACGGGCCCTGGAGGGAATCACCGCGACCATGCTATCACGTCGACTGAAAGAACTCGAGCGCGAAGGGATCGTCGCGCGGTCGGTCCAGGATACGAAGCCACCGGAAACGACCTATTCGCTCACGGATACCGGGGTCGAACTCGCCGACATCCTCCGTCAGATCGAGGAATTGAATCCCACCGCCAGAGAGGAGGACTGACACCGTGGCGTAGTTCTCGGAGGCGGGGATCTCTCCCGACTCGACACCGTGGGAGGTCACGCTACTCATGCCTCGGACCAGCATGTGTAACTCTCCGATATCGAAGATAGTACCTGGTATCCCTCTCGGTACTGCCCCGCTGATGTGAGTGGATTACGTTGGGTGACCTGAGAAAGTGAGAGAAATGACAGACGTCATTCGATCAGCGATTCGATCTAGGAGTACCAGGAGTGAGGGGCGATGAACGAGACGCTTCGGCCCGGTATCGAGTACGAACTGAGGTACACGATACCCGAGTCCAAAACGGTCCCCAAGCTGTATCCGGAGGCCAGGGAGTTCGAGGTAATGCCGGAGGTGTTCGCGACAGGTTATCTAGTAGGCCTCCTCGAGTGGGCGTGTACGAGGGTGGTGAACCCGCACATCGACTGGCCGCGGGAACAGACGGTCGGGACCCACGTCGACGTGAGCCACGAGGCACCGACGCCACCCGGTCTTCAGGTCCTCGCACGAGCGGAGCTGACGGCAGTCGACGGCGCTCGCCTGACGTTCGACGTCTCTGCAAGCGACGGCGTCGACCGGATCGGGGTCGGCGTCCACGAACGTGCTGTCATCGACGCGGAGGACTTCTCACGAGTGGCAGAGCGCAAGTACGATTCGAACGAGGATGGCTAATAGGTCTCACCCCGGTACGGGAAGAGATCACGACGCCACCGCTGCGAAACCGTCAGCTTGTCGAATTAGTGTCAGTGGCTGGAACCGTGTTTGATCGTCCCCATGCATCGAGGGCCTCTATTACCGGGGCAAGGGATGACCCACGATCGGTCAGGGCGTACTCGACGTTGACCGGCCTCGTTTCAAGAACCGTTCGCGAGACAATCCCCTTCTCCTCGAGGTCTGAGAGACTGTCGGACAACGTCTTGTTCGCTATCGCGTCGATCTCGTCCAGGAGTTCGTTGAACCGCAATGGACCCGCATCGAGGAGGCGATCGACGATAACCGGATGCCACTTGCGGTCGATCGTTTGCATCGCACAGGTGACGCCACACGCCACGTCGTCGCCGGAGTCGACGGATAGCTTCTCGCGCGCTTCGGTCACTGAATGGTCGCGCATACTGTAGCCCTCACACCGGACGCCCTTATAGTTACCTTACGTTACCAGGTTTCTATTTGATATCCGATGTGTCGGGCACCCTCTCATGATTGGTAATATATCTGTCAACTTATTGGCCTGGCCATTCTACGACCGATTGCAATGTTAGAACTGTACCAGGCGGAGGGATGTCCCTACTGCCAGAAGGTTCGAAAGACGCTGACCGAACTCGGCGTGTCCTACGTCGTTCACAACCCGCGGCTGGCGACGCCGGGCGAAACTCGAAACGAGCAAACCCAGCGAGAACTTCGCGAGATCGGTGGGACCGATCAGTTACCATTCCTCGTCGATCAGTCCCGCGGCGAGAGCCTCTACGAGAGTGACGACATCGTCGAATACGTGGAACGTCACTACGCGGAGGTCGACCCGTGACGGAATGGGACGTCGTCGTCATCGGTGGTGGCGTCGCTGGCCTCCAGGCCGGGGTCTACACCGCGAAGGCGGGTGAAGAGACGCTGGTCGTTGACGCTGGTGACTCCTGGGTCGCCAAGACGAACGACATCCAGAACCTCATCGGGTTCGACTCGCTTTCCGGCGAGACGCTACTGGAGGATGGGCGCGAACAGCTCCGGTCGTTCGGCGGCGAACTCCTCGAGGATACCGTCCAGCGCGTCGAGGACGTCGACGACGGCTTTCTCATCTTCACCGACGACGCGGAATATCGGAGCGAGTACGTCCTGGTCGCGTCAGCAGGCGCTACCGACTTCCTCGCGCCACTCGACCTGGCTTACGTCGCTGGCGTCGAGGGCGAGTACTACCCGGACCGCCACGTCGCGAGCGACGAGGCGAACAGAGCAACCGACGGCGTCTACGTCGCCGGGCTTTCGCGGACCTGGGAATACCAGACCGCGGTCGCCATCGGAGATGGAGCCAAAGCCGCCATCAACCTTCTTAGCGAGAAGTACGGGGAGCCATACATGGACCACGACGTGTAGGCCGACCCTCGATTCGCTCACCCCCCGTGCAGGGTGACTGTCGGTCGCTCACGACTTATGTCCGGGTCGAGGTTTCAGCGTCCTGTCCGACGGTTTCGATAGCTTGCTGTCCTATCTCCCGCACGTCCTCGGCCAGTTCGTCGGCCCGCTGATCCAGTTTCTCCGGCGTGAACCACTCCCAGTCGTCGGCCGGCTGCTCCCCTGCTGACGGCGCGATGTCCCGACTCTCCGCCGATCCGTAGAAGACGAAGTCGATGTGTTGGTGAGCGACCTCGCCGTCGCAGACGTCGATGTCCTCCAGCAGGAAGTGCTGGGGACGGGGAATCGACCGAGCGGTGTCAGTCTCGAACTCTCCCGTCGGTGCCACCAGGTCGACGTCGAGGCCCAGTTCCTCCCGGACCTCGCGCCGGGCGGCGACGTGGGGCAGTTCGTCACGGTCGACGTGACCGCCGGGTGGCAACCACATGTCCAGCTTGTCGTGCTCGTGGAGGGCCGTCGCGCCGTCGTTGACGACGTAGATGGTGGCGACGAAGTGCCGCGTGGTCTCCATGCCAACCCGATGCGTCGGGGGCCGCTTTGCCGTTTCGCTCCCGATTCAGGTTGGGGCCTCCCCCCGTTAGGTCGCCCCAGGCTCAGCGGTCCGGCTCCAGGTCCCGTTCTGCCAGGCCGGACACCGCGGGCCCGGCGAAAACGTCGCCCCCGGCGGTGAACCGCGAGCCGTGACAGGGGCAGTCCCAGGTCGACTCCGAGTCGTTCCACGAGACGACACACCCGAGGTGGGGGCAAATTGCCGAGACGGCGTGGGCCTCGCCGTCTTCGTCGCGGTAGACTCCGACGGGGTGGAGCGGCCCCTCGACGACCCGGCCTTCGCCGGGGGCCAGGTCCGCAGCGTGGGACCGGGCGGCCCGACCGCCGGCGCTGCCGAGGCGGTCCCCGACGAAGTGGCCCGCTACGGTGGCGTTGAATCCGAGGA
>CAZGAX010000175.1:0-6644 GCA_964523745.1 uncultured Halobacteriales archaeon | reverse complement strand
CCCGAGACCTCCCGTCCACTCGCGGGTAGGTGGGCTTTAATGGGTTGCCGATCAAGCGACCTGCATGGAACTGTTCGGCACGGCCGGCATCCGGGGTCCCGTGGCCGACCGGGTAACGCCGGACCTCGCGCTGGCCGTCGGCCGGGCCGCCGGCCGCGACGGCTCCGAATTCGTCGTCGGCCGCGACGGACGGACGACCGGCGACGGTCTCGCTTCCGCCGTCGTCGCCGGCCTCGAGAGCGTCGGCGCGACGGCCCATTGCATCGGCCAGGTCCCGACGCCGGCACTCGCCTTCGCTTCCCGGGGTCGCCGTGGCGTGATGCTGACCGCCAGCCACAATCCGCCGGCCGACAACGGGATCAAACTGTTCGTCGACGGTCGGGAGTACGACCGCGACGCCGAGAGAACGGTCGCCGAACGGGTCGAGGCCGAGCGACAGACGCCCGCCGAATCGGCCGCCTGGAACGAGTGGGGGCAGACTCGCACGGCGGAGATCTTGCCGACGTATCGCGAGGCGGTCGCTACCTTCGCCAGTCAGTACGGCGCCGACCCCGACGACCTGACTGTCGCCGTCGACTGTGGCAACGGGATGGCGAGCCGCGCCACGCCGCAAGTCCTCACGAGCCTCGGCGCCCACGTCGTCGCACTGAACGCCAGCGTCGACGGCTACTTCACCGCCCGGGAGAGCAAACCGACCCCGGAGACGCTCACCGACCTCCGCAACTTCGTCGCCGACGGGCCGGCCGACCTGGGTATCGGCCACGACGGAGACGCCGACCGGATAGTCGTCGTCGACGAGGCGGGTGACGTCGTCCACGAGGACACCGTCGTCGCCGTTCTGGCTGAACACTACACCTCGGCGAGCGAGGCGGCGGACCCGGTCGTCGTGACGACGCCGAACGCTTCGGCTCGCGTCGACGAACGAGTAGAGGCGGCCGGCGGGCGGGTCGAACGCGTCCGACTCGGCGCGCTCCACGAGGGAATCACTGCTGCCCGCCGAAACGGCGAACGCGAAACCGAGGTCGCATTCGCGGCGGAGCCCTGGAAACACGTCCACACGGCCCAGGGAGACTGGATCGACGGCGTCGCGTCGGCAGCCGTCTTCGTCCGACTGGTCGCCGGGGCCGGTCTCGAGTCGCTGACCGCACCCGTCACCGAGCGTCCCTATCGCAAGGAGAGCGTCCTCTGTGCCGACGAGCGGAAAGGCGACGCGATGGCCCGCCTCGGATCCGACCTTCCGGACGCGTTTCCCGACGCCAGCGTCGACACGGACTACGGCGTCCGCCTCACGTTCCCCGACGGCGACTGGACGCTCGTTCGGCCCAGCGGGACCGAACCGTACGTCCGGATCTACGCCGAGAGCGACGACGTCGACGACCTGGTGGCCGCCGTCAGAGAGGTCGTCGAAGCCGCCGTCGAACAGTGACGGGTGAGTGCTGACCCCGGTGGGTTTTCGGGGACCAGTTCTGCGGTGCCTATTTCCCGACACCGCTCGACTCCCTCCGTATGGACGACCTGCTGGAAACGGCACGAGACGCCGTATCGGACGCCTACGCGCCGTACTCCGACTACCGGGTCGGCGCCGCCCTCCGGACGGCAGACGGGTCGGTCTTCGCCGGCGCGAACGTCGAAATCGCCAACTACTCGAACAGTTTGCACGCCGAGGAAGTCTGTCTCGGAAAGGCGGTTTCGGCCGGCTACCGGGAGTTCGAGCGGCTGGCGGTTACGTCCGAAGCCCGCGACGGCGTGACCCCGTGCGGGATGTGCCGCCAGTCCCTCGCTGAGTTTTGCGACGACGACTTCCCCGTCGTCGTCGACGGGGGCGAGGACGCCGAGCCGACGGTCTACCGCCTGGGTGACCTGATTCCGGACACCATCGGGCCGGAGATGCTGGGGGTGACCGAATGACCGATAGCTCTGGTGCCCAGGACCCGACCGACGAGCGCCAGTACCACCTCGAAGTCGCGCCTGGCGACGTGGCCGACACCGTCCTCCTGCCGGGCGACCCCGACCGCATCGAGAAGGTCACCGACGGGTGGGACGACCACGAAGTCGTCGCCAGCCACCGGGAGTACCGGACGGCCACGGGCGAAGTCGACGGCGCCCCCATCTCCGTCACGTCGACCGGCATCGGCTCACCTTCAGCAGCAATCGCTGTCGAGGAACTGGCCCGCGTCGGCGCCGACACCCTGATACGGGTGGGTTCCTGTGGGACCATCCAGCCCGATGTCGAAATCGGCGACCTGGTCGTCACCTCCGGCGCCGTCCGACAGGAGGGGACCAGCGACGAGTACGTCCGGGAGGACTATCCGGCGGTGGCCGACCACGCCGTCGTCTCGGCTCTCGCCGCCGCTGCCGACGACCTGGGCTACGACTACCACGTCGGCGTCACCGCCAGTACGGACAGCTTCTACGCCGGCCAGAGCCGGGAGGGCTTCGAGGGATTCCAGGCCCGGGGCAACGAGGAGCGAATCGAGGAGCTTCGGGACGCGAACGTCCTCAACTTCGAGATGGAGGCCAGCGCCATCCTGACGCTGGCGAACCTCTACGGCTTGCGGGGTGGGGCGGTCTGTACGGTCTTCGCCGACCGGACGACCGGCGAGTTCCGGGTGGAAGGAGAGCGAAAGGCTGCGAAGGTGGCGAGTCGAGCGACGGCGTTGCTGGCGAAGATGGACCGGCGGGCTGATGAGGCCGGGGTGCCGTCCTGGCACGCCGGACTGGGACTGGACTAACCGGTTTACGGTGGAGAATACGGCTGGTGGACTTCACCTGTTTATGGAGGGCTCTTGCCCCCAGCCACTCGTTCAGGCATGTCCGTTCGGACAATCACTCGGCGGTACGTACACGCGGTGCTCACCAAACGTCGTTACCTGATAGCCCTGCTTTTCGAAGAACGGGTATTCCGTCCCCGTGACGACGACCGCCGGGAGGTGCTTCTCTCGCAAATCCACCTCTCGGGAGTGATTCAACCCCCGGAACCACCACCTGGCTGGCCACTCGTACACGTTTGGCCCGATAATCCCCGGGCACCCCGTTTCGATCACTGATTCTCGTGCAGCGTGGAACGCTTTATCTCGCGTGTCCGGTCGATCCGGGACAGTTACCCCTTCGATACCGAGCGACGTAGTACGGTTTGGGTGTTCGAGCCCGGCGATAGTATCAGGTGTAGCGACAGCGCCTGTCACGACTGCTAAGACGACTACAGCAAGTACGACCGGAAGAACGACGGAACCGAAGACTCGTCCATCCAGTGAGCCTCCCGCGGGTAGCGCTACCCGGTTCACACTGAATTCGAATCTACCTGCCCTCTCGGCTACACGCTCCTTGAGCACCGTCACACCGATCCACAGGTCGGCGACTCCATAGCCTGCAAGCAGTACTATCGGCGTGAACAGGAGTACAGTGTTCCACCACGACTGGTCGCTGACGAGCGACAGAATTAGCGTAACGAACCCGGCCCACGCAAGGAAGAGCCACCGAAACCACTCCGAGTCTGCCCGGAATATCGTTCCGAGAACTCCGATACCAGCCAGCGTGAAGAGAACCGGTGTTCCCGCAACTATCCAGTTCAGGTAGTACGTGATCGTCCCCTCCTCCGTCTGGCCTGCTGAAAGCCAGTACGTGAGTCCATCTATGAAATTCCCAATACTGCTCGTCGGTTCCAGGGGCCACCCTCCGTAGAAGAAGACGATCACGGAAACGAACCCGGTCAGGATGAGCGGAAGAGATCGGAGAGGTAGAAACGTTTCAAACGCGCTGCGTATCGATCCGCTCTCGAATCGAGCAGAGAAGTGCACGACGACGAGCACCGCCGCGACGAGTGGCGGGACAACGAGAAACGCCACCTCCTTGGAGGCAAACGCAAACCCGGCCATCAGCCCGATACCGGCTGCCCAACCCCGTTTACCTGTTCTGTAGTACCGGGCGTAACAGCCGAGCATCAACGAGATGAACGTCGCTAACATGACGTCATTTCGGTAAAATCGGGCGGTCAGCACGACGTACGGGTGAAGCGCTAGAACAAGCCCGGAGAAGATGAGCGCTGGGCGGGGTAGCTCGTCACGGAGGAAATACAGCGCGGGGAACATACCGAGGGAGATTACGGCAACTGCAGCTCGTCCGGTCGTGAGACTGTCGCCGAAAAATTTCATGGACGCCACAGATACGTAGTACAGGAGCGGGCCGTGCCGCCACGGGTCGTAGGTGAATTCACCGCTCGTGAGAAATTCCCAGGAGTAGTACCCGTGTACCCCTTCGTCGAAGTGAGCGCCCCTGGCGTCGAGATTGTACAACCGAATAAACACCGCCAGCGACAGGATCGTGAAAGCAGCGACTATCCGGAGTATCGCCGTTTTCCTTCGACTCACGGGTACGTCGGAGGGCAGTCGCATTGCCCCCTGTACACTAACGAGCCGAAAAACGTTTGATCTAGCTTGGTCGAGTGGAAGAAACCGGCTGTTGGTAGTTAGACGTCCCGTTTATCAGGTTTGCCACTGTTTGTGGTCACAATCACGAGCAGCCGTACAATGTGACGACGAATACGCGCTATGTACTCAGCATACTAGCTGAAACCTGTCACTCCTGGGGAGTTTCAATTATGCCGTGCTGACCCGCCGTCTCACATGTCCGGCCAGGCCGAGAGGGCCTTCCGCATGCCGCCGACGTCCTTGATCCACCGGGCCGCGATGGCTTTCTTGAGGAACTTCGCGGGGAAGCCGCCGAAGGTGTCGACGACGGGGACGACGAACACGTCGTGGGCGACGGCCGACTCGCCGACGGAGACGACCGTCCCCTTGTCCTTGAATTTCCACTCCTTCAGGGGCTGGCCGCGAATCTCCCGGGCGACGTTCTGGCCGACGACTTCGGCGGCCTGCCAGGCGGCCTGGGCGGTCGGCGGGGCGGGGTCGTCGCCGGGCTGGTCGACGAGGGCCGCGTCGCCCAGAGCGAACACCCGTTTATCGTCGGTCTGGAACGTCTGGCCGGCGTTGAGCCGGTTCGAGCGTTCGTCCATCTCGACGTTCGCGTCCTCGACGGCGTCCCGGCCGGTGATGCCGCCGGTCCAGACCAGCACGTCGTAGCCGATCTCGCCGTCGTCGCCCACGTAGACGGTGTCCTCGTCGACCTCGCCGACGAATTCCCCTGTCGTGATTTTTACGTCGCGGGCCTCGAGGCGCTGGCGGAGCGCACCCTGGAGCTCCGGGTCGCTGTTGGGAAGCACCGAGTCGAGCCCCTCCACGAGGTGTATCTCCAGCGGGAGGCCCCGCTCCTCGCGGAGGACGGCTATCTCGCCGGCGGTCTGGATGCCGGATAGGCCGGCACCGCCGACGACAACCGTCGCCGGGTCGGAGGTCGTCGCCTCCTGGCCGGCCTCGACGACCGCCTCGTGGATGCCGATGGCGTCGTCGAGGCTCTTGAGCGTGTGAGAGTACTCTTCGAGCCCCTCGATACCGAAGAAGGCGGTCCGGGACCCGATGCCGACGACGAGGTAGTCGTAGTCGACGGTCCGGTCGGAATCGAGGTGGACCGTCCGTTCCTCGGTGTCGATGTCGACGACTTCTCCCTGGACGAAGTCGGTCGTTCGGGACTTGATCTCGTGGACGGGAATGGTGATTTTCTCCTGGACGTCCGGGTCTCGGATACACCGGTGGGATTCGTGTAACACCAGGTGGTAGTCGACGTCGGAAATCCACGTTACGTCGGCGTCACCGTCGAGCGCCGATTCCAGGCTCTTGACTGCCCCAGCACCCGCGTACCCCGAACCGAGAACAACGACCTGCTCCGTCATTGAGCGAATCTGAGGAGTCGGCCGGTACAAAGGCTTTGAGATCCAGGGATAGAGCGGTGCCTGTTACCAAAGAGCGGGAAATCGGGAAAATATTGCGAGCCGGAGCCTGGCGCTAGTGTTCGGGTTCGCCGACCGGTGCCTGCATGTCGTCTATCGTCAGGACGAGCTTGTTGTTCGTGTCGTCTTTCCCCTCGAGCGTGCCGATGATCTGCAGTTTCGAGAGCGGCGTCGGCCCGACGGTGACCTTGTCGGCTTCGTGAAAGTTCGCGACCGACCCGCGGAGTTTGATCTCCGCCCGGCACTCCTCGGGATGGTGGACGCTCGTCAGGTCTATCTCTTCGACGTTGGCGTCCTCGACGAGGTCGCCGTTGTGGTACAGCGGGACGTCGGCCGCGTGGTCCATCTCCTGGATCTGGAGGGCGTCGTAGGCCGTCGCCGTCGGCTTGTAACCGCCCTTCGGCCCGGGAACGCCCTCGACAAGCTGCAGGGCCTTCAGGCTCTGCATCTGGTTACGGATGGTCCCCGGATTGCGGTTGACCCGGTCGGCGATGTCCTCCCCCTTGACGGCAGTCTCGTCCTCGCGATAGAGATTTACCAACTCCTGGAGGATATTCTTCTGGCTGGGCGTCAGTTCGATCGATGACATGAGAATGCATTCGGAGTAGCTGTCCTTAAACCCGGCGGTGGACCTGTTCGACGCCTGTCGAATCCGCGTTTGCGGGTGTTTTCCGGGGAAAGAGAACGGCTTTAGTGACAGCCCCGACACGCCACGGTATGGAGAACGCTCGCGTCCTGGTCACCGGCGGCGCCGGGTTCATCGGCTCGAACCTCGCGAACCGGCTGGCGGCCGACAACGACG
>CAZGAX010000174.1:0-6676 GCA_964523745.1 uncultured Halobacteriales archaeon | reverse complement strand
GACGAGTCGGCCGCTTTCGGGTGGCTCGCTCATCGTGTGTAGCCCGAGGCGGATCTGGGTCGTCTTGACGTCGGTGACGTACTCGTGGATCCGCTCGACCAGTTCGTCGATGCCGACGTCGTCGCCCTCGACGTCGCCTTCGGCCAGCGTCGTACCGGCCTCGTCGGGGCCGCGGACGTCGGCTCGCTCGTCGATGTCGCCCTCGATCCCCAGTTCGACGGCCAGGTCGAGGTCGTCGACCGTCTCTCGAATCAGGGCTTCGAGGTGCTCGCCGTCGTCAGTCCGTGCGTCCTCCATGCCGGCTTCCCGGTAGCGGTCGGCCAGTTCCTCGAGTTCGGCGATCTCGTCGTAGGTGCCGGCGTTGGACATGACCGGCGTGAGGTAGTCGACGACGGCCGCGTAGGACCGACGCTTTGCCTGGGTGCCCTCGCCGGGGTTGTTGATGATGTAGGGGTAGACGTTCGGCAGGTCGTCGATCAACTGGTCCGGGGCGCTCTCGCCGTTCAGCCCGACAGTCTTGCCAGGCAGCCACTCCAGCGAGCCGTGGGTGCCGAGGTGGACCACGCCGTCGGCGTCGAACTCGTTGCGCAGCCAGCGGTAGAAGGCCACGTAGTCGTGTGGTGGCTGGAGGTCCGAGTCGTGGTAGACCTTCGAGGGGTCCATACCGAAACCACGCGGCGGCTGGACTGTCACGAGGACGTTGCCGAACTCGACCCCGGGGATGGCAAACGGCCGGTCCGGCGGGTCGCCCCACTCCTCGACGACGTGCTCGCAAAACCGGTCGTCGAGCGCGTCGAACCACTCGTCGTACTGGTCGGGGGAGACGACGTCGACCGACATGTCGCGGACGTCTTCGGGCGCCACCCAGCGGTCGTCGAGGGTGAGCTGGGCCGTCAGTCGTTCCACGAGCGCCTGGCCGGAGTCGGGTAGCGGAGCACGGTCGCCCGGCCCGCCACCGAGGTCGTAGCCCCGGTCGGCTAGCTCTTCGAGCAGGTTCACCGTGCTCTCGGGGCTGTCGAGGCCGAAGGCGGTCCCGATGCCGTCGTCGCTCGGCGGATAGTTGTGAAGGACGACCGCGACCTGCTTCTCGGCGTTGTCCAGGTGGCGCAACTGCGCCCAGTTGGACGCCAGCCTGGCGACGTGGTCGACGCGGTCCTCGATGGGGAAGTGCTGCTTGGGGGCGCTCCCGATGTCGGCCGCGTCCTCGGTCCGCTCCTTGCCGCTGATGGGGTGGGTGACGACGTTGCCGTCGAACTCCGGCAGCGCCACCGACAGCGCGAGTTCGAACCCCATGACGCCGGTGTCGCTCCCCTCGTACCGGGAGCGAGAGCGCATCGTCGTCACCGTCTGGACGACCGGGACGCCGAGTCGGTCGAGGAACACGTCCTCCGCATCGTCTCCCTCGTCGCTGGCGCTCCGGCCCCGTTCGTCCATCGACAGCGAAAACATGAACGAGGACAGGACGGCGTCGACGACCGGCTGGCCGTCTTCGAGCAGCCACTCCTCGGTCACCGTCTCGGCGTCCCACTGTCCCGACTCGTCCGTCGCGGGGTTACAGAAGATGGGGAGCGCGTCGACCCCCTGTGACTCCAGGGCCCGGACCTGGGCGTCGACGTACCGGGTGTTCTCGTGCGTCCAGTGGGATTCGTAGAACCAGACCGCCACCGTCGGCGTCTCGGGGTCGTGGGTGGCCCGTAGTTCCTCGAAGCTCGCTCCCGGGTGGTCTGGGTGGTAGACACCTTCCGTCGGCATCGCGACGGGGTCGTCGAACTCACAACCCTCCCCGAAGGCGTCGACGAGGTACCGGACGCAGTTCGCGACGTTGCTCGCGCCGCCCTTCTCCAGGTAGTCGTAGACCTGCTCGCGGTGGTCGTCGGCGACGCTGGTGTCCTCGAAGGCAAAGGCGTCGCCTGTGGCCTTGACGACCAGCGGGACGTCGGCGGCCTCGAGTCGCTCGACGGCCCGGTCGTAGCCGGGCATGCTGTCTTCGGCACCGTGGAGCCAGAACACGGCCGCCGTCGCGTCTTCGAGTTCCTCGACGAACGCCTCGACGCCTGGTTCGTCGTCGAGGTCGCTCTCGGACCGCACCACGAGGTCCGCGTCGACGTCGGCCGCGGCTCGCTGGACGGCCCCCAATTCGTTCTCCGTCGCCGTGTAGAGTCCGATCCGTGGCATAAGCTTGTTAAACCTCTGTTGATACTAATACAAGTATGGTTGAATTCGTGGAGGCGGAAAAAGGTACCGGGGCGCTCGCCTTCGCGGACGTCGTCGGCCAGGAGGACCTGAAGGAAGCACTGCTGGCCGTGGCCGCGAACGACGCCCTCGACGGCCTCCTGGTCCAGGGGGAGAAAGGCACCGCCAAGTCGACGACGGTCCGTGCCCTGGCCGACCTCTTGCCCACTCAGCGGGCCGTCGCGGACTGTCCGTACGGCTGTGACCCGGACGACGCCGGATCGCAGTGTGCGGACTGTCGAGAGCGCGAGAATCCACCCGTCACCGAGCGACCGGTCCCGCTGGTGACCTTGCCCCTCGGCGCCACCAGGGAACGGGTCGTCGGCACCCTCTCGGTCGCCGACGCCCTCGACGGCGACTACGAGTTCGAACCCGGACTGCTGGCCCGGGCCAACCGCGGCATCCTCTACGTCGACGAGGTGAACCTGCTGGACGACCACCTCGTCGACGTCCTGCTGGATGCAGCGGCCAGCGGCGTCAACCGGGTCGAACGCGACGCCGTCAGCGTCACTCATCCCGCCGAGTTCACCCTCGTCGGGACGATGAACCCCGAGGAGGGCGACCTCCGGCCACAGCTCCGGGACCGGTTCGCCCTCCAGGCGACCGTCACCGGCTGTGCCGACATCGACGACCGGGTGACCATCGTCGACCGGGCGCTGAACGGCAGTGAATCGTCCAGCGACGGGGAAACGTCCAACCGGGAAACGGCGCCAGCCGACCGGCTGGCAGCGGCCCGCGACACCCTCGACGCCGTCGAGCTGCCACGAAACCGCGTCGAGCAGATTGCCGAACTCTGCCGAGACGCCGGGATAGACGGTCACCGAGGCGACATCGCGACGGCCCGGGCCGCCCGAACCCTGGCCGCACTCGACGACCGGGAGCAGGTAACCGCAGACGACGTCCAGCGGGCCGCCGAACTGGCCCTGCCACACCGCCTCCGGGCCCGGCCGTTCGAGGACGCTGCCGACGTCGACGACCTGGTCGACGAGCACTTCGGGGACGGACGCGAAGACAGTTCGGAGACGGGGTCTGCCGACGGCGAGGCCGGGGACGGCGAGGATGCCGGCGAGTCGGCGGGACCCGATGCCGAGGACTCGTCGGACGGTGCCGACCCCGAGGAGTCGACCGACGAGTCGACTCCGGAGCCGAATCCGGGGGCCGGCGACGAGCGTGACACCGGAGCGGCCGACGAAGACGGGGGTCAGGACGCCGACAGGGATGGACGGCTGTCGAGCGAAGCGCCAGGCGTGACCGCCGACGGGGGCGACGGGAACCGGGATGCCGGTGACGATGCGACCGACAACGTTGACAGCGAGGCGCCGTCCACCCGGGACGGTGGCGACGAGTCCGACGGCGGTGACGACGGGGAGGCAGCGACGCCGGTACTGCCAGGCCAGTCAGCGGCCGTCGGTGCTGCCGAGGACTGCCGGGCACCGGACCTCCGCGTTCCGGACGGTACAGATGACGGGGACGTCGGTTCCAGAGGGAGCGCACGGACAGAGCCCAGCGTCGGCGGCTCCGGGCCGAGAGTTCGAACACGGGCCGCCGAATCCACCGGCGGCGTCGACGCGGCGGCGTCGGTCCGGGCGGCGGCGAGTCGCGGCGCGTCGGCCCCCGAATCCCGCGACCTCCGGGCGTCGGTGCGGGCCGACGAGGCGGCGTCGCTCGTCGTCTTCGTCGTCGACGCCAGCGCGTCGATGCGGCCGGCGATGCGAGCCGCCAAGGGCACCGTCCTGGAACTGCTGGAGGAGGCGTACCTGCACCGCGACCAGGTGGCATTCGTGGCTTTTGCGGGCGACGACGCCGAGGTCTTGCTCCCGCCGACCGACAGCGTCACGCTGGCGGCTCGCCACCTCAAGGACCTCCCTACCGACGACCGGACGCCACTGCCGGCGGGGCTCCGAACCGCCGCGGAAGTCCTCGATCGGGCCGATCCGGCGGCAAGCGTCGTGGTCCTCGTGACCGACGGCAAGGCGAACGTCGCGGACGGGAGCCCAGTCGAAGCGACGAGACTGGCGGCCCGGGACCTGGCTGCCTGCGATCCCGAACTGCTCGTGGTCGACACCGGTGAGGGGGACCGGGCCGGCCTGGTCGACTGCGTCCTCTCCGAGACGGGTGGAGACCTGGTCACCCTCGATTCGCTGACCGCCGACCGGGTCGACCGCTCGGTGGCTTCGGCCCGGGACCGGTGACGGGCAACGCTCATCGAACGCGTTTGTTCTTCGTACAAACGAACCCCCAATGACCGCATCAGCCGTTTCCGGCCGCGTTGGATAGGCGCGGTTCCGGAAGACCGGCGAGAGAACTTCGAATCGCTCTTCGACGTCGAGGCTTCCGACTACTCGGCGGGCTGAAATCCCTGTTCTTACTGCTCGTAGCTGTGGAGGCGGTAGGCACCGCGTTCGGTACCCTCGTCGTGGTAGACGACGGGCTCTTCGATTCCGGCGAGGTCCTGCTCGTCGATCGCCGCTGCCGTGAAGACGCCGTCGCCACGGATGGTCTCTCGGTGACCCGCCGCGACGTCGACGAGGTGGAGCGCATGTTCCCCGGGGTCACGGTCCCGGAAGTTCTGAGCACTCGGTATCGCAACCGACTTGCCGGCCGTGGCGATGCCGGTCGCGAAGCCTCCGACGTCGACCGTCCAGCGCTCTTTGCCAGCGGGTGAGAGGCCGACGGCCGCGTGTTCCAGCGGATGGCGTGCCTCGGTTTCCCGACCCTCCTCGGGATAGGTGTTGCCGGTCACGACCGCGATGCCGTCGGACGTGGCGTGGACGTGATTCGGGTAGGCATAGACCGTCTCGCCGTCGACTGTCGTCGGTCGGGCGAGGTCGGCCTGCCAGCGGATTGCGCCGCCGTCGCCCAACCGGTAGCACCGGTAATCCCCGTGGCTGGCGGCGACGAGGCCCTCGGGGAGGAGGGAGACGTCGCCGACCCGGCGCTGACCGTCGGTGCCCGGGTCCCACTGCATCCGCGGCTCGCCGCTCTCTGCGTCGAGTACGACGAGGCCGTGCTGGTGGGCACCGGTGCAGCGGTTGTAGCCGACCGCCAGGCGGTCGCCGGCGACGTCCAGCGCTATCGGCGAGGCGTCGGTCTCGTACCGCCAGGCCACCTCGCCGCCGGGGTCGAAGGCGTAGACGACGCTCTCGAAGTGGCGACGCTCGCCCTCCGGCGCAGAGCCGTCCCGTTCGTACCGCCTCGCGGCGACGAAGAGCTTCGACCCGTCGGTCGCCAGGTCGACGACGAACGGAAGGAAAAACCGGGTGTTGCGCTGGGGGTCACCGACGTCGTCGGCAGTGTCGTACGTCCAGCGCCGGTTCCCTTCGGCGTCGTAGACGCGAACAGTACCGGCCGGACTGCGTTCGCCGACGGCGACGCCCTCGTCGAACGGCACCGCAGACACGACGCTGCCGGCATCCCCGGACTCGTCGCGCCATCGCTCGGCCAGCGTCTGCCTGTCGACTGCCACGACAGAACCGTCAGCCAGACCGGCCACGACGGTGTCTTTCACGAGGGCAACGGCGGACCGCCGTCCCTGGTGGCGAGAGCCGGCCGGGTCGACGTCGCCAAGCGGTACCGACTGACGGTGGCCGGATTCACTCATCGACGGGAAATGCCTCGTGGAGGTGATGGTGAGCCTCGCCGAGGCCATCGAGGAGGCTCTCGCCCTGGTCGGTCAGTCGGGAGACGGCCCGCTCGGCGTCGCGGACCGCGACGAGTCGGCCACGGAGGTAGTCGTACTCCTGGCTGTCCGGGTCGGCGTTCGCGACTTCCTCCTCGAGGTCCACCAGCGCGGCGTCGAGGTGGCGCTGGACGCTCTCGAGCGAGTCTGCCTCGGCCAGCGCCCCGATGGGGCCGTCGAGGTGCCCCTCGAGTTCGGCTTCGGCGTGGTCTCTGACGCGCTGGTCGTCGGTTCCGAGTACGTTCAGCAGTCCGAGTCGGAGTGCTTCGAGTTCGTGACAGGTCATGTGTGGTATGAGTTGTAGTATCAGCGGTCGGTCGAAAGTCGGTGCTACAGCGTCTGGTCGACGAGGTCGGAAACGATGCGGTCCCGCTCCAGGCCCGAGACGATCCGGTCTGCGTCGGCCCCCTCGACGCCGCCGTACCAGACGCCGTCGGGATAGACGGCGACCATCGGGCCCTCGCCACAGCGGCCGAGACAGGACGAGCGGGTGATTCTGGCGTCGCACTCGTCGGCGTCCCGGACGGCCTGTCGGAGCCGTTCGAGGACAGCCGGGGCGCCGTCGGCCGAGCAGGTCTGGTTGGTACAGACCGCCACGTGTTTGTCCGGTGCGTCGTGGACGTGGGCCTCGTCGTCGACGTCGTCGCGGTCGGCGTGGGCCGCCTGGTGGGTCAGCGCCCGGAGCATGGCTCTGGCGCCGCCGACGTCCGCCTCGTAGCCGTCGAGTTCGACCTTGTACTTGCAGGTGTCACAGGACATCTCGAC